>NZ_JAXCWF010000025.1:0-6405 GCF_034044945.1 Flavobacterium sp. CFBP9031
CATCTGTACCTGTATACCGCTAAGTCCGTCAGGATCTGCGTTGGCGGTTACAATGGCCGTCTGGCTTTTGCAGAATGGCACTAAATCTGGAACCCGATAGCGCGGATTTGCAATCCGTGCCCACAACAATAAGACACAACACAAATTACAAGACAAAAGCCACTAAGAATCATGTCGTTTCTGTCTTTATTTAAAATTGAAAACCAATCTTTGCGGGCACGGATTGCAAATCCGCGCTATCGGGCGGGTTAATTTCATTTTACAATTAAGCATTTCAAAAGTTATTTATAGGAATCATTAAAATCCCATTTGCTATTAGGATAAATTCTAATGCTGTCAACCTCCAGTTTTTGATTGTTTAATAAAACTTTCAAACTTCTGTTGTCTTCAGCAATTTTTATCTGAATTTCATTATTTCCTGAGAGTCCTTTAAAACGGCTGAAAATTTCATTTTGATTAAAGAAAATCCTTCCTTCAAATTTTTGTCCTATTCCTGTTTCCCAGAAAAACTGAAAAACATTTGGCAGTGCCCTGTCTCTTATTTTATTTTCTAGCAGCCATGGACGCATCATTTGGTCTTTTTCTCCATTGTAATACTCTGTATTTATTGTGAATAATCTGAAATTGGGATTCTCAGAGGTAAATACGGGTTTCCAATTGTATCGTAGACGGAACATATCCCAAATCTTACAATTGGCATCTGGAACAGAAAATTCTTTTGCCAACTCATCAAAGCGGGCAGGTGAAAAACGCCAGATATCTAAATATCTTTTCTTTGCAGATTCCAATTCTTTTGTGTCAGTTATTACTTTAGCCTGATATCTGCCAATTTCTATCACCGTTAAACCATAATTTACCCAAACCACTACCATGCCTTTTGGCGCAAAACCAAAAATAAGGCTGGAAATTCTATCATAGGATTTGTAAGTTTCATCAGCATCGCCCAATAAATCAGGATCACCTTCATATTTATATTCCTCGATTGTTTTATTTTTTGCTTCACAATAAGCATAATTGCGCTTTACCAAATCTTTCATCCGCTCTACAGGAAGATCAATTTTTAACCTGTAAAAGACATTATCATAACCAGCATAATAGGTTAGGTCTACCCCTACGGGTGTACCATGCTGTTCCGTCCACATTTTGCCTGATCGGCCCCATGTACCTGAGGAACCTCCATAAGGCATGCCTGCACGAATGCCTTCGAGGGTAAAAATTTCGTCTTTTACCATGTCAATTCTATACTTATTTGCAGGATGGCACATTTCGGCATGCCACTCGGGTATTTTTTCATTTTTCATTTGACAGCTGTTTATCTGTATGCCTATAAAAAAGCATACTATTATTTTTATATAGGTTTTAGCCATTGTGTATTTCTCTTTTTCTATATCGGCCTTCATAGGCGCCGTCTTTGGCAGGTGCCTGACTCTCGCGAGAACCAAGCCCCAGTTCGTTAGCTTTTACAGACCAGTGCAGATACTGGTTTCTTAATTTTTTTAATACTTCTTCGTCAATATAATTCAGGTAAGATTTTCGTTTGAGTTTCGATAAATATTCTTCATTTATAGAATTTTTATCGTACAGATCGCCATTATACATTTCGACATAGCTATTCCGCAAATCGTTACAGGTGTTTACATAATTATTTAAACTGTTGCTGACTGATTTTATAAAATCCGATAGCGCGGATTTGCAATCCGTGCCCGCAACAATAAGACATAATATAAATTATCAAAACAGAAGCTACAAAGAATCATATAGTTTTTGTTTTTATTCAAAATAGAAAACCAATCTTTGCGGGTATGGATTGCAAATCCGCGCTATCGGGTTGATTGCCGTTAATATACACCAGATAGCGCGGATTTGCAATCCGTGCCCGCAACAATAAGACACAAGACAAATTATCAAGACAAAAGCTAAAAAGAATCATGTAGCTTTTGTTTTTTATATAAAATAGAAAAATAATCTTTGCGGGCACGGATTACAAATCCGCGCTATCGGGCGGGTTTTTGTTGCTTGAGCAAAACAAACTACATCTGATTCTTCAAATCATTGCTTTTATCTAATGTGAACAATCGCAAAAGTGCCTTTTCGAGTTTTATTTCTTTTTTGTCATTTTTTAGGGTTACGATAAAATTTTTAAAATCATCATCGACCGTTATAAAAATGGTTATGACGGCTTTCGGGCTTGCTTCTTCCAGCTTTTTGAATGCCTCAATAGTTTCTTGCTCATCGAGTGTTTCCAGCCTGATAAGGTAATTTCTGTGATTTTGGGCAGTGACATACATTCCCATATAACTCGGAACTACTTTACTACTAGGCTCCAGTATAATTTTATTGAAATTCTCTTGGGTTTCATGAGGTCGGAGATAACCTAATTTTTCACTATTAAAGAATTCCATATCTAGACAATACATTTCCAATGGTTTATTAAACTCCACTTTCCAATTGTAGCGCAGCCTGTAATCGTCCCATTGCTTACAGCTTATTTTTCCCTTTCTTATTATTTCCTTTACCTCAGGAGTTAATCTTTCAAATTCTGATTTATCAATAGTTTCTGGCATGTCGCCACTTGATTTAAAATGCCTTTTAAATACTTCATTAGCTTCTTTTCTATCCAATTCCCTAGCTTGGTACCTCCCTATCTCCACCTTGTTCTGTCCATCGACCCAAACCACTACCATTCCCTTTGGTGCAAGCCCTGCCGTGAGAGAACTGTAGGTTTCCCAATGCAAGGTTTCCTTACCGTCATCACTATCACTTGGAATGCCATATCTCATATATCCCTCTTTAAATAAATTGTAGATTTTTTGCTGTGGCAAAGCAAATTCTCCCGCGTAAATTTTGTTTTCTGTTTCCGAAAACCATGTGATACTTAAATGGTCTGGAGCGGGTTTGGGCTCGCTCGCCCAGCTGCGGGCAGAACCTGTCCAATTTGATCCTCCAGTATAACTCATATTAGGAATCAGGGTTATGTATTTGCCTCCGCTGGAATAAAATACATTAGGAGACAAAACTGTTGCAGGATATCCTTTTGGAGTGCAAACCATTCCATCCCATTCAATTTTTTCTTCATTCATGTTTTCTTCAATTATGTTTTCCTTCTTATGGCATGCACTAAATTGCGTAATTAGGATAAGTGTTATTAGTATAATTATTTTTTGCTTCATTTGCTTGGCGTTAATGCGTTGTCTTCAATAATATTGCGTCTCATTGTGCCAGGCCCATCAGGTCTGTTTGTTTCCATACCCATGGAGTCATCATTTGCCGAAATGTGCAAATAACGATTACGAATATGTTTTAGCTCATGAATATTATTTAATTTAACCTTTAAAGATACCGCTCCCTCCTTTTCGATAGCTAAATTCAAAAGCTTGTTTTTAACATTCTCCAATTCAGCGATTACTTTAAAGTCCCTATTTCGTTTATTATCATCAAATCCTTCAAATTTTACACCGTTTTTTTTAGCAAAATACATCATGATAGCCAATGGGACAAATTGATAAGAGTTTTCAAGTTCCCTTGTTCCTGTGTAAGTTTGTCCCGTTGTTATTACTTGTTTTTCATTATACCAGCCTTCATTAATCCATTCCTGTTTTCTCGCAAGCCACGGACGTATAACTCTTTTCTCTACATGTTTGTACTCTTCATACCCACCGCCTACATCAGAGTGCGCACCAGGTATTTGAAGTTCGAAACCCACCCCTGCAGCAATAGAACTGGCAATGGTAGTAAGCGAAAAGTTTTCTCGGTATTCATTTTCTGCTGTAAGGTGTATCACTTTCTTAACCATACCATCTAGCCTCAATCCTAATTCTTTGACATCATTGTTGAAATTATAAGTGGCTGCCGCGCCTAACTTACCCAAGTGGCCTTCGGGCTCATAGGAAGATACCGTATCAAACAAACCGGCAAAAGCATACGTTATCTCGGCTTTTGGGTAACTTTCTTTAAACCCCGCTTTGGTAGTAGTAAGAAAGCTTCTCGCTGCAGCTGCCCCACGGCTGAAACCAAAAACAGTTATGGTCAGCTCTTTTACATATTCTTCATCTTTTTTATAAACCCCATTAATTTTTTCCTTAATTTTTGTAAAGCCTTTTTTTACTTTTTTAGGAATACCCGTATCACCAGAGCCAAAGGCAAAACCCATGGCATCTCCTTTCTGGTCATCCTCAGTACCTTCACCTTCAATATAATCTACTAATATCTTTTTTTCTTTGTCTTCAATTGCCATGTAAGACAAAGCAGCAACGTTAGAGTAGCCGTTTTCGTAACTGCTTTCTTCCTCATAATTTTTTTTATAAATTACTTTACTTTCTTTACTGGTTTTGCTATCGCTGTCTTTGTCTAATCGCCTAGAGGTATTGTTTCTATTGTTTTTGGTTCCATCAAAAAATACTATTGCGGTTACTTTTACTCCTTTTAGGTTTTCAATCGTTTCATAAGTTGTAGGATCTCCGTGTGAAACTCCCTTCTCTTTGCCTATTTGCATTACCTTTTGGGCATGATTTTCAATACCTTCTTTGGCATAGTTAATGTTATTTCCTCCCGTAAACTCTAGAATATCTCCTTCTACTATGGTTGTTTTGCTCATAATTAATCAATTTACTGTTTGTGATTTTTTGTTAAGATCGATTATTTTTGATTTTTCAAATCATTGCTTTTATCCAAAGTAAACAATCGCAAAAGCGCTTTTTCGAGTTTGATTTCTTTCTTATCGTTTTTTAAGGTTACTGTAAAGCTTTTAAAATCATCATCGACCGTTATAAAAATGGTTATGACCGCTTTAGGGCTTGCCTCTTCCAGCTTTTTAAATGCCTCAATAGTTTCCTGCTCATCGAGTGTTTCCAGCCTGATAAGGTAATTTCTGTGATTTTGGGCAGTTAAATACATTCCCAATTTATTTGGAACTATTTTGTCGCTAGGTTCAAGTATGGTTTTATTGAACTCTTCCTCACTCATTTTTGGAGCTAAACATCTGGTATATTCGCTATTAAAAAAACCAATATAATGATGATACATTTCCAATGGTTTATTAAACTCCACTTTCCAATTATAGCGTAGCCTATAATCGTCCCATTGCTTACAGCTTATTTTTCCTTGTTTTATTATTTCCTTTACTTCAGGAGTCAATCTGTCAAATTCCGATTTATCAATGGTTTCTGGCATATCGCCACTTGATTTAAAATGCCTTTTAAATACTTCATTAGCTTCTTTTCTGTCCAATTCCCTAGCTTGATACCTCCCAATCTCCACCTTGTTTTGTCCATTGATCCAAACCACCACCATACCTTTTGGTGCGAGCCCTACCGTGAGAGAACTGTAAGTTTCCCAATGCAAAGTTTCTTTACCGTCATCACTATCATTTGGAATGCCATAGTCCATATACCCTTCCTTAAATAAATTGTAGATTTTTTGCTGTGGCAAAGCAAATTCTCCCGCGTAAATTTTGTTTTCTGTTTCCGAAAACCATGTAATACTCAAATGATCGGGTGCAGGTTTTGGTTCACTCGCCCAGCTGCGGGCAGAACCTGTCCAATCTGATCCTCCAGTATAACTCATATTAGGAATAAGGGTTATGTATTTGCCTCCACTTGAATAAAATACATTGGGAGACAAAACCGTTGCAGGATATCCTTTTGGGGTGCATACCATTCCGTCCCATTCAATTTTTTCTTCGTTCATGTTTTCTTTTTTTTTATCGCTCTTCAAATCTTTCATTTGGCAGGCACTTAATTGAGCAATAAGCATACAAATTACTGCTGTAATGATTTTATATTTCATCGTATGGTCTTTATGTATTATCTAAGTTTTTTTCAAAATATTTATATTTTGCCCATAACTAAAACATGCTAGTACTCTCTGCTGAATTGTTTTTTATTTCTTTCTCGGAGTGCTGCTCATGAGTTCCTTGACTTTGAGCTACTATTTTTCCATTAGATACTCTAGTTCTGTCCTTTTCTGTACGAGATTCTTTGTTTCCCTTTATATATTCAGACATCTTGCCTATCACATTAATCAAATAATCAGTACCGACAGCTATACCATAAAATAATCCAGTTGTTGTTTCTTTATATCCAATTGCAGTTTCGGTTATATTTTGTCCTGCACTTGTTGATATATCTCTTCCTGCATTTAATATTATATCTTCTCCTGCATTTATTGTTAAATTCTTAGGTGCATCAATGGTAGTGTTTCCGTTTCCATCCATAAAATACTTATTACCGCTTGGGTCTTCAAGTGAAGCACTTCCATCGGCATCATTCATAATGGCTGTAATTCCAGAACGGGTTCGCATTACTTTCAAATCATTATTAGGCGTACTATAACCACTTTTTTCCTTTCTGCTGGTCATGGTTCCCAGTACAATCGGCAATTCGGCATTATTGCCCTGAAAGTCTACAA
>NZ_JAXCWF010000026.1:0-5614 GCF_034044945.1 Flavobacterium sp. CFBP9031
ATTTGGATAGGGTTTTCAAAAGAAAGGCGACGACATACTCTCCCACAAAACTGCAGTACCATCTGCGCAGGCGGGCTTAACTTCTCTGTTCGGGATGGGAAGAGGTGAGCCCCGCCGCAATAACCACCTTAAGGCTATTCGCTGCAAGCAGCTTTTAATCATTAATTATCAATTATAAATTGTTAATTATCAATTAAACAATATCTTAACATACTGAGATAAAGAAACAAACAGGAATTATTTAGAAAGTTTCCTCCCCCCGATTGCCCGGGGGGAAAAGTTTGTGCATAAGCTTACGGATTATTAGTACTACTCGACTATGACATTACTGCCTTTACATCTGTAGCCTATCAACGTGGTCATCTTCCACGATCCTTAAAAGAAATCTCATCTTGTGGTGGGTTTCGCGCTTATATGCTTTCAGCGCTTATCCCTTCCAAACGTAGCTACTCTGCGGTGCCCCTGGCGGGACAACAGATACACTAGAGGTTTGTCCAATTCGGTCCTCTCGTACTAGAATCAGATCCACTCAAATTTCTAACGCCCGCAGTAGATAGAGACCGAACTGTCTCACGACGTTCTGAACCCAGCTCGCGTGCCACTTTAATGGGCGAACAGCCCAACCCTTGGGACCTTCTCCAGCCCCAGGATGTGACGAGCCGACATCGAGGTGCCAAACCCCCCCGTCGATATGAGCTCTTGGGGGAGATCAGCCTGTTATCCCCGGCGTACCTTTTATCCTTTGAGCGATGGCCCTTCCATGCGGAACCACCGGATCACTATGCTCTACTTTCGTACCTGATCGACCTGTATGTCTCTCAGTCAAGCTCCCTTATGCCATTGCACTCTACGCACGGTTACCAAGCGTACTGAGGGAACCTTTAGAAGCCTCCGTTACTCTTTTGGAGGCGACCACCCCAGTCAAACTACCCACCAAGCACTGTCCCCCACATTGCGGGGTTAGGCCTCAGATAAACAAAGGGTTGTATTTCAACAATGACTCCACAACGCCTGGCGACGCCGCTTCAAAGTCTCCAACCTATCCTACACATCATTTATCCAAGGTCAATACTAAGCTATAGTAAAGGTGCACAGGGTCTTTTCGTCCCACTGCGGGTAAACGGCATCTTCACCGTTACTACAATTTCACCGAGCTCATGGCTGAGACAGTGTCCAGATCGTTACACCATTCGTGCAGGTCGGAACTTACCCGACAAGGAATTTCGCTACCTTAGGACCGTTATAGTTACGGCCGCCGTTTACTGGGGCTTCAATTCAATGCTTCTCCGAAGATAACATCTCCTCTTAACCTTCCAGCACCGGGCAGGTGTCAGGCCCTATACTTCATCTTACGATTTTGCAGAGCCCTGTGTTTTTGATAAACAGTCGCCTGGACCTCTTCACTGCGGCCAGCATTGCTGCTGGCGACCTTTCTCCCGAAGTTACAGGTCTATTTTGCCTAATTCCTTAGCCATGAATCTCTCGAGCACCTTAGGATTCTCTCCTCAACTACCTGTGTCGGTTTACGGTACTGGTTCTTATTGCCTGAAGTTTAGAGGTTTTTCTTGGAAGCCCTTAGGCGCACTATCTCTTTGTCCGAAGACTCCGAGTACTATCGCATTTCACCAAGATCTCCGGATTTGCCTAGAGACCCTATAGCTAGGTGCTTTAACGAACTATTCCGTCAGTTCGCGGCGCTTTCATCACTCCGTCACCCCATCACAGCAATAAGAAGTACGGGAATATTAACCCGTTGGCCATCGACTGTCCCTTTCGGGTTCGCCTTAGGTCCAGACTAACCCACAGCTGATTAGCATAGCTGTGGAAACCTTAGTTTTTCGGTGTGCGGGTTTCTCGCCCGCATTATCGTTACTTATGCCTACATTTTCTTTTCTGACCGGTCCAGCATCCCTTACGAAACACCTTCAGCCCTGTCAGAATGCTCCCCTACCACTTGCAAATACATGCAAATCCATAGCTTCGGTAATATGCTTATGCCCGATTATTATCCATGCTCGTCCGCTCGACTAGTGAGCTGTTACGCACTCTTTAAATGAATGGCTGCTTCCAAGCCAACATCCTAGCTGTCTGGGCAGACAAACCTCGTTCTTTCAACTTAGCATATATTTGGGGACCTTAGCTGATGGTCTGGGTTCTTTCCCTCTCGGACTTGGACCTTAGCACCCAAGCCCTCACTGTTATCAATCATTATATAGCATTCGGAGTTTGTCAGGAATTGGTAGGCGGTGAAGCCCCCGCATCCAATCAGTAGCTCTACCTCTATATAACTAAAATAACGCTGCACCTAAATGCATTTCGGGGAGTACGAGCTATTTCCGAGTTTGATTGGCCTTTCACCCCTACCCACAGGTCATCCGAAGACTTTTCAACGTCAACCGGTTCGGTCCTCCACTGTGTGTTACCACAGCTTCAACCTGCCCATGGGTAGATCACACGGTTTCGCGTCTAACACTACTGACTAAAGCGCCCTATTCAGACTCGCTTTCGCTGCGGATCCATGGCTTAACCACTTATCCTTGCCAGCAGCGTTAACTCGTAGGCTCATTATGCAAAAGGCACGCCGTCACCCCACGAAAGGGCTCCGACCGCTTGTAAGCGCATGGTTTCAGGATCTATTTCACTCCGTTATTCACGGTTCTTTTCACCTTTCCCTCACGGTACTGGTTCACTATCGGTCTCTCAGGAGTATTTAGCCTTAGCGGATGGTCCCGCCAAATTCAGACAGGGTTTCACGTGCCCCGCCCTACTCAGGATACCGCTATCCATTACATTTGTTGCCCATACGGGGCTGTCACCCTCTGTGGCGCTCCTTTCCAGAAGCTTCCGGTTCCTCATGCATGAAATGTCGCGGTCCTACAACCCCAGCTATGCCGTAACATAACTGGTTTGGGCTAATCCGCGTTCGCTCGCCACTACTTACGGAATCACTTTTGTTTTCTTCTCCTCCGCCTACTTAGATGTTTCAGTTCAGCGGGTTTGCCCACCTATCGGTGTGCTATGTCTTCAACATAGCGGGTTGCCCCATTCGGATATCTGCGGATCAATCTGTGTGTGCCAGTCCCCGCAGCTTTTCGCAGCTTATCACGTCCTTCATCGCCTCTGAGAGCCTAGGCATTCCCCATGCGCCCTTATTTTGCTTATTGCACCAATCTTGTTAATTAAAACAAGACCGTTTTGTTTTGTCTTTTGCAATAAATTGCAAAAAACGCTTTCTACTTTCTTATTATTTTCTTATCTCAATATGTCAATGAACTTTTATCCGCCTGGGCGAATCAGTGGAGAATAACGGAGTCGAACCGTTGACCTCCTGCGTGCAAGGCAGGCGCTCTAGCCAGCTGAGCTAATCCCCCAATCTAATTATGAATTGTGAATTATGAATTATGAATGATTATTCATAAGAACTCAACTCTAGAATTTCCTTTTTTAAGTCAAATAGTAGTCCCGGGCAGACTCGAACTGCCGACCCCTACATTATCAGTGTAGTACTCTAACCAGCTGAGCTACGAGACTCTGTTTTACTTAATTTTTATCATTTTTTTAAATTAACAGCAAGAGCAATACAATCTCAGATTCCAAACCTTTAGTCCGGCATCTTATTTCCCCAGCGTGCGTTTCCGCTAACACTCGGGCTCTAGAAAGGAGGTGTTCCAGCCGCACCTTCCGGTACGGCTACCTTGTTACGACTTAGCCCTAGTTACCAGTTTTACCCTAGGCAGCTCCTTGCGGTCACCGACTTCAGGCACCCCCAGCTTCCATGGCTTGACGGGCGGTGTGTACAAGGCCCGGGAACGTATTCACCGGATCATGGCTGATATCCGATTACTAGCGATTCCAGCTTCACGGAGTCGAGTTGCAGACTCCGATCCGAACTGTGACCGGCTTTATAGATTCGCTCCTGGTCACCCAGTGGCTGCTCTCTGTACCGGCCATTGTAGCACGTGTGTAGCCCAAGGCGTAAGGGCCGTGATGATTTGACGTCATCCCCACCTTCCTCACAGTTTGCACTGGCAGTCTTGTTAGAGTTCCCGACTTGACTCGCTGGCAACTAACAACAGGGGTTGCGCTCGTTATAGGACTTAACCTGACACCTCACGGCACGAGCTGACGACAACCATGCAGCACCTTGTAAACTGTCTTGCGAAAGATCTGTTTCCAAATCGGTCAGTCTGCATTTAAGCCTTGGTAAGGTTCCTCGCGTATCATCGAATTAAACCACATGCTCCACCGCTTGTGCGGGCCCCCGTCAATTCCTTTGAGTTTCAAACTTGCGTTCGTACTCCCCAGGTGGGATACTTATCACTTTCGCTTAGCCACTGAGATTGCTCCCAACAGCTAGTATCCATCGTTTACGGCGTGGACTACCAGGGTATCTAATCCTGTTCGCTACCCACGCTTTCGTCCATCAGCGTCAATAAATTGGTAGTAACCTGCCTTCGCAATTGGTATTCCATGTAATCTCTAAGCATTTCACCGCTACACTACATATTCTAGTTACTTCCCAATAATTCAAGTCCTGCAGTATCAATGGCCGTTCCACCGTTGAGCGATGGGCTTTCACCACTGACTTACAAGACCGCCTACGGACCCTTTAAACCCAATGATTCCGGATAACGCTTGGATCCTCCGTATTACCGCGGCTGCTGGCACGGAGTTAGCCGATCCTTATTCTCACAGTACCGTCAAGCTCCGACACGTCGGAGTGTTTCTTCCTGTGCAAAAGCAGTTTACAATCCATAGGACCGTCATCCTGCACGCGGCATGGCTGGTTCAGACTTGCGTCCATTGACCAATATTCCTCACTGCTGCCTCCCGTAGGAGTCTGGTCCGTGTCTCAGTACCAGTGTGGGGGATCTCCCTCTCAGGACCCCTACCCATCGTCGCCTTGGTAAGCCGTTACCTTACCAACTAGCTAATGGGACGCATGCTCATCTTTCACCGTTGTGACTTTAATTACAAAATGATGCCATCCTGTAATGCTATGAGGTATTAATCCAAATTTCTCTGGGCTATCCCTCTGTGAAAGGCAGATTGCATACGCGTTACGCACCCGTGCGCCGGTCTCAAGGCCCGAAAGCCTCTACCCCTCGACTTGCATGTGTTAAGCCTGCCGCTAGCGTTCATCCTGAGCCAGGATCAAACTCTTCATCGTATATTTTAATATTATATAATCGATGCTATTTCTATCGGTTCTTTTCGAATCTTGCGATTCTACTGCTCTTATTCTTTTGTTCTGAAATCTCTTTCAGAACGGCTGTCAATTCAATATGTCTACGAACGTAATTCCTTTGTCTTTCGCTTGTCTCTCAAAGCGGGTGCAAAACTAAAACTTCTTTTTGTTTCCTGCAAGAAAAATTTAAAGTTTTTTTTGAGATTTTTTCAATCCCGTTTTCTCTAATTTCCCTCCCAATCTCTCAATGAACTTTCCCTGTTTTGCGGGGTGCAAATGTAGAAAGCATTTTCAAATCTCGCAAGCTTTTTCGAATCTTTTTTTTTGAAAATTTCTTTCCGTCCGATTCTCCTTTCCTGCCAGTATTTCGATGAACGCCTTCGCTGTTGCGGGTGCAAAAGTAGAACCTTTTTCCGCTTACGCAAG
>NZ_JAXCWF010000027.1:0-3573 GCF_034044945.1 Flavobacterium sp. CFBP9031
TATTTTGCTTCCGATATGCCGGGATCTTTTGGAGAGTCTGATCTGTATAAAGTAACTATAAATTCAAATGGCGGGTTTGGGCCTCCGCAAAATCTCGGAAACGCGATTAATACGGAAGGAAAAGAAACGTATCCCTACTTAACTTCTGAAAACGAGATTTATTTTGCGTCTGACGGGCATCCGGGTCTCGGAGGATTGGATGTTTTTGTGGCCAATATTGACAATAGCGGAAAAGTAAGCAACATTCAGAATGTCGGGGCAGATGTCAATTCTCCAAAAGATGACTTTGCGTATATTATTGATCCTGAAACGAGAAGAGGGTTTTTCACTTCCAATAAAGATGGAGGACAGGGTTCTGATGATATCTACAGGTTCTTAGAAACCAGAAGGCTAAAATGCATCCAACAGCTATACGGAATAATATCGGATGCCGAAACAGGACTTGCGCTTCCGGGAGCAAAAGTCACTCTGTATGACGATCAGATGAACCTTAAAAACTCTGCCGCTGCAGACGGTTCCGGAATGTACACTTTTGATGTTGAATGCGGAAAAACCTATTTCGTAAGAGCAGAAAAACCTGAATTCGCTACAAAAGAAGTAACCATAACCATAGATAAAACAAGCGGCAAGACCAATCTTCCGATTGCACTTGAAAAATCAACCTGCAAGGTTACTGTGGGCGATGATTTGGGAAAATGCTTCGGAATCAAAATGATTCATTTTGATTTGGATAAATCTAACATTAGAACCGAAGCGGCGCTTGATCTGGAAAAAATACTCGTTGTCTTAAACGATAATCCAAGCATGAAGCTGGATATCCGCTCGCACACAGACAGCAGAGCTTCGCACCAGTACAACGAAGCCTTATCTGACCGAAGAGCAAAATCGACCATCCAGTGGCTCATTAAAAACGGAATAGCGCCTAACCGACTAACAGGAAAAGGCTATGGCGAAACAGAACTGGTTAATAAATGCGCAGACGGTGTTCCATGCACTGAAGCAGAACATCAGGCAAACAGACGAAGCGAATTTATTATAACGGCTTTATAACTTTTCCATCGCCAATCGTACATTCATAATAAGAGATAAAACTCCTATCATTTTTACGAAAATAAAAATGATCAATACCTCGAATGCAGACAAATGGTATTAGAAATAACTGTTTGTCAAGCATTGGCTTCAGAATCTATTTTGACTGTCTGATTCCAAGCATTTATTTTCTTAATGTTTTTTGAAAGAATTAGAAAAGTATATGCCGAAAACAGAAAAATAAATCTTGACTGTATTTAGAGTCAGGATTTTTTTTTATAAAAAAATGAAATACCCCTCAATCCAAGTTTAAAATTAAATTCCTCTTCCAATATTATCCAACTACTACATTTCCCAATCCCAATCCCATTCCTCACCTCTCATTCTCCATTTCTCAATTCATTAATAGCACATTATCTAATTATCACATTTCTAGTTCAATCATGAAAATTTCGAGGTAAGAAATTATGTCTTAAAATACAACTTTAAAAACTTCTAGTGGTAAAGCTTCAGTACAAATAAATAGATATTTGCACTGTGTTAATGACGCTTAGATTGAACTTATAAAAATACATCGCTTCTGTCTTAGATTTCATTACAACATGATAAAAAAATAGTAACCATTAATGATTAAATCATATGAAGAATAGATTACTTCCTTTACTATTTGTTTTGGGTAGTTATTCAGCCTACTCTCAGGTAGTTGTGGGTAAGAAAGATCCAACATCTATTTCAGCACAGTTAGAAGTATTTGCTAATAACCGAGGAGTATTAATTCCGCGTGTCGAATTATTAAGTTCTACGGATACTGTGACAATGGAAAAAGGAAATGTTAACAGTTTACTGGTTTTTAATACTGCGACTGCGGCAGACATTAAACCAGGTTATTACTATTGGTATATAGACAGATGGTGTAGAATTGCCATTTCTGGAGAAGCTGCTGGTATGGCAGGAGGTAATGGAGCTCCAGGTAATAAAGGAGAAGCAGGATATCCTGGTAAAGATGTAAGTATTTATACAGATAAAGATTCGGGCATCATTTATGTACAAAATGCGGATGGTACATGGACATCAATCAACGGTAAAAACGGAATCGATGGTAAAAATGGTATCGCAGGAGGAAACGGTCTGCCTGGTGATGCTGGTCTTGACGGAACAATCCAGATGTATGTTGATTATAAAACAGGAATTGTTTATGTAAGAGATCCAAAAGATAATACAAAATGGGTTCCATTAAATGGGAAAGAAGGAATTCCTGGAGTTCCTGGAAAACCAGGTGATGCAGGTTCTATTACTACACTTGATGCAATTGTAAAAGATTCTGAGGGTAATATTTATGCATATGTTGGAACCGATAATACAGTTGCTGGCCGAGATAAAGAATGGGCTGATAAGTCTTCAAACTGGGTAAAAATTAACGGTTTAAATGGTGCAACGGGAATTGCAGGAGCAACTGGAGCACCAGGAACAGCAGGATCAATTACCACGCTTGATGCTATTGTAAAAGATTCAAATGGCAATATCTATGCTTATGTGGGGACAGATAAAACGGTTGCTGGCCGAGATAAAGAATGGGCTGATAAGTCTTCAAACTGGGTAAAAATCAATGGTTTAAATGGCGCAACAGGAATTAAAGGGGATCCAGGTGACCCAGGAGTTCAAATTCCTACAGATACTTATGTTCTTGTAAATGAAAATGGTATTGTTTTTATCAAGGATCCTGCAACAGGAAAATGGATTTCTGTTAATGGTAAAAATGGAAACAATGGACAAGATGGAATGATAGGTATTAAAGGAGACCCAGGAGATCCTGGAGTTTCAATTCCAGAGGAAGCAACAATACTTGTAAATGATAAAGGCATTGTATATATCTTAAAGCCAGGGTCTAATCCAAAAGAATGGATTAAATTGACTGGAGATAAAGGAGACACGGGAGCGGACGGTAAGTCGGCGTTCGAGATCTGGAAAGAGCTTCCTGGAAACGACGGAAAAGATATGAACGAGTATGTTCAGGGCTTGAAAGGGGATACGGGAGCGGACGGTAAGTCGGCATTCGAGATCTGGAAAGAGCTTCCTGGAAACGACGGAAAAGACATGAACGAGTATGTTGCAGGCCTTAAAGGGGACACGGGAGCGGACGGTAAGTCGGCGTTCGAGATCTGGAAAGAGCTTCCTGGAAACGACGGAAAAGACATGAACGAGTATGTTGCAGGCCTTAAAGGGGACACGGGAGCGGACGGTAAGTCGGCGTTCGAGATCTGGAAAGAGCTTCCTGGAAACGACGGAAAAGACATGAACGAATATGTTCAGGGCCTTAAAGGAGACACGGGAGCGGACGGTAAGTCGGCGTTCGAGATCTGGAAAGAGCTTCCTGGAAACGACGGAAAAGACATGAACGAGTATGTTGCAGGCCTTAAAGGAGACACGGGAGCGGACGGTAAGTCGGCATTCGAGATCTGGAAAGAGCTTCCTGGAAACGACGGAAAAGACATGAATGAGTATGTTGCAGGCCTTAAAGGGGACACGGGAGCGGACGGTAAGTCG
>NZ_JAXCWF010000028.1:0-1865 GCF_034044945.1 Flavobacterium sp. CFBP9031
TAGAAAGCATTTTCAAATCTCGCAAGCTTTTTCGAATCTTTTTTTTGAAAATTTCTTTCCGTCTGATTCTCCTTTCCTGCCAGTATTTCGATGAACGCCTTCGCTGTTGCGGGTGCAAAAGTAGAACCTTTTTCCGCTTACGCAAGCTTTTTCAAAGAGTTTTTTTGATATTTTTTCCATGTTTTTCTTAACATTCTAATAACTCGCCGTTTACAGTCGGAACTTTTTTATCTGTTTATAAGGTTTTTCTTAATTACATTGTTCTTTTCATAATAAGTCCTGCCGAAAAACCCCAAGTTTTATAGACTTCACATATTTTTTCAGACTTTAAAAATTACTTACTAATAAACATATAAACTTTCACTAAATAGCAAACATCTAAAAAAGCAATATTTTAACCTCTTATAATTATTTTGCCTGAAATCAAAAAGCCACCAAATGCAACCATTTTCTCCATTATCTAACTTTACAAACTCACCAAAAAACAAAAACCATCTTTTATCAGTATTCAAAAAGATAAAATCGCACAAAAAACAATTTAACTAACCCCTCTAAAAGAAACTCTTTTAGCCAGAACTAAACACAAAGATTCGAAGGCAGAAATAAAAAACATTCAATACTGAAAATCCTAGCATAAAAACAATAATTAAATTTTCAACAAAGAATCATAAATTATAAAAAATCAATTACTCCATAAAATTCATCTGAACCCTTCATTTCAACCATAACAACCTCCTCAATCTCTATTTTTTTTTCATAATCCACATTAACAGAATACAATCGCTACACTACGCAATACAAATACTAATCTATCAAAAATGCACCCACCTATTTTGAACATTAAAACATAACTAAATAGAATACGTTTCTATCCAAAAATTTAAAACAACATCTATTTACAAAGAAATTGCTTCATTCTTTTATATTTTTTACCAGACCAAAATAAAAGTACCTACCCAATACCCAAAATATCTTGACAGAAAGAAAAAGACCAACTTTGTCAGTTCATAATTAAATCTAAAAAGTAAAGATGAAAATTATGGGAAGATCTTCGTCAAAAATCGATTCTAAAAATTAAACAGAATCATTTGAACACCTCACACCTGATCAGGCTATACGTCGTTTTTCTAGAAAAGTTTACCCAAGCTCCACGGAAATACAAACATCAAAAAAGAACACTCCCTTCATTCAGAAGAATCCTGCATAAATAAAAGATTATTAACCAAAATAAATTCAACCCAGAAGTATCGAGTAAAACCCTAACAATTCACAAAATTACCACGTACATTGTTTTCAAAAAACAACAAATAGTAAATACTTGCCATAATAATTTGAGAATTTCTCCCAGGTCTAGCTGCCTGTTATTTTTTTTTTTTGCGAAAAAGGTTTTAGAGCAAGGCTCGACCAAAAGTTTAGCATTTCACAAAATGATACCGCCTCTACCCCTAACGCGATCCCACATAAAAAAGACATCTATTTTCAAAGGCAATTCTAATTCTAAAACTTAAGAATAAAACTCCAAAGATTAAAAACTTGCAAGCTTTATTACTTCTCAAGGACTATAAAATAATTCGCTATGCTCTTTGCAACCACATCCCAATGCAGATCTCAACACAGGTTTGCCTTCTTCATAATTCACAAGAAGAATCATTCCTTTCTTTACGATTAACCTGATAAAGTAAACCATCTAAAAAAACAGAAAACCCCTTCCGATCTATCGGGAGGGATTCTTAAAGGAAGTGCTCTTGCGCAATTTCAATATTTTTCAAAAACAGAAAACCCCATCCGATTTGGATAGGGTTTTCAAAAGAAAGGCGACGACATACTCTCCCACAAAACTGCAGTACCATCTGCGCAGGCGGGCT
>NZ_JAXCWF010000029.1:0-994 GCF_034044945.1 Flavobacterium sp. CFBP9031
ATGCGGTTCCCGTTGCGGGATCCAGATCAGCATTATAAATATTGGTGAAATATTCTCCTGTCCATTTGTGTTTGCGCTGTATAAAATTTCCCGTATCTCTGGCAGATGCAAAGTAAATTTTGTTGTTGCAGACAAATGACCCGTAATCGGAGTATTTGCTGTTAATGCCAGCGTCTTCTATCTGGTACCTCCCAGAATTTGCTTTTATCTGGTCCAGATAGTTTGCATCTTCTCTGTAGAGCTTTCCTCTGCTGTCATTTTTTGATACGGCATTGAATTCTTCCAGAAGCCTATTGGCTTTGGCGATATCTCCAGCCGATTTTAATGATTGCGCGTATCTAAAAAAGTACTCCGGCTCAGGATTTGGATTCATGGCAAATAATTCGCCGTACCATTTTGCCGCGTTCTGAAAATCTGAATTAAAATAATAGGCATTTCCCAGTTTTTTAAACATGTCTTCAGATTTGTAGCCTTTGGCCGCAACTTTTTCATAAGTCTTTATTGCATCGACATAGGCGTAGCTGTCATATTTTTTGTCTGCAGCATTTATTTTTGCCTGCTGGGCATAGCTGCCGAATGAAAAAGCGCCTATGATTGCAGCGAAAAGTAGTGTATAGTTTTTCATGATGCCTTATTTTTAGAAGAAACGAGGGGTTGTCATTTTGCCTTTGTTTGAGAAGAATTCATAACGCAGGAATATCTCATGCGAACCTGAATTGTAATTGTTCAATTTGGTGGTTTCCCGATCATAGCCATACCCTAAGTAAAGTCCGTCTGTGATCTGAAACCCAACCATAGCACTTAATGAAGCGCTCCATCTGTAAGCTGCACCAATCATAAATTTATCGTAGAACATAAAATTCGCAGATACATCTACTTGCAATGGTGCCCCTTGAACCATTTTTGGTTAAAATGGCGGGTTTAAATTTTATATACTGATATTTGTCAAGATCGAATACGTAGCCTCCAATTAAGTAGTAATTGATTCTGTCTT
>NZ_JAXCWF010000003.1:0-443464 GCF_034044945.1 Flavobacterium sp. CFBP9031
AGTTGAAGACGTGATCGCTTCGATAAACGGAAATATCGGCGGAAAAACGATTTCATTAACTGCAAACGATAAATTAAACGGAAATCCAATCAAAGTTGGAACGGCAGCAGGAGAAGTTAAGTTTGAAATTATCGGAACGCTTCCAACAGGATTGACGCTGAATTCAGATTACACGATAACTGTTGCGTCAAATACTCCAAAAGGAGATTACAAAGTAGAATATAAAATCTGCGAAAACACGAATCCACTAAACTGCGACTCGGTTACTATTACCGTACCGGTAACAGCAGGAAATCTTGTGGCAAATGCTGATGAAATTCTATCAGTTTTAGGATCGAATGTTCCTCAGACATTAGGGAAAAATATATATGACAATGACACTAAAAACGCGCAGCCATTAGATCCTTCAGATGTTACGCTGAAAACTACAGCGGCAGATCCGAAAGGATATCTGACTGTAGATGCAGACGGAAAAATTATCTTGGGAGCAAATCCTCCAGCAGGAGATTATGAACTGACATATGAAATCTGCGAGAAATTAAATCTAGACAACTGCAGTTCAAATACTGTGAAGGTAACAGTAGTATTGCCAGTAATTGATGCAGTTGAAGATGTGATCGCTTCGATAAACGGAAACATTGGCGGAAAAACAATTTCATTGACTGCAAACGATAAATTAAACGGAAATCCAATCACAGTTGGAACGGCAGCAGGAGAAGTTAAATTTGAAATTATCGGAACGCTTCCATCAGGATTGACTCTGAATTCAGATTACACGATAAGTGTTGCGCCAAATACGCCGGCAGCAGATTATAAAGTCGAATACAAAATCTGTGAAATTACAAATCCATTAAATTGTGATTCGGTAATTACAGTAGTAAAAGTTACAGGGGGAAATCTTGTAGCAAATGAAGACCTTATGCCATCGGCAATTGGAGTAAACATTCCGCAGAAACTAATCAATGTTTTTGAGAACGATACTAAAGATGGAAATAAATTAGTGCCTTCAGATGTAGATCTTAAAGTAACTAAAGATGATCCAAAAGGATATTTAACGGTGGATGCAGACGGAAATGTTGTACTAGCTCCTAATGCACCTGCAGGAGAATATGAATTGACATACACAATATGCGAGAAATTAAATCCGAATAACTGTGATTCAAATGTTGTAAAAGTTACGGTAACAGAACCAAAAATGGCAGTAACTGCAAATAGTTATTGTTCAAATAATGTTCCTTATGTTGACTATTCTGTTTCGCCAGAAAATTTCACAACAAATAATCTATTAACAGTAAAATGGATTGATAGTAATAATAATGTAGTGGCAACTCAAACCAATCTGCCATTAAGCGGAGATATTTTATGGCCAGGAGCAGAGATTGACAGCAACAAAAATGGAACAGATTGGCCAGGATGGATTTTAAATAACGGAATATGGTCAGAAGGTGCCGACGGATTTGAAGCTACCAGAAATGGAGTGAAAATTGAGTTTTCATTAAATCCAACGGTTACAGTTTCTGTTGCTTATCCGCCAGCTACGCCAGATTGTAATGCACGTCCAACATTCTCAATAAAAGCAAATAATGATGAAACGGGACCTGTAAATGTGAAAAAAGGAGCAAACGCTACGGTTAATATTTTTCTAAATGACTTATTGAATGGAGCGCAAATTAAGCCTTCAGATGTTATTTTATCAATACCTGTAGTAAATCCAAACTTCTCATTAAATGAAAATGGTTCAGTCAATATTGCTGCAAATACGCCAGATGGAATTTACGAATTGACTTATCAGATCTGTGAAGCTGCAAATACATCAAATTGCAGTCAAGCAGTAATTAAAATTACAGTTGATAATGTTGCAGACCCAGCTCCGCCAACAGAAAATCAAATTACTTTAAACAATGATAATGATGTTAGTGCAGATGGAATTAATGGTTCATTAGAATTTGTAAATGTTTTAGAAAATGATTTAATAAACGGAAAACCAATAAATCCTGCAGATGTTACAATTAAGCCTTTAACAGAAAGTCCGTATTTTGAATGGAATGCTGACGGAACGGTAAATGTTAAGCCAAACACGCCAGGAGGAAATTATCCGTTGACTTATCAGGTTTGCGAAAAAGCAAATTCGTCAAATTGTTCTACTGCGACATTAAATGTTTTTGTAGAAGTGCCTGCTATTTCTGTGATCAAAACAGCAGTTTTCAATGACGAAAATAAGAGCGGTTTTGCAAATGCAGGAGAAACAATTACGTACAAATTTACTGTAACCAATACAGGAAATGTACCACTTGTTGGAATCACTATAAACGATCCGTTGCCAGGAGTAGTAGTTTCTGGACCAGCAATTAATTTGGGTGTCAACGAATCTAACGAAACTAATTTTACAGCGGTTTACAAAATCACTCAAGAAGATATTAACCGTGGCAGTGTGAGTAATCAAGCAACAGTTAAAGGAAGTAGTGTAAGAGGAGTTGTAGTTGAAGATCAGTCAGACGATGCAAGCAATAGCGGAGATAGTCCAACAGTCTTAGACCTAAACGGATGTTCAATTAAAGTAATGAATGCTTTCTCTCCAAATGGAGACAGCAAGAATGCAAGATTTTATATTAGAGGAATTGAATGTTATCCAGATAATACGGTTGAAATTTATAACCGTTGGGGAGTTTTGGTTTTCAGTATAGATCAGTACAATAATAACGACCGAGTTTTTGAAGGATATTCTAACGGACGTTCTACAGTCAAACAAACAGATGGTCTTCCAGTTGGAACGTATTTCTATATCTTAAAATACAAAGATAGCGCTCAGAAATCTCATCAAGAATCTGGTTACTTATACCTTAATAAATAAAATGGATTACGGCTTAGTTAACCCTAGGCCGTTCTAAAACTTAATAAATGAAAAAATTAATTTTAGTTTTTATGTTTTTTTCGATTGTGTCAAATGCGCAACAAGATGCGCAATATACACAATACATGTATAATACAATCGAAGTCAATCCAGCCTATGCAGGCTCACGTGGAGCATTAAGCGTTTTTGGTTTGTATCGTACACAATGGGTTGGGTTAGATGGAGCGCCAGAAACGAGTACATTTTCTGTTAATACACCTTTGAATAATAGTGATTTAGGACTTGGAGTTTCTTTGGTAAATGATAAAATCGGACCAACTGTAGAGAATACTTTATCGGCAGATTTGTCGTATACAATTCCAACTTCAGATACATGGAATTTGTCTTTCGGAATAAAAGGAACAGCTAATCTTTTTAACATCGATATCAATAAATTGAGTTATGAAGATCAAGATGATCCCCAGTTTCAGAACCTTAAGAATAAATTTTCGCCCAATGTTGGAGCGGGACTTTATTTTCATTCAGACAGAGCATATGTCGGGTTATCGGTTCCTAATTTTATAGAAACAAATCGTTATGACTCAGACGATGTAGCTATTTTCAAAGAAAAAATCAATTATTATTTAATTGCAGGTTATGTATTTAATCTAGATCATTTAGAGTACATAAAGTTCAAGCCAGCTTTAATGACCAAAATGGTAGAAGGAGCTCCTTTGCAAGTTGATGTTTCAGGAAATTTTATGTTTAATGACAAATTCGTTTTAGGACTTGCTTATCGTTGGAGTGCATCTGTTAGTGCAATGGCAGGATTTCAAGTTACAAAAGGAATGTACATAGGTTATGGTTACGATCATGAAACGACACGATTAAGAAAATACAATTCTGGATCTCATGAGGTTTTCCTAAGATTCGAATTCTTTAATAATTACAATAAAATGATATCCCCAAGATTCTTTTAATACAACCTATGAAAGCTAGAAATTTAATATTGATTATTTTACTGTTTTGTTTTTTTTCAAATGTAAATGCACAAAATCCATTTACTACGATGAATATAAAATATGCAGATAAAAAATACGAAGAGTACGCTTACGCGGATGCCATAAAAGTATACGAGACTTTAGTAAATGCTGAAACTACCAACGAAGGTGTAATTCAGCGTTTGGCAAATTCATACTATTTTAATGGTGAATTAAAGAAAGCCTTAAAATGGTATGAACAACTGTTTATAATAAACGAAAACCAAGATGCTGAATATTTGTATCGATACGCACAATCATTAAAATCGGGAGGAGATTATCGTAGATCTGATGAGATTTTGCAGAAATTCAATCAAAAAGCAACTGCAGAAAAGAGAGCAGATCTTATTAGAAGTGACAAGAATTATTTAGAAGATATAAAAGAAAACTCAGGCCGATTCCAAATTGCCGACGCTGGCGTTAATTCTCGATATTCAGATTACGGAAGTGCTGTTTACAATAATAAAATCGTTTTTACTTCTGCACGCGATACAGGCGGAGTTGTTAAAGCTAATTTTCAATGGACAAACCGATCTTTCTCTAGATTATACACAGCAGATCTGCTTCCAGACGGAAGCGTTGGAAAACCAGAACTTTTAGTAAAAAGGAAAAAAGATAATTTCAATGAGTCGAGTCCGATTTTTACTAAAGATGGACGAACGATGTATTTTACTAGAAATAATTTTACAGATGGTAAAAGAAGAAGCAACGACAAAAATGTAACGCTATTAAAATTGTACAAAGCAGAATTGATCGATAACGAATGGAAAAATGTTGCAGAACTTCCGTTCAATAGCGATCAATACAGTACGGCGCATCCCGCTTTAAGCGTAGACGAAAAAACACTTTATTTTGCATCAGATATGCCGGGAACATTAGGACAATCTGATATTTATAAAGTTGCAATTAATAATGATGGAACTTTTGGTACACCCGAAAACTTAGGCCCAACTATTAATACAGAAGGAAGAGAAACCTTTCCTTTTATTTCTGGAGAAAATGAATTGTATTTTGCTACAGACGGACGTCCAGGTTTAGGTGGATTAGACATTTTTGCTTCTCGTATTAAAGCTAACGGAACTTATGATGACGTTTTAAATGTTGGAGAACCTGTAAATAGTAAACAAGACGATTTTGCCTTCAGTATTGACAGTAAAAGCAGAAGCGGTTATTTTTCTTCAAACAGAGAAAACGGACTGGGGATGGATGATATTTACAGATTTACAGAAACAAGAAGATTAATCTGCGAACAAAATTTATCGGGAACAGTAACAGACGCAGAGACAAAGGAAATATTGTCTAATACTTCTCTGACTTTGTTTAATGAAAAATTTGATCCAGTTGGAACAATCACTACAGATGAAAAAGGAAATTACATTTTTCCTGATCTAAGATGTGGTAAAAAATACACCATTAGGACTGCTAAAAACGATTATAATGCCAAAGAAGTTGTAGTAACAATCCTTAAAGAAAAAGGAGAAACTACTGAAATGATTGCATTAAATAAAGTCTTTAAACCACTTGCAGCAAAAACGGTAGCGATCAAAAAAGTGGCAATTAGTCCAGTAAAATTGAGTTCTATGCGTGTAGGTGTAGACATTGCAAAACTGTTAAACCTGCCTATGAATTTCTTTGATTTGGGTAAAGCAACTATTAAAAAGACATCAGAGCCACAATTAATGAAAGTGGTTAATCTTTTAAATGATTATCCAAATATGAGACTTGATATTCGTTCGCATACTGATAGCCGTTCTTCTTCAGAAAGCAATCAGATTCTTTCAGAAAAAAGGGCACAATCAACCAAAAACTGGTTAGTTCAAAAAGGAATCAGCGAAGATCGATTAAGTGCAAAAGGTTATGGAGAAACGCAATTAGTCAATAAATGTGCAGACGGAGTAAAATGTACCGAAAAACAGCATATGCAAAATAGACGAAGCGAGTTTATTATTGTTGCGATGTAAAAGAATCTTCACATAAAATTTAAAAACCCTTTTCTAAATTCTAGAAAAGGGTTTTTTGGGTTATAAATCATCCCTACGGGATAATGGATAGGTGGTGTGATAATTTTTTTTTCTACCGATCAGTCACTCCTACCGGAGTGGGGTTCGAATTATATATAATGTGTGAAAAAAACACTCCGGTAAGAGTGACTGGTCGGTAGAAAGTGAATGTTTATCCGTATTTATAATGTCCCGTAGGGACATTTGATTGGTCAAAAAAAATGAAAAAACCCCGCTAGGGGTTTCTGGTCGGTAAAAGTTAAAAAATCTAATTTTCCTCAAAAAACAATTCTAAACAATTTCATTCTTTACACTATAATTTTGAAAATATAAATTTTGATGTATTATGTTTAAAATGAATTGTTTATGTTTTTAAAAAATCGATTTCGCTGTAGATCGTGTTGGTTTTTGTTTTAACTTTATAAACCTAAAAATTTTTCATTATGACTGTAGATCAAATACTTAAAGCAAAAGGAAGGAATGTGTATTCTATTTTCTCCAATTTAACGGTTTATGATGCGTTAAAAGTTATGGGAGAAAAAAACATTGGAGCAATTTTAGTTATGGATGATACTATTTTAAAAGGAATATTATCGGAAAGGGATTATGCCAGAAAAATTGTTCTGAAGGATAAATCTTCTAAAGAAACTTTTGTTCATGAGATTATGGAAAGTAATGTTTTTACGGTAAAACTTTCAGATAATCTTGAAGATTGTATGGAACTTATGAGCGAAAAAAGAATAAGACACCTGCCTGTTTTAGAAGACGGAACAGTGGTTGGAGTAATTTCAATCAGCGATGTGGTGAAGGCAATTATAGAAATTCAAAAAGACACAATCAACCATTTGAATTCTTATATTTCTCAATAAACAGTAGCTAAAAACGATAAAAATTCAAACGAGTCCAATTTCTATTGGACTTTTTTTATTTATTCGAATAGATTTTAAGAAAAGAAAACGCTAAAAAGACGCCATTTTAAAACAAGACTTATATCTTTGTAAGCTAGAATAAATGCTAAAAAAATGAACAAAGAGAGTAAAAGAAGAGAGGCGTTACTGTACCATGCAGAACCAACTCCAGGAAAAATTCAGGTAGTTCCAACAAAAAAATATGCAACCCAGAGAGACTTATCATTGGCTTATTCGCCAGGAGTTGCAGAACCATGTTTAGAAATCGCAGCAAACAAAGAAGACGTTTATAAATATACAGCCAAAGGAAATTTAGTAGCCGTAATCTCAAACGGTACAGCTGTTTTAGGTCTTGGAAATATTGGTCCAGAAGCAGGAAAACCTGTAATGGAAGGAAAAGGTTTATTATTTAAAATATTTTCTGATATAGATGTTTTTGATATCGAAATCGATACTGAAAATGTGGAAGAATTTATTCAAACGGTAAAAAATATTGCTCCAACTTTTGGAGGTATCAATTTGGAAGATATTAAAGCTCCAGAATCTTTTGAAATCGAAAGAAGATTGATCGAAGAATTGGATATTCCGGTAATGCACGACGACCAGCATGGAACAGCAATTATCTCTTCTGCAGCTTTAATCAACGCACTTGAATTGGCAGGTAAAAAAGCAGAAGACGTAAAAGTAGTAGTTTCTGGAGCAGGATCTGCGGCGATTGCGTGTACAGATTTATATGTTTTACTTGGAGTAAAAGTTGAAAACGTTTTAATGTACAATAGTAAAGGACTTTTAACTAAAGATAATCCTGCACTTTCAGATTTACAATTAAAATATGCAATTGACGGACCTCAGATTCCTTTGGCAGAAGCGGTAAAAGACGCTGACGTTTTCATCGGATTATCTTCTGGAGATATTCTTTCGCCAGAAATGTTATTGACAATGTCTAAAAATCCGATCGTTTTTGCAATGGCAAACCCGAATCCGGAAATCGATTATAACTTAGCTACAGAAACTCGTAAAGATGTTATTATGGCTACGGGACGTTCAGATTTTCCTAATCAGGTAAATAACGTTTTAGGTTTTCCTTATATTTTTAGAGGAGCGCTAGACGTAAGAGCGACAAAAATTAATGAAGAAATGAAAATGGCGGCTGTAAAAGCTTTAGCTATTTTGGCAAAAGAACCAGTTCCAGAACAAGTTAACGTAGCATACGGTGCAACAAAACTTGGTTTTGGTCAAGAATATATCATTCCTAAACCATTCGATCCTAGATTGATTACAGTGGTAGCTCCAGCGGTTGCAAAAGCAGCAATGGAATCTGGAGTGGCAAAAAATCCTATTACAGACTGGGCAGCTTACGAAGATGTTCTTCGCGAACGTATGGGTAACGATAACAAAATGGTGCGTTTGATTACAAACCGTGCAAAATTAAATCCAAAGAAAATTGTTTTTGCTGAAGCAGATCAATTAAACGTTTTAAAAGCAGCTCAAATTGTTTACGAAGACGGAATCGGATTCCCAATCTTATTAGGGAATAAAGAACAGATTTTGGAATTAAAAGCAGAATTAGGTTTTGATGCCGATTTAGAAATTATCGATCCAAAAACAGATGAGGAAGCCGTAAGACGTAATAAGTTTGCAAAATCATTCTGGGAAACTAGAGGAAGAAGAGGTGTTTCTAAATTGGATGCTGAAAAATTCATGCGCGAGAGAAACTACTTTGCCGCTATGATGGTTAACGAAGGAGAGGCAGATGCAGTGGTAACAGGACATTCTAGAAGCTATCCTTCAGTAGTTAAACCAATGCTTCAGTTAATCGAAAAGGCGCCTAACGCTTCTTTGGTAGCAACTGCAAATATGATGCTTACTTCTCGTGGGCCAATGTTTTTATCAGATACTGCAATAAACATTAATCCGTCTGCACAAGATTTGATTAACATTGCAATTATGACCGCAAAAACGGCAAAAATGTTTGGTATTGAGCCAGTTATAGCAATGGTTTCATTCTCAAACTTTGGTTCTTCAACTAGCGAAAGCGCTTCAAAAGTTAGAGAAGCTGTAGCTTACTTACATAAAAATCATCCAGAATTAATTGTTGATGGAGAAATTCAAGCAGATTTTGCATTAAATCCAGAAATGCTTCAAGAGAAATTCCCATTCTCTAAATTAGCAGGAAAAAAAGTGAATACATTGGTTTTCCCTAACTTAGAGTCAGCAAATATCACTTACAAATTATTGAAAGAATTGTATAAAGTGAATTCAATAGGACCAATTATGATGGGTATGGGCAAACCAGTTCACATTTTCCAATTGGGTGCTAGCGTTGAAGAAATGGTAAATATGGCAGCTATTGCTGTTATTGATGCACAGGAAAAAGAAAGTAAAAAGAATAAAATAACACAATAAACGTTCTAACAAGGATTGAACAAATTTGTCGTAGTTTTATGGCATTTTTGTTATATTTGATACTAATAAATTACATTTATGATAGCACATTTGCAGGGAAGATTAGTAGAAAAGAATCCTACAGAGGTTGTAATTGATTGTGGAGGGGTTGGTTATCAGGTAAATATATCGCTACATACTTTCTCCTTAATTCCAAATTCTGAAAATATAAAATTGTATACGCATCTTCAAATTAAAGAAGATGCGCATACTTTATATGGTTTTGCCGAAAAATCGGAGCGCGAAATTTTTAGAATACTGCTTTCTGTTTCAGGAATCGGAGCTGGAATCGCGAGAACGATGCTTTCGTCTATAGAGCCAAAACAAATTATAAACGCTATTGCATCGGGAGATGTTGGCGTAATCCAATCTATCAAAGGGATTGGAAACAAAACGGCACAAAGAGTTATACTTGATTTAAAGGAAAAAGTTGTTAAATTGTACGATATTGACGAAGTTTTTGCTGTTCAAAACAATAGAAACCGAGATGAAGCGTTATCTGCTCTAGAAGTGTTAGGTTTTGTCCGAAAAGCTTCAGAAAAAGTGGTAGAAAGAATCGTAAAAGAAGATCCAGAAGCTACCGTTGAAACAATTATCAAAAAGGCTTTAAAAAGCTTATAAATTTCATTTTATATAAAAGAATTCTATGCGTAAAATTTGTATTTTGTTGCTGGTATTGCTCTGCGGTAATGTTTTACGGGCACAGGTTACACCGGCGGCACAAGATACAACTAAAACTCAGTTTTCAGTAGGTAAGATAGAGCTCGAAGATCCTCCGAGCGTACTTTCGGCATATAGATACGATCCTATTACGGATCGTTATATCTATACCAATTCGGTAGATGGTTTCTCCATCAATTACCCTTTAATTCTAACTCCAAAAGAATACGAAGATTTAGTTCTGAAAGAAGCAAGAAGAGATTATTTTAGAAAAAAATCTGATGCTATTGATGGTAAAAAAGCGGGAGCCGAGGCAGCCAAAAAAGATTTATTGCCAAGATATTATATCAATTCGAGTTTGTTCGAAAGCATTTTTGGAAGTAATACCATTGATGTAAAGCCCACAGGGTCAGTAGAAATGGACTTGGGTATGCGTTATACTAAACAAGACAACCCATCATTTTCGCCAAGAAACAGATCCTCTCTAACTTTTGATTTTGATCAAAGAATCAGTATGAGTTTAATGGGAAAAATTGGAACTCGTTTGGAGGTAAATGCCAACTACGATACACAATCTACATTTGCTTTTCAGAACTTATTTAAACTAGCTTACACGCCTTCAGAGGACGATATTGTTCAGAAAGTTGAGGTCGGTAATGTGAGCATGCCTTTAAACAGTACCTTAATTCGAGGCGCACAAAGTTTATTTGGGGTTAAAGCGCAACTGCAATTTGGTAAGACAACTGTTACGGGAGTTTTCTCAGAACAAAAGTCTCAAACCAAAAGTATAGTCGCAGAGGGTGGTGGTACCGTACAAAACTTCGATTTGTTTGCCTTAGATTATGATAATGACCGACATTTCTTCTTATCACAATACTTTAGAAATAAATATGATTCTTCTCTTAAAAACTATCCATTAATTGACAGCCGTGTTCAAGTTACCAGAATCGAAGTATGGGTAACGAATAAACAAAATAGGGTAACAACAACCAGTAACAACTTAAGAAACGTTATTGCTCTTCAGGATTTAGGGGAAGGACAAGTTTCTGGTGTGCCAGATAACCAGGTTGTTGTAATTACAAATCCTGTGGGATTCTTTAATAACCCAATAGATTCACCTACAGATAATACAAATAACAAATACGATCCGGCATCAATTGGAAAAGCAGGAAGTTATTTAAACTCTAATATTAGAGAAATTGTAACAGCAAAATCTGGATTTAATAATACCAACGTAAACGAGGGAACTGATTATTCTGTTCTGGAAAATGCTAGGAAATTAACTGCAAACGAATATACTTTTAATGCACAGTTGGGTTACATCTCGTTACAGCAGCGATTGGCCAATGACGAAATTCTAGCGGTTGCGTTTGAATATACAGTTGGAGGAAAAACATACCAAGTAGGGGAGTTTGGTAGTGATGGTGTAGATGCAACTGTAGTTACAGGAAACAACAATGCCAATCAGGCAATTGTAACACAGAGTTTGGTTTTAAAAATGCTGAAAAGTAGTTTGACAAACGTTCAAAATCCGGTTTGGAACTTGATGATGAAAAACGTTTATCAAATTCCTCAAGCCTATCAAATCAAACAAGAAGATTTTAGACTTAATATTCTTTATACCGATCCTTCGCCAATAAATTATATTACGCCAGTAACAGGAAGTACTTTTCCGGCAAATCCAGCTCCAGACGATAAAGTAGACCAAACGCCATTATTGAATGTTTTTAATCTTGACCGTTTAAATTACAACAACGATCCGCAAACAGGAGGAGATGGATTCTTTGATTATGTTCCAGGAGTTACGGTTGATGTGCAGAATGCCCGAATTATTTTCACCACTAAAGAGCCTTTTGGAGAACTTTTATTTAGAAAGTTAAACACCAACTCTGGAGAAAGTTATAATGATCCAGCTACCTATAATGCAAATCAGAGAAAGTATGTCTTTAGAAACATGTACAAGAATACTCAGGCTGGTGCATTGCAGGATAGCGATAAAAATAAATTCTTATTAAGAGGAAAATATAAATCTTCAGGAAGCAATGGTATTCCTATTGGAGCCTTTAATGTTCCGCAAGGGTCTGTTGTGGTAACTGCTGCAGGACGTGTTTTAGTAGAGGGTATAGATTATAGTGTCGATTATCAATTAGGACGTGTACAGATATTGGATCCTTCGCTTCAAGCTTCTAATACACCGATTGAAGTTTCGTTGGAGAACAATTCAATCTTTGGGCAGCAGACAAGAAGATTTATGGGATTCAATGTTGAACATAAAATTTCTGAAAAGTTTGTTGTTGGAGGTACGTTCTTAAAAATGACAGAACGTCCTTTCACTCAAAAATCAAGCTACGGACAAGAATCTGTAAATAATACCATTTTTGGTTTTAATGGAAATTATGCGACGGAAGTTCCGTTTTTGACAAGATTGGCTAATAAATTACCTAATATAGATACCGATGTTCCGTCTAATCTTTCGATTCGTGGAGAAGTAGCATTTTTGAAACCAGATGCTCCAAAAGCAAGTGATTTTGAAGGCGAAGCCACTATTTATATCGACGATTTTGAAGGTACTCAGACTACAATCGATATGAGATCTGCTTATGCATGGAGTTTGGCTTCTACGCCATTTATTACTTCTGCAACAGACAATACTTTCAATGCCAACTCCAATACGCTTGAGTATGGTTTTAAACGTGCAAAATTGGCTTGGTATACTATCGATCCAATTTTCTACACCTCAAAACCATCAGGAGTCTCAAATGATGATTTATCATTAAACTCAACAAGAAGAATTTATAGCAGAGAGCTTTATCCAAATACAGATATTGCACAAGGACAGATTCAGGTTGTTAATACATTAGACTTAACATATTATCCATCAGATAGAGGGCCTTACAATAATAACCCTAATTTTAGTTCAAGCAGCCCTTCATCTAATTTTGGTGGAATTATGCGTGCGCTGAATTCTACAAACTTTGAGCAAGGAAACGTTGAATACATTCAGTTCTGGGTATTGGATCCTTATGTGGGTACGGGGCAGGCTCAAGGAACTAATAATGGAAAAATTTACTTCAATTTAGGAGAAGTTTCAGAAGACGTTCTAAAAGACGGAAGAAAACAATATGAAAATGGTTTAGGACCAGATCAGATTATGGTAAATCCACAACCGATTTGGGGAGACGTGCCAGCATCTCAATCATTGATTTATGCATTTGATACTAATCCAGACAATCGTAAAAATCAGGATGTTGGTTTAGATGGTTTGCCAGACGCAAAAGAGGGATCAATCTATACCAACTATGCAGGAGAAGAAGATCCCGCAGCAGATAACTATAAATACTTCTTAAATACAGAAGGAGGCATTTTACAGCGTTATAAAAGATACAATGGAACAGAGGGGAACTCTGCTGTAAGTGTTGATGATCCAAATCGTGGTTCTACAACTCTTCCAGACGTTGAAGACATCAATCGTGATAATACCATGAGTACAATCAATGCGTATTATGAATATAGTATTGATGTAAGACCAGGAATGCAAGTTGGAGAAAATTATATTACGGATATTAGAGAGGTTCAAAACGTAGATCTTCCTAATGGTAGTACAACCAATGCAAGATGGATTCAGTTTAAAATTCCGGTTTCGAAACCTCAAAATACTATTGGAAATATTACCGATTTTAGATCTATTCGTTTCATGCGTATGTTCATGACTGGATTTAATGATCAAATGACAGTTCGTTTTGGAGCACTAGATTTAGTTAGAGGAGAATGGAGAAAGTATACAGGAACACTTGATGCAAATGATACAAATCCTGATGATGACGGAACTCAATTTGATGTTGCAGCTGTAAATATTCAGGAAAACGGAACTAAATGTCCTGTAAATTATGTTATTCCGCCAGGAGTTCAAAGAGAGCAATTGTACAACAACAACACAATTATCAATCAGAACGAACAGTCTTTAGCATTGCGAATTGCAGGTTCCGGATTAGAATATCAAGATTCTAGAGCAGTTTTCAAAAATGTAAGTGTTGATATGCGTCAGTACAAAAAACTGAAAATGTTCCTTCACGCAGAATCTCTGCCAAACGAAACTCAGCTTTTAGACGATGAGATGATCGGATTTATTCGTTTTGGTAATGACTTCACACAAAACTTTTATCAAATTGAGATTCCATTAAAAGTAACGAGAACTGGAGGAAGTTGTACTATAAGTCCAGATCAAGTGTGGCTTGAAGAAAATAATATTGATGTAGCACTTTCATTACTTACTAGAATGAAAATCTTGGGAATGAATATCGATATTAATTCGCCAAAAAGAGATATAAATGGTATTTATTATCCAGACCGAGATCCAGATGTAGACGGTGGTGACCAGGATGGTAAATTGACTTTAGGTATTAAAGGAAATCCGAATTTCGGTTTAGTTCGAAATTTAATGGTCGGGGTAAAAAGCGCGGCAAACCATAAGGATATTATGGGAGAAGTATGGTTTAACGAACTTCGTATGTCCGATTTGGAAAACAAAGGAGGTATGGCTGCATTACTGAATGTAGATACCAATATGGCCGATTTAATGACATTATCTGCTTCTGGAAAAAAGAGCACAATCGGTTTTGGTTCTCTTGAGCAAGGAGCCAACGAGAGAGATCGTGAAGATATTCAGCAGTACAACATTGTAACCAATATAAATTTAGGAAAGTTATTGCCACCGAAATGGGGTATTAATCTTCCATTCAATTATGCTATTGGAGAAGAAGTTATTACGCCAGAATACGATCCGTTTAATCAGGATATTAAGTTAGATCAATTAATAGCAGAAACTACAGATCCGACAGAAAAAGAAAATATTAGAACCCGTGCGGTTGATTACACGAAGCGTAAAAGCATCAATTTTATTGGGGTAAGAAAAGATAGAGCGCCAGAACAGAAGCCGCATGTTTATGATGTAGAAAACTTTACGTTCTCGCAGTCATATAATCAGGTAGAGCGACATGATTATGAAGTTGAAAGTTATAATGATGAGCAGTCTAATACTTCGGTCAATTATGCTTACACTTTTCAGCCTAAAGAAGTAGTTCCGTTTAAGCAAACCAAATTCATGAAAACAAGTGAATATTGGAAATTGCTAAGCGACTTTAATATCAATTATCTTCCTTCGAACGTTTCATTTAATACCAATATTTTAAGGCAAAGTAATCGCCAGCAATACAGACAAGTTGATGTAGAAGGCATTGGATTAGATCCTCTTTACAGAAGAAACTTTGCATTTAATTATCAGTATGGTTTCGGATTTAATTTGACAAAATCGTTAAAATTAAATTACACAGCAGCGTCTAACAATATTGTAAGAAACTTTTTGAACGACGATAATACGCCAAAAGAAGATTTTAATATCTGGGATGATTATTTTGATATTGGTATACCAAATCAGCATTTACAGCAATTGGTTTTAAACTATGACATTCCAATTAATAAAATTCCAATATTTAGTTTTATAAAAGCAAACTATTCTTATACGGCAGATTACAATTGGCAAAGATCGTCTACGGCGCTTTCTCAATACGTTGATGACAGTGGAGTGTCTTGGGATTTAGGAAATACGGTTCAAAATGCCAATTCGAATACTTTCTCTACGACATTAAATATGAATACGCTGTATAAATATTTAGGTTTGACACCAGGGGGTAAACCAGCAAAACCAAAACCTGTTGCACCACCAAAACCGGGAGAGAAAATTGTAAATACGGCTAAACCAGTTACCAGCAGTAATCCTTTTTATGATGGTTTGATCGGGGTTTTAACAAGTATTAAAAATGTTCAAATCAACTATACAAAAAATAGCGGAACCGTTTTGCCGGGATATATTCCTGGAGTTGGTTTCTTTGGTACATCTAAACCTTCGTTAGGGTTTGTTTTCGGTAGTCAGGATGATGTACGCTTTGAAGCTGCCAAAAATGGATGGCTGACTAATTACCAGAATTTTAATCAAAACTTTACGCAAGTAAGTAATAAGCTTTTGAAAGTAATGGCAAACGTAGATTTACTGCCTGATTTGAAAATCGATCTGGCTATGGATCGTGCTTATTCTGAAAACTCATCAGAGCAATACAGTGTAGATCAAAATACAGGCGAGTATATCGCATTATCACCATACAGTTATGGAATGTTTTCAATTTCTACAGTATTGATTAAGACTGCTTTCTCAACAAGTTCAGAAACGGAGTCTTCTGCGTTTGATGATTTTAGAAGCAATCGTTTAGTTATTGCAAATCGTTTGGCAGAACAGCATTATGGAGGAGGGGAGATTCCTAGATATGGAGATGCAAATAATCCTATTCCAGATGAATCAGATCCAAATTATAAAATTTATGTAGCCAATCAAGGTTATCCTATTGGTTTCTCAAAAAGTAATCAAGCGGTATTATTGCCTTCATTTATGGCGGCATATACAGGAGCAGATGCTTCAAAGAGTTCAACAGGGATTTTTAGAAGTTTCCCTATCCCGAACTGGAATGTGAAGTATAATGGTTTAATGCGTTATAAGTATTTCAAAGATCATTTTAGACGTTTTTCGTTACAACATAATTATAGAGCATCATATACAATAAGTCAGTTTAGGTCAAATTTTGATTATTTGGAAACCCCTGGAGGGCAAGACGTAAATACGAACTTCTTCAATAAAACAATCATGTCTAATGTTAACTTAGTGGAGCAATTTAGCCCGCTGATGAGAATTGATTTTGAGTTGAAAAATTCATTCCGTTTATTGACAGAAGTTAAAAAAGACCGTGCATTGTCTATGAGTTTTGATAATAATTTATTGACAGAGGTTAAAGGAGTAGAGTATGTTGTTGGAGTAGGATATCGTTTTAAAGATGTTATTATTTCATCAAGATTGGCAGATAATCCAACTGGAATTATTAAGAGTGATATCAATATAAAAGCTGATTTTTCATATAGAAATAATGAAACTTTAGTTCGATATTTAGATTACGATAATAATCAGCTGGCAGCGGGACAGAACATCTGGACTTTAAAATTAACGGCCGATTATGCGTTTAGTAAAAACTTAACAGCAATATTTTATTACGATCATTCGTTCTCGAAAGCAGTTATTTCGACTTCTTTCCCTTTAACGAATATCAGATCAGGTTTCACACTTCGTTATAATTTTGGAAATTAAATTTTAGTTTCTAAACTAGATTTTATTAGAAGATTATTACATTTGTGGCTTAAATTTTAAACAATCAATTTTCAAACACAACGATTATGAGCATACCAGCAAATTTAAAGTACACAAAAGATCACGAATGGGTTAGCATCGAAGGAGATGTTGCAACTGTAGGAATTACTCATTTTGCACAAAAAGAGTTAGGAGATATCGTGTATGTTGAGGTAGAAACTTTAGATCAGACACTTTCAAAAGATGAAGTTTTTGGAACTGTTGAGGCTGTAAAAACAGTTTCTGATTTATTTTTACCATTAACAGGTGAGATCATTGCTTTTAATGAAGACTTAGAAAGTGCTCCAGAAACTGTAAATTCAGATCCTTATGGGGCTGGATGGATGATTAAAATAAAAATTGCTGATGCTTCAGAAATTGACACTTTATTGTCTGATCAAGCTTATAAAGAATTAATCGGTGCCTAAACAACTATTATTAATTTGGGCAATTATCTGCTCTGGAATCATTACTTATTTTTGTCTTACAGATTCTAGTAATATACCAGCGGTTAGTTTTCCAAGCATTGATAAAATTGTACATTTCTGTTTTCATTTTGGATTTACAATTTCATGGATTTTGTTTTTCAAAAAAGAATTAAAAGGAAAAGAAGCAGACGCTTATAAAGCGTATTTGATTTCTTTTATATTCTCTGTTTTTTTCGGAATTACGATAGAAATTCTCCAAAGTGCTCTTACAGTAACAAGAGCTTCAGATGTTACAGATGTTTTAGCAAATGCACTAGGAGCGTTTGTGGCAGTTTTTTCTGCAATAGCTTTTAAGAGTCAAATCGATAAAATATAATTTCAAAACCCACTTCGGTGGGTTTTTTATTACAAGAAAATCAAGCAGTTAAAAGCTATGTTTTTTCAATATAAAATGTACTTTTGTGCTGGTTTCCTGCAACTTCAATCAAAATGAATGTAAAGCAATATTTAGACTCCACGTATTTGAAAACTGCATCGCAAGCTGGTCTTTCGGAAGCAGAAAATACTGTTGTGGTTAAAAATGCAATTAAGGAAGCAATTCTAGAAGGTTTTAAGCTAATTATGATTCGTCCAGAGTATGTTTCTTTGGCAAAAAACATGATTGTTGAAGCCAATTCTGTTTTATTGGTTGGAACTGTAATTGATTTTCCAGAAGGAAAGTCAAGTTTGGAAACCAAAATTAAAGAAGCAAACGAAGCAATTGCAAATGGAGCTGACGATTTAGATTTTGTTTGTAATTATGAAGCGTTCAAGAATGGAGATCTCGATTTGGTTAAAAAAGAAATTTTAATTGGAACGCAGATTGGATTGGCAAATGATAAAACAGTAAAATGGATTATTGAAGTTGCGGCCTTAACAGATAAAGAAATTATCCAGTTATCTTCTTTAATAAAACATGTTGTAGTGTCTAATTTTAAAGAAGAAGATTTTGATTCTGTTTTTGTGAAATCCTCTACAGGTTTTTATAAAACAGAGAATGATCTTCCAAATGGAGCAACAGTTCCAGCAATAATTATGATGCTAGAAAATGCTTCGCCGCTTTCAGTAAAGGCAGCTGGTGGAGTTCGTTCATTTGAAGAAGCGGCAGAAATGATTCGTTTAGGAGTAAAACGTATCGGAACTTCGGCAGCAAAAGCAATTGTAAACGGAGAAATTTCCCCAAATCAATATTAAATAAATACCCAAATTTTAAGTGAATAAGTTTTTTTTGTCCCTTGTTTTAATTTCTTCGTTCTTTATTGTTTCTGCTCAGCAAAATGGTAATTCTTCTGTTCAGCCAGGTTTTGCAGCAGAAATGTTTCCAGTTTTTCCTAACTGCGAAAATTTAGAAGGCAAAAAATTAGAAAATTGTTTTTATAAAGAAGTTCAAGATTTTGTGTTTAGCAATTTTCAAGTTCCTCAAAAATTAAAAGAAAACAATTATAAAGGAGTGGTAAAAGTACTTTTTGAGGTAAATGCAGAAGGCGAATTTAAAGTAATTTATGTTTCTGCAGAAACGGAAGAATTGTCGGAAGAAGCAAAAAGAGTTTTTGGCACATTTCCAAAAATAAAACCCTCAACTTACAATGGAAAACCAACCTATTCTAAATATACGATTTCTATTGATATACCACTAAAAAACGCTTCACAGCTTGCAGCAGAAGCTCAGGCAGCGGCAGAAATATTAAAGCCAACACAAAAACCAATGACTGAGCTGGATAGTATTGTATACAAAAAATACAATAACCCAGAATTTGATAGTCATTTAAATATTCCTTTTTCACATAGTTATTATGCGCAGTTTGATGCAGAAATGAATCAAGTTGGGATTAATAATCATACAGCATCTAAACCTTATACTTACGCTGAGGTTTCAAAATATTATAATTTGAGAGCGGTAAATGAATCCTTGCAGAAAAAAACATCGACTTGGCTGGGAAGAAAATGGTGGAATGAAAATCTAGTGCAGATTCAAGGAGAAGATTATTGGTTTGCCTTAAATCCGATTGTAGATTTACAAATGGGTAAGGCTTCAGATCTTGATGCATCTTACACTTACGTGAATACAAGGGCGCTAAACTTTAGAGGAGGTTTAGGGAAACAAATTAACTTTACGACTACATTTTTTGAAAGTCAGGGAAGATTTGCAGGTTATTTTAACGATTATGCGGAATCTATTAAGCCATCTGGAGGAAATCCGGCAATAATTCCGGGAGTTGGAATTGCAAAAAGATTCAAAACCGATGCCTATGATTTTCCTTTAGCGGAAGCGAATATCACTTTCGCACCAGGAAAAATATTTGATTTTCAATTGGGTTACGGAAGAAATTTCATAGGTGATGGTTATCGTTCTTTGTTGGAAAGCGATGGAGCAAGTCCGTACCCGTACTTTAAAATCAACACTAAATTTTGGAAAATTAAATATACCAATACGTATATGTGGATGAAAGATGTTCGTCCAGAAGTAACAGCCGAAAAGACGTATGCAACAAAATTTATGGCGAACCATTATTTAAGCTGGAACGTTTCAAATAGAGTAAACTTAGGATTTTTTGAATCTGTAGTTTGGACAGACACCAACAACAGAGGTTTTGATGCTAATTTTGTTAATCCGATTATTTTTTATCGTGCAGTAGAATTTGGATCTTCATCTAAAAGTGGAAATGCACTTTTGGGGATAACAGGTAAATACAAATGGAATAATAGTATAAATCTTTATTCGCAGTTCTTGATTGATGAGTTTTCTGTTTCAGATGTTGGAGCGGGAAATCAAAGCTGGAAAAATAAATTCGGATTTCAGCTTGGAGCAAAATACTTCAATGCATTTAATGTAAAAGATCTTTTGTTGCAGGTTGAATTAAATAGTGTTCGTCCTTATGTGTACTCGCACAGTGCTGTTATTACAAACTACGGACACAACAATCAGAGTGTAGGACATCAATGGGGTGGTAATTTTAAAGAACTTATTGCAATTGCGAGATACCACAAAGGGCGTTGGCTTGCCGATGCAAAATTGACTGTTGGAACTAGAGGTTTGGATTTTGATACCGCAGTAGACTCATATAACTACGGAGGAAATATTTATAAAAGTTACGATGTAAAACGTCCGTTTGATACGGGTGTGAAAATCGGACAAGGAAATAAAACCAGTGTTTTTATTGCAGATGTTCAAGGAGGATATTTAATTAACCCGATGACAAACTTGAAACTATTTGGAAGTTTGATCTACAGAAATTTTGATCCGACTCAAGAAACGGCAACAACTTTTAAACAAAGTACTACTTGGTTTAGTATCGGATTACGTTCAGATATTTTTAATTGGTATTTTGATTACTAGTTTTTAATAAGATTTTTCGAAATAATAGTGTTAAAGAATGCTGAGATCTTAATTTCTATAGGGTTTATTGAAAAAAATCTAAAATTATAGGTTTAAATTCTACAATCTAATTTGTACATTTGCACCACTCAAAAAAAATACACAAAATACAACGGTATTGGACGCTGCAAAAAACACATTATCACTCAAATCAATATTTCTAGATTTTAAAGAGATTACTAAAGCTGGTTTAGCTATTAGTGTATTGTTTTCTTCTATTGCTGGATATTTGTTAGGAGTAGATTCTGAACATCCTTTTAAATGGAGTGTTTTGGCTGTTTTGGCCGTTGGAGGCTATTGTATGGTAGGAGCTTCAAATGCTTTTAATCAAGTAATAGAAAAAGATATCGATTCTTTAATGGATCGTACCAAAAACCGTCCAGTTCCTTCAGGACGCATGTCTCCTAAAGTCGCTTTATTAGTAGCAAGTTTGCTTACTGTTATTGGTATTGCACTTCTTTATACGATAAATGCAAAGTCAGCAATGTTTGCTGCGATTTCTATATTTCTGTATACAAGTGTTTATACACCATTAAAAACAGTAACTTCGTTGTCTGTTTTTGTTGGGGCATTTCCAGGAGCGATTCCGTTTATGTTGGGCTGGGTAGCAGCAACGGGCGAATTTGGCATCGAGGCAGGGACTTTATTCTTAATTCAATTTTTTTGGCAGTTCCCACATTTTTGGTCTATTGGATGGTTTTTGTATGAAGACTATGAGAAAGCAGGAATTTTTATGCTTCCGACAGGTAAAAAAGATAAAGGAACAGCATTACAGATAATATTGTATACAATTTGGCTTATTATAGCATCGTTATTACCTGTGTTAGGTTTTACGGGTCAGTTGTTTATTTCTCCAATTGCGGCAGTTTTAGTGTTTCTATTAGGGATTTGGATGCTTTTTTATGCGGTTCGTTTGTATAAGTTAAGAACTGCAAAGGCAGCGAGAACATTAATGCTAGTGAGTGTTTCTTATATCTCGCTTTTGCAAATTGTATTTATAGTAGATAAATTTTTAAGATAGTTGTTATGGAAATGACATTGAAAACAAATGAAGAGCAAGTAAGGAAATCAAAATCGGCAAAACTGATTCTGCTTTTCGCAATGGTTAGTATGACCATGATGTTTGCTGGTTTAACTAGTGCATTTGTAGTTAGTAAATCAAGAGCAGACTGGTTGAAGAATTTTGAACTTCCTTCGGCTTTCTATTGGAGTACAGCGGTAATTATTGCATGCAGTGTTACTTTTTACTTGGCAAAAAAAGCCATTCAAAAAGACAATAGAAGTGCGGTTACAGGATTGCTTCTTGGAACTTTAGCTTTAGGGGTTTTATTTGTGGTATTACAATTCAAAGGGTTTGGACAAATCGTTTCAGAAGGGTATTACTTTACAGGAGAAGGTAGTTCAATTACTACAACTTTTCTTTATGTGGTAACAGTTACACACTTGTTACACTTAGCTGGCGGATTAATTTCACTTTTAATTATAATTTATAATCATTTTAAACAAAAATACAATTCGACTCAAACTCTTGGGATAGAGCTAGGTGCGATGTATTGGCACTTTTTGGATTTATTATGGGTATATTTATTTTTATTTTTATATTTCTTTAAATAAGAAAAAAACGTAAATTTGGGAACTTTTTAACGAATATCTTTTATGGGAGCGACAGTTACTACTGCAAACAACGACGAAAAAACTTGGGGAGGCGGTCACAATGAGCCTTTAGGAGCAAGTTATGGTAAAATGATGATGTGGTTTTTTATCGTATCAGATGCCTTAACATTCTCTGGATTTCTAGGAGCTTATGGTTTTTCTAGATTCAAATTTATTGAAACTTGGCCTTTGGCTGATGAAGTGTTCACTCACTTCCCATTTATGCATGGTGTTGCGGCTCCAATGTATTATGTAGCATTAATGACTTTTATTTTGATCTTTTCTTCTGTAACAATGGTATTAGCTGTTGATGCAGGACACCAATTGAAAAAGACAAAAGTTGCTGTTTACATGTTCTTAACTATTATTGGAGGTTTAATTTTCGTTGGTTCTCAAGCTTGGGAATGGAAAAACTTCATTAAAGGAGAATATGGTGCAGTTGAAACTGCTGGAGGTAGTTTGCTTCAGTTTGTGGATAAAGATGGTAAAAGAGTAGCTTTAGCTGATTTTGCTGTTAAATTGCCAGAACAAAGAGAAGCTTTAACAAGAAGCCACTCAACTTGGTTTATGGAAGACGCTCAGTCTCTTCCAACTTACACAGTTGCTGAAGTTCAGGCTGGATTTAAAGCACACCCTGAAGTTTTAATCAGAACAGAAAAACTTACAGATAAAAAGAAAAAGACAATCTTGTCAAGAGAAGAATCTGAAAAACATTTAGCAACAGCTAAGTATGTAGTAGAAGGTGCTAACTTGATCAGAAACGAGTACGGTAATAAATTATTTGCTGATTTCTTCTTCTTTATTACAGGTTTCCACGGATTCCACGTATTCTCTGGAGTTATTATCAATATCATTATTTTCTTTAATGTATTATTAGGTACTTACGAGAAGAGAAGAAGCTACGAAATGGTAGAAAAAGTTGGTTTATACTGGCACTTCGTAGATTTAGTTTGGGTATTTGTATTTACAGTTTTCTACCTAGTTTAATTTTTAGCATTTAATTATTATGTCACACGAGCACGTATCAAATACAAAAAGAATCTGGTTTGTTTTCGCATTACTTTCAGTAGTAACTACAGTTGAAGTTATTTTGGGTATCTACAAACCTGCATCATTAGAATTTACTCACTTTATTGGTTTGAATTTGTTAAACTGGATTTTCTATATCCTTACAATTTTCAAAGCATACTATATTGTATGGGCATTTATGCACATGGAAGGTGAAAAAAGCAGCCTTAGATGGTCTGTAGTTTCTCCTGTTATCTTCCTAGTTTTATATTTATTGTTTATTCTATTGACAGAAGGACATTATATTTATGGGGTTTTTAAAGATTCTACTATTAAATGGAATTTTTAACATGATATTAATTCGAAAAGAAGCTCCGATTTACGGAGCTTTTTTTATTTTTGTACCTCAATAATTCTCCGTTAATACAATGAAAAAAAATATAGTTCTCTTTGTACTTTTTGTATTGCCAATTGTAGCGTATTTGTTTTTCGCTTCAGGTGTAAATAGTTTTACAACACTTCCTGTAATAACACCAAAAGTGGCCGACTTTGGAAATTGGAATTCATTAAACGGAAAAAAAATCTCCCTTGATAAAAAGATTACCGTGCTAGGTTTTGCTGGTACAAATATTTTAGAAAATAGAGGTAATTATTTTAATCTAAATGAAAAGATCTACAAACGTTATAACGGTTTTGAAGATCTTCAGTTTGTAGTGTTGTGTCCGATAGGAACTGAAAAAGAAGCTCAAAAAATTGTTGATGCTTTATCTCCTTTCACAGATGTTAAGAATTGGAATTTTGTTTTTGCTTCAAAAGAAGAGATCCAGAAATTTTATGACGGACTGCATTTAAAAGAAAAACTGAATGAAAACCTTGGAACTTCTAATGTGTATATTGTCGATAAAGAACGCAATCTGAGAGGAAGAAAAGATCAGAAAGAATACAAAGAAGGTTATGATACTTTTCATCCGTCTGAGTTGAGTAATGAAATGCTTGATGACTTCAAGATTATTCTTTACGAGTATCGCGCAGCTTTAAAGAAGAATCATAACGCTACAAAGCAACTTTAAAAAATCATTTATAATGTTTAAAAACAAATCATATATCGGAATCTCTTTTGTGATTCTAATTTTCGGGATTTATGCCATTCCTAAAATTGTCGATCGAGTTAAAAACGGTGACGTTGTAAAAGGAAACCGTTTGGATAATGTTGGGGTTAAAACTTCAAAAGATGCGAAGCTTTTGACAATTGGTCCGGCTCCAAAATTCGAATTGACCAATCAAGACAATGTGAAAATTTCGAATGAAACGTATAAAGGAAAAGTATATGTTTTGGAATTCTTCTTTACAACTTGTCCTTCTATCTGTCCAAAGATGAACATGAGCATGCTGGAGATTGAAAAGACTTTTTTTGGGAATCCTAATTTTGGAATTGTTTCTATTACAATCGATCCGAAACACGATACTCCACAAGTTTTAAAAGATCATGCTAAACTGTTAGGTGTTAAATCTTCAAACTGGAATTTCTTAACTGGAGACAGAAACGTAATTATGGATTTGTCTAATAAAGGATTTAATCTTTATGCAGGAGAAAATGATAAAGTAAGCGGCGGATTTGAGCATTCTGGTTTGTTTGCTTTAATTGACAAAGACGGAAACATTCGATGCAGAAAAGATGAATTCGGAAATCCGAGTATATACTACGACGGTTTAGATAAAAAAGGAGTAAGAGATATTCAGCAAGACATTAAAATTTTATTAGAAGAATAAAAATGGAAGATAATACTTTAGAGAAAAAATATAACAAGTTCATTATTGCGGTTTCAATTGTAATTCCAGTTGTCGTGGCAATTTTATTTGGTGTTAAATTAAAAGATTTTGGTTTTAATGTAGAACCTTTATCATTTTTACCTCCAATTTATGCAACTACAAATGGTATTACTGCTGTTGTGCTAATTTTGGCTGTTATGGCAATTAAGAAAGGAAATCAAAAATTACACGAAAGATTAATGACTTTTGCTATTGCATTGTCGGTTGCATTTTTGGTTATGTATGTAGCGTATCATATGACTTCAGATTCTACAAAATACGGAGGAGAAGGAGTATTGCGTTATGTGTATTTCTTTATTCTTGTAACGCATATTTTATTGTCAATTGCTATTATTCCACTTGTTTTGATTACTTATGTAAGAGCGCTTGCAAAACGTTTTGACAGACATAGAAAAATAGCTAAAATCACTTTCCCGCTTTGGTTATATGTAGCAGTAACGGGAGTGGTGGTTTACTTAATGATTTCTCCATATTATGTACACTAAAAAAAATAATATTCAAATCGTGAAATTCAAATTTCAAGCTCTGTTTTTTGGAATTTGTTTTTTCTTTATTGGAGTTTCTGCTAATGCGCAATGTGCAATGTGCCGTGCGGCTTTAGGAGGAGATTCTAATACCAAAAAGGCTGAAGCTGTAAATGATGGAATTGTTTACTTAATGGTAATTCCGTATTTACTTGTATTAATAATTGGATATTTGATTTATCGAATGTATTCTAAAAAGAAAAAAGCAGTGTAATTACACTGCTTTTTTTTTGTTTTTATTTAAGTCCGTTAACCGAAACATTAACCGTTCCGTTTATTTTGATGAAGGCTATAATGGCTTGATTGGTTAGCTGTATTTTATCAAACTGAATGTCTTCCATTTTTCCGTTAACAAATACTCCAGGCATCGGCGAATAGTTCTTTAAGTAACCTGCCATACTTTTTTTGCCTTCTTCCAAATTCGGTTGAATGGAATAACGGCAGCTTTCTTCCATTTTTCTAAGAATATAACCTTGCGCGAGCCAGTTTGCTGTACGCATCAATTTGCTTTTGGTGTCTAAGACGTAATCTAGCTTTTCGAAATAAATCTCTTTTGTTTGTGCGTTGTATGAAGGAAATCCATTTAAATAAAGTGTTCCGTTTATAGATCCTAAAACGTCTAAAGCAATGACCATTTTTCCGTCTTTATGCCAAATTGAAACATTTTTTACGGTTACTTTTTTGCTTCCGGAGCCAAACTCCTGACCTGCAAAATTCTTGGTCATAATCTTTGATGCATCTACATAACTCGAAATGGCAGCAATATTAGCAGAAATCTGATTTGGGATTTTAGCAACAGGTTTTAGCGCAATTTTGCTAGAATTATATTTTGATTCTGGCTGTTTTCCAACGATGGTTTCCATATTGCATTTCATTCCCATATCAAGCAAGAAAGAATCGTTTTTCAGTTTTGCATTGGTAGAGTAAATTTCGATCGGAACAATTCGCAACCAGCTTTCATAGGTATCACTCATTTGAAAAGGAGTAGAGATTTTTTCAACAGCCTGAAGAACGTTTGGTTTGAAATCCATTGATTTTTCAATTGCTCCATCAATTTCCTTTTCCAGCTGGTTTTTAAAAATAGAAATAGCCGGATTTATTAAATAAGTAATCGGCATGTTTTTGCCAAATACGGTCATTGTTGGGCTTTCGTTCCAATTTAGAGACTTGAACTCTGTTTTTGTTGTTAGTTTCCAATTGGTAAGAGTGGTTTCGCTAGATAAAGTTATCACTCCGTTTAGATTAAATTCTCTAACGTCGTAGAGCTCTATCCCCATTTTTTTTGTTCCGATTCGATATTTGATATTCGCTTTAAGCGGTAAAATCGTTCTAATTCTTTTATTCGGATTTGATGGATCATTTTGAATTTTGATCGGTGCCTGTTTCCAGATTTTCATTTCAATATCATCATCTTGGATGTTATTATCCTCATAAATCAATCCGTTAAGGAGCGTGTTTGTCTGATTTTCGATATCACTTAATTTAATCGTAATAGGAAGATTGATAAAAGACGGGCTGCTATCATAAACTAGCGGGCTGGCATCATCGGGTTCAGGTTTTAATGTTTCTAATTTTGAAGTTGAAGAACAGCTTGTTAGTACGGCAAGCACCGAAAACATTGTAATAATAGAAGTAAGCTTCATTTTAGTATGAATTTTTAGACAAGGTAAAATTACAAAAACAATCATATTTTCTGAAAAAAGTGTAACAATAACTAAAAAAGGTAGTCTAATAGAAAATAGGTAACATAATTATTAACTTTTTATTATCATAAATTACTTAATAAATACGTTATTATTGTCTAAAAAAATTAACAATACCATGATTGAAATTAAAGATTTACACAAATCCTATAAAATGGGAAGTTCGCAATTACATGTATTAAAAGGGATTAATTTTAATATAGAGGAAGGGGAATTGGTTGCAATCATGGGATCGTCTGGTTCGGGTAAATCAACACTTCTTAACATTTTAGGAATTTTGGATGAAGCCGATTCAGGAAGTTATATTTTAGACAAAACACCAATTAAGAAATTAAACGAAACAATTGCTTCAAAATATCGTAACAAATTTTTAGGTTTTGTTTTTCAGTCTTTTAACTTAATAAATTACAAAACAGCATTAGACAATGTAGCGATGCCTTTGTATTATCAAGGCGTTAAAAGGAAGGAACGTTACGAGATAGCGATGAAGTATTTGGAGAAAGTAGGTTTGGGTTCTCATGTTAACCACTTGCCAAATGAACTTTCTGGAGGTCAAAAACAGCGTGTTGCTATTGCAAGAGCATTAGCTTCGAATCCGAAAGTATTACTTGCCGATGAGCCAACAGGAGCTCTTGACACCAAAACATCTTATGAAGTTATGGAGCTTATTCAAGGGATTAATGACGAGGGAAAAACAATTTTGATCGTGACACACGAACCCGATATTGCAGCAATGTGCAAAAGAAATGTAGTCCTAAAAGATGGATTAATTATCGATGATAAAAAAGTAGAACAAGTTAGAGCTTCGTCTTATGTTTAATATTGAACGTTGGCAGGAAATATTTGAAGCCATTTCTAAAAACCGTTTAAGAACATTCTTAACGGGAGTCTCTGTGGCTTCGGGAATCTTTATTTTGGTCATCTTGCTTGGTGCAGGAAAAGGTCTTCAGAACGGAATTGAAAAACAATTCGAACGCGATGCGGCTGGAATTATAGAGGTTTGGTCTGGAACTACTACTAAAGAATATAAGGGATTAAATCCAGGGAGACAAATTCAATTTCGCAATAGCGATTATAATCAATCGGTACAGAAATTCGAAGATAAATTAGATTTGAGAGCTTCAACAAATAATTATTGGGGGCAGTCTTTTGCTTATGGCAAAGAATCTGGTAATTATCAATTTAGAGGAGTAAATCCAGATTATGGCGGAATCGAAAATTTAACCATAGTTCAAGGCCGTTATGTAAACGCGAAGGATTTAGAAAGTAATGCAAAAGTGGCGGTTATCGGAATGAAATTGAAAACCGATTTGCTTAAAGATAAAGAGGCAATAGGAGAAGAAATTCTAATTAACAACATTAACTTTAAAGTAGTCGGAGTCTTTACAGATCCAGGAGGAGAAAGAGAAGAGACTCGTGCTTATTTGCCTTTAACTACAGTTCAGAAAACATTTGGAGGTGGCGATAAAATTAGCAACTTGTTTTTTACCCTAAAAAAGACAAGCGATTATGATGAAGCATTGGCTCAATCAGAAAAATTTACCCAAGATTTAAAAAACTTATTAAAAAGTAAAAACGTAGTAGCTCCCGAAGATGATGGTGGGGTAGGAGTTTATAATTCAGTTAAAGACGCTAAACAGTTTTACGATTTAAATTTATATATCAGACTCTTTTTCTGGTGGGTTGGTATATGTACCATTATAGCAGGAGTTGTTGGAGTAAGTAATATCATGCTTATTATTGTAAAAGAACGTACAAAAGAAATCGGGATTAGAAAAGCACTGGGAGCTTCGCCTTTTTCTATTATTACGATGATTCTTCATGAATCAATTTTCATTACGACCATTGCAGGTTTTGTGGGGTTATTGGCTAGTCTTGCTTTATTGGAGTTCGTTGGTCCGATGGTTCAGAGTGAGTATTTCAGAAATCCTGAAGTAGATTTTAGTGTAGCTTTAACTACTTTGGTATTACTTGTTTTTGCCGGAGCAATGGCAGGATTTTTCCCAGCCTACAGAGCAGCCAAAATTAAACCTATTGTAGCACTTAGAGACGAATAATTATGTTTAAAAAAGATAATTGGGACGAGATTTTACAGGCCTTAACCGCCAATCCTTTCAGGACTATCCTGACAGCTTTTGGTGTTTTTTGGGGTATTTTTATCTTGGTAATTTTACTTGCTGCAGGTAATGGTTTGGAAAATGGTATTAAAAAAGGTTTTGATGGAATTGCGACCAATACCATGTTTATGTGGAGCCAGACTACTTCTAAGGCGTATAAAGGTTTACCAAAAACAAGACGTTATGACTTTAGAAATAGTGATGTAACCGCTTTAAAAGCGGCATTGCCAGATTTGTTATATGTTTCTCCGAGAAATCAATTAGGTGATTTTAACGGAACAAATAACGTGGTAAGAGGCACAAAAACTTCTGCATTTACAATTTATGGAGATTACCCAGAGCTGATTAAACAACAGCCGATGGATATTATTAAAGGAAGATTTGTAAATCAGCAGGATATTGAGCAGAGAAGAAAAGTTTGTGTAATTGGTAAAGGAGTTATCAGTGAGCTTTATGGTAAAGAAGAGGAAGCGGTTGGAACTTATATAAAAATTAATAGCATTAATTTTATGGTTGTTGGAGTTTATAAATCGAAACAGCAGGGAGGAAATGCAGAACAGGAACAGAAGAATATTTTTATTCCTTTTACAACTTTTCAGCAAGCCTTTAATTATGGAGATAAAGTAGGATGGATGGCGCTTACCGCAAAAGATGAAACTTCTATAACCGATTTAAAACCTAAAATTTTAGAGATTATAAAAGCATTGCATTCTATAAATCCGACAGATGAAAGAGCGGTTGGAAATTTTGATTTGTATGAGCAGTTTAATAAAGTACAAAGCTTATTTAATATCCTAAAAGTAATTGCCTATTTCGTAGGAACATTAGTTTTGATTTCGGGTGTAATCGGAATTTCGAATATCATGCTGATTGTGGTAAAAGAACGTACAAAAGAAATCGGAATTAGAAGAGCTTTGGGCGCAACTCCTGGAGCAATTAGAGGGCAGATATTATCGGAGTCTATATTTTTAACCATTATTTCAGGTATGCTCGGAATTGCTGTTGCAACAGGAATTATAGCACTTTTAAATATGGTACTAGATTCGATGCCTCCTGATCAAAATACTATGTTTGCCAATCCAACTGTAGATTTAGGAGTTGTATTTGTAGCATTAATTATATTGGTCGGATCTGGTTTGCTTGCTGGATTTATACCGGCACAGACCGCCATCAATGTGAAACCCGTAGATGCATTAAGGACAGAATAAATTATCAATCAAAATAAATCGATTAAACCAAGAACAAATGAAAAAAGGAGTAACCGTAACCATTTTAATATTTATTGCAGTTGTTTTTTTTGGCGCGCTTTACTATTTGTATGCTAAAAACCAAGAATCACCGATTGTATTTAAAACGGAAAAAGCAGAAATAAAAACTATCGTAAAAAATACTATTGCGACAGGAAATATTCAGCCTGATGAAGAAGTTTTAATCAAACCAAATATTTCAGGTATTATAGAAGAAGTGTACATCAAAGCTGGTGAAAAAATCAAAGCTGGTGATATGATTGCTAAGATTAGAGTTGTAGCAAACGTTTCGAATGTAAGTAGCTCTCAGAATCAGGTACAGACTGCTAAAATAGCATTAGATAATCAGGAAAAAATCTATAAAAGACAGAAAACATTATTTGAGAAAGATGTAATTTCTGCAAATGATTATGATGCTGCACAGCTGGCTTACAATCAGGCAAAACAAAATTATCTGGCTGCAAAACAAGGTTTGGATATTGTTAAAACAGGAACAACTTCATCTTTAGGAAATTATGCTAATACATTAATTCGTTCGACAGTTAACGGAATGGTATTAGACGTTCCAGTAAAAGTAGGTAACCAAGTTATCGAAAGTAATAACTTTAACGAAGGAACTACAATTGCTAGTGTTGCCGATGTTGGAAGAATGATTTTTATTGGAAAAATTGATGAATCTGAAGTTGGAAAAATTAAAGAAAAAATGCCAATCGAGATTACAATTGGTGCTATCGAAAATAAAAAATTTGATGCAGTTTTAAACTATATTGCTCCAAAAGGAGTTACAGAAAATGGCGCAATCCAATTTGAAATAAAAGCACAAATGATCAACAGAGATGATACTTTTATTAGAGCTGGTTTAAGTGCCAATGCTTCTATTATTTTGGAGAAAGCAGAGAAAGTTTTAGCAATAAAAGAATCTTTGGTTCAATTTGACAAAAAAACACAAAAGCCTTATGTAGAAGTCGAAAATGCTCCACAGAAATTTCAAAGAAGAGATTTGGTTCTGGGGGTAAGCGACGGAATCTATGTTCAAGTTAAAAGCGGTATAAGTGATACAGATAAAATTAAAATCTGGAATCAGGGCTTGATTAACGAAGGAGACAAAGAAAAAAAATAAGCTAATTTGAAAGGTTAAGGATCTTTTTGGTTTTAAAAATGTTAAATTTGCGTAGTTCGGTTTACTGCGCCTTCATTAAAAGTATATGAAAATAAATAAATATAATAGTCTGATTTTTGCAGTGTTATTCGGATTCGGATTAACTGGGCAGGCGCAATCAAAACAATGGACTTTGGAAGAGTGTGTGAGATATGCACTCGAAAATAATATCACGGTAAAACTATCTGAATTAGATGTAAAAAATGCTGAGATCGATAAAAGAGGAGCTTTAGGAAATTATCTTCCATCTGTAAATGGAACCGCTTCTCACTCTTGGAATATCGGTTTGAACCAGGATGTTACAACAGGTATTTTACGTAACCAAACTACACAATATTCTTCAGTTGGGATAAACGCGGGAGTTGACATCTACAAAGGTCTGCAGAATCAAAACACGATGAGAAAGGCAAAATTAAGTATTATTGCCTCACATTATCAGCTGTTAAAAATGCAGGAAGATATTTCGTTGAATGTCGCTAGTGCCTTTTTGCAGATTTTATCTAATAAAGAAGATTTAAAGGTTAAAAAAGAGCAATTGTTAATCGACGAAAAACGATATGCTCGTTCTGAAGAAATGGTAAATGCAGGAACTATTCCGCGTGGAGATTTGTTCGATTTGAAAGCTACTGTTGCAACAGACAAACAAAACATTGCGGTTTCTGAAAATAATTTATTGATTTCTAAATTGAGTTTGGCTCAGCTTTTACAATTAAAAGAGTTTGCAGATTTTGATGTAGTTGATGATACTAATGTAGCGGATGAAAATAATATCCTAGCTCAGAGTCCAATTGAAATTTATAACAAAGCGAAAGAAACTAGAACAGAGTTAAAATTAGCACAAACCAATTTGGAGATTGCTGAAAAAAATGTTTCTATAGCCAAAGGAGCTTATCAGCCAACACTTTCTGGTTTCTATGGATTTAATACCAGAGCAAGTTATAGCGATCAAGTTAGGTTGGATGCAAGCGGTAATCCATATACAGTAGGGCCAGACCCTATATTCCAGCAGTTTAGCGATAATAAAGGGCATAATTTTGGTTTGCAGTTAAATGTTCCTATTTTCAATGGTTTCTCAGTTAAGAATAATGTAGAGCGTAATAAAGTAAGTTTAGAAAAATCTAAAATAGATTTAGAGCAAAAAAGTTTAGATTTGCAACGTAACGTGTACACCGCTTTTACAGATGCAAGAGGAGCTTTAAATACATACGAATCTTCTACTGTAACTTTAGAGGCAAGACAGCAGGCTTACAATTATGCAAAAGAAAAATATGATGTTGGTTTAATGAATTCATTTGATTTCACTCAAGCCCAAACATTATTGACTAATGCGCAGTCTGATGTTATCAGAACAAAATACGATTACATGTTTAAAATTAAAATATTAGAGTTTTATTTCGGAATTCCAATTGTTCCAATTATTACAAAATAATTCATTATGTCAAAAAAAACTGTTTATTTCTTATTAGGTGGTGCAATAGTTATTATTGCAGCTTTGGTCGGTCTTTCTAAGGCTGGAGTAATAGGAAATAAGGACGAAGGAAAAGAAGTAGAAATTGCAAAAGTAACCGCTTCAACAATTGTTGAAACTGTTTCTGCAACAGGTAAAATTCAGCCTGAAATTGAAATTAAAATTGCTTCGATGGTTTCGGGCGAGATTATTTCATTAAACGTAAAAGAAGGGCAAGTGGTTAAAAAAGGAGATTTATTAGTAAAAATAAATCCCGATTTATATACCTCAGGATTAGAAAGATCTGTCGCAAATTTAGCTGGAACAAAAGCAAGTCTAACTCAGTCTGACGCAAGTTTTAAAGAAGCAAAAGCAAATTATGAGCGTAATAAAATATTGTATGATAAAGGTGTAATTTCGAAATCAGATTGGGATAAAGCCATTTCTTCTTTTGAAGTGGCCAAAGCAACAAAACAAAGCGCTTATTACAATGTTCAAAGTGCTTCGGCATCTGTTACCGAAGCCAAAGACAATTTAGGCCGCACCACAATTTATTCTCCTGCAGATGGAACCATTTCGGTACTAAATGTAGAATTGGGAGAAAGAGTTTTAGGAACACAGCAAATGGCCGGAACGGAGCTTTTACGCGTGGCAAACCTAAACAATATGGAGGTTGAAGTAGATGTGAATGAAAATGATATCGTAAAGATTAAAATTGGAGACGAAGCAAATGTTGAAGTTGATGCTTATTTAAAAAAGAAATTTAAGGGCGTTGTAACCAGTATTTCTAATTCTGCAAGCACAACATTAACTTCAGATCAGGTAACGAATTTTAAAGTTAAAGTTCGTATTCTGAAAGATTCTTATCAAGATCTGTTAGAAGGAAAACCAAGTACATATTCTCCTTTTAGACCAGGAATGACTGCTACTGTAGATATTATTACAACAACGAAAAACAATGTTTTGGCAGTGCCAATTAGTTCTGTTGTCGTAAAGTCGGATACTACTGCTGTAAAAGATTTTAAGGTTGAAGATCCTAATGAAGATAAAAAAGCAGCTCCAAAAAGCGATAAAAAATTCGAATGTGTTTTTGTGAAAGTTGGAGATAAGGCCAAGATTAGAGTTATTAAAACTGGAATTCAGGATGATACTAATATTGAAGTAATGTCTGGTCTTAAACCTGGGGATGTCGTAATTACAGGGCCTTACACAACAGTTTCTAAAGATCTTAATTCTGGAGACAAGGTTAAACTTAAGAAAGCTGAGGCTCCAAAAAAATAACAATATAAGCATACTGTCATCCTGAGCGAATTCGAAGTTGCAACTTCGCTCAGCCTGACATCAATAATTAATTTTTAAAACTACATATTTTGTCTTTTATTCTCAATATCGAAACGGCTACTAAAAATTGTTCTGTATCTATTGCAAAAGATGGTCAAACAATTGTTTGCAATGAATTGGCAGATGAAGGCTATTCGCATGCCGAAAAACTTCATGTTTTTATTGAAGAGGTAATAGCAAAAGCAGGAATTTCGGCGCAGGATTTAAATGCTGTTGCGGTTAGTCAAGGTCCAGGATCTTACACAGGTTTAAGAATTGGGGTTTCAGCAGCAAAAGGGTTGTGTTATGCTTTAAATATTCCGTTAATTGCAGTCGACACTTTACAGGCTCTAGCTTCTCAGGCTGGAGTTACAGACGGAAAAATTATACCCATGTTAGATGCTCGCCGTATGGAAGTTTACAGCGCTATTTTTAATTCAGATTTGACAGTCGAAAGGGCGATTCAAGCTGAAATTATTGACGAAAATTCATTTCAAGAATATACAGAGAAAGTTTATTTTGTTGGCGATTGTGCTGATAAATGTAAACCTGTTTTGACTAAAGATAATTTTGTGTTTTTAGAAGACATAAAATATCCTTCAGCGAAAGCAATGAGTAAAATCAGTTTTGATAAGTATCAAAAAAGCGACACTGTAGATGTCGCTTATTTTGAACCTTATTATTTAAAAGATTTTATGATTGCTCCTCCAAAGAAACAGTAATATTTATTTTTGTATAGTGTAGGGTTGAACCGATATTCCGGCTTCGTCTAATGCTATTTTACAGTTTTCTAAAGTTTCAGAAAAAACAGCTCCATAATTGGCATTTTTAGCCCAAGGGCGAACTGCAAAATCCACCGAACTTGCAGATAAATTTTTTACAAAAACTTCTGGAGCAGGATTTTTAAGAACCTTTGGGTTTTTAAGCAAGACATCTAAGAGAACTTCTTTTGCCTTTTTAATATCAGAGTCGTAGGAAACTGAAAATGTCAAGTCGGCTTTTCTTTCTCCTTTCATGGAATAATTAATAATATTTCCGTTAGACAAAGCACCATTGGGAACAAAAACAGTCTGATTGTTTCCAGTAATCATTTTTGTTACAAAAATTTGAATTTCTTCAACCGTAGCAACAATGCCTTGTGCTTCTATCGTATCTCCAACTTTAAATGGTTTAAAAACAATAATAAGCATTCCGCCAGCAAAATTAGAAAGTGATCCTTGTAATGATAAGCCAACCGCAAGTCCCATTGCTCCTAAGATGGCAACAAATGAAGAAGTTTCAATTCCTAATTTAGAAATAAAGGTTACAAATAATAAAATTCTTAAAGCCCATAATAAAATGTCAGCTAAGAATTTTGTTAATGTTGGATCGAGATTTCGCTGAATCATTATTTTTCTAATAATTCGATTAATCAATCTGATGGCGTATAAACCAACAAATAAGATTAAAAATGCAGAAATCAGTTTTGGTGAATAATCGACTAAAATATCAATAAATCGAGCAACGTATTTACTGACTTGTTCTGGGCTAATGTTCATGATTTTGAAATAAAAAAACCTTCTCAAAAGAGAAGGTATATTAGTAGTGCAAATATAAAAATATTTACATTATCAGAAAAGTGTGTTTATGCCTTGTCGGCTGCTTCATCGGCGATTTCTTCTACTTCTGCAGCCGATTTTTCGCTTACATCAACAACGGTTTCAGAAATAGTTTCTGGCGTATCGCTAACAGCTGCAGAAGCTGTTTTTTCTTTAACAGAATCAACTACATCATTTACCACTTTAGCGGCTTTGTCGGCATATTCGCTTACAGTATCTTTTGCTTTTTCAGCATACTCTGCTGCGTTGTCAATAATAGGTTCCGAAACTTCTTTTACTTTTTCAATTGCTTCTTCTGCAAAAGCTTCCGCTTTTTCGATGTATGGCGCAGCAGCTTCTTTTGCTTGCTCAAAAGTACTTTCGGCATTATTTGCCAATTCAGTTACAGACTCTTTGGTTGAGCCAAATAGATTTTTAAAAAATGAAGATAATCCCATGGTTGTTAATTAATTGGTTAAGATTACAATATTAATTAATTTTATAGAATTACTCGTGTTTTTAATGGTAAATAATTGGTAACTAGTGGTTAATAATAAAAAAAGCGCCTCAATGAGACGCTTTGAATAATAATTTAGTCAAACTATGCATTTGATGCCTCTACTTTTATAGCGTCATCATTCAGCATGCTTTTCAGCATATTTTCGATACCGCTTTTTAAAGTAAATGTAGATGAAGGACAACCACTGCAAGCACCTTGCAATAATACTTTTACTGTCTTGTCTTCTTCATTATAAGATTCAAAAGCAATGTTTCCACCATCAGCAGCTACAGCTGGTTTTACATACTCTTCTAAGATATTGATGATTTGCTGTGAAGTAACATCCAATTTATCAAAAGCTTCATCTTTTGTTGCTTCATTTTTGACTTTAGTTTCGATTAAACTTTCGTCTAAAACCGTTCCTCCGTTTTCAATAAATTGTTTAATGAAAGTTCTTAATTCTAAAGTGATTTCATCCCAATTATTGATTTCATATTTGGTTACCGAAATATAATTTTCGTCAATAAAAATTTCTTTCACATAAGGAAATTTAAATAATTCCTGAGCTAATGGAGAAGAAGCAGTCTGGTCAATATTTTTATATTCTACAGCATTGCGAGTTAACATTCTGCTTACAACAAATTTTAATGCAGAAGGGTTTGGAGTTGTTTCTCCGTAAACTGTAATAGGCTGTTTTTTTGCTTTTGTTTCGTCAATTTTAATGATAACGCCACCTTTGTCCACAAAAGCACTAATTTGTTCAGCAACCGCATCTTTTACGTCGTCCCAATCTACAATGCTATATCTTTCGATAGCGATAAAATTTCCTGAGATATAAACTGTTTTAACAAACGGTAAATAGAATAATTGCTGTGCTAGAGGAGAAGCTTGCGCTTCATCAATATTTTTGAACTCAAAGTTTTGATTTTGAGTAATGAAATCATCAAATTCGAACTTTAAAATAGTTGGATTTTGGGTTTCTTTTATAGTGATTTTAGTCATGGTAATATATTTTTTGCAAATTTACTAAAGTTATTTTCTACTAATGGCTATATTTGATTTTTTAATGAAATAATTAAGACTCTTTTCAAATAAATCGTGTTAAATTGCAAGAGTGAAAATTATCCGAAAACAAAATTGTCTTTATGGAATTTAAAATCAAGGTTTTATTAATTTTTCTCATTACTACTTTTTATTCTTACTCTCAAGAGGGACTACCTGTTTATTCGGATTATTTGTCTGATAATTATTACTTAATTCACCCTTCTATGGCCGGCGCGGCTAACTGTGCCAAAATAAGATTAACGGCCAGAAAGCAATGGTTTGGAGAAGAAGATGCTCCATCTTTACAGACTTTAAGTTTTAACGGAAGAGTTGGAGAACGTTCTGGAGCTGGTATAATTCTTTTTAATGATAAAAACGGATATCATTCTCAAAAAGGTGTGAAATTGACTTACGCACACCATATTATGTTTTCAAGAGATGAATTAGATTTGAATCAGTTGTCTTTTGGAATTAGCGGAGGTTTAATACAAAGCCAATTGGACGAAACAAAATTTGGAGGAACTTTTGATCCAATTGTTTTTGGGTCAATTCAGAAAGATTCTTATTTCAATCTTGACGTTGGAGCGTCTTATAATTATTTAGATTTCTATGCCCACGCAACAGTTCAAGGATTGTTAGAAACTAGAAGAGAATTATATACTGATTATGAATCGGATAATCTTAGAAAGTTTTTATTGAGCGCTGGTTATGTATTTGGAAAAAATAGCAGTTGGACTTGGGAGCCTTCTTTTCTTTTTCAGCTATTTGATCAGACAAAAGCAAAAACGCTTGATTTGAATATGAAAGCCTACAAAAACATGGATTTTGGAAGTCTATGGGCGGCTTTATCTTATAGAAGAGGTTTTGATGGCGCGCAATATATTTCGGGAACTGGAGTGTCGTCTCAAAAATTACAATACTTTACACCGATTGTTGGAGTTAATTTCAAGAACTTTATGTTTGCTTACACCTATACTCAGTTAATGGGAGATGTTAAGTTTGATACAGGCGGTTTTCATCAAATTACTTTAGGAGTTAATTTATTCTGCAGAAAAGCACGTTACGACTGTAATTGTCCTGCGGTTAACTAAAATTATTATTATGCTTATTAAATCTGTAAACGGAAAATCACCTCTTATTCCAGAGGATTGTTATGTTGCCGAAAATGCGACTATTGTAGGAGATGTTACTTTTGGAGAATCTTGCAGTGTTTGGTTTAATGCTGTTGTGAGAGGAGATGTTCATTTCATTAAAATCGGAAACAAGGTTAACATTCAGGATGGTGCCGTAATTCACTGCACTTATCAAAAACACCCAACAATTATAGGAAATAACGTTTCAATTGGGCACAATGCAATTGTGCACGGCTGTACTATTCATGATAATGTTTTAATCGGAATGGGAGCAATTGTAATGGATAACTGTGTGGTAGAAAGCAATGCTATTGTCGCTGCTGGCGCCGTTGTAACTCAGAATACTGTTGTAACCTCTGGAAGTATTTATGCTGGAGTTCCTGCCAAAAAAGTAAAAGACATCGATCAATCTGATTTTGCAGGCGAAATAGGGCGTATTTCAAACAATTACGTGATGTATTCTAGTTGGTTCAAAGAAGAAAAATAAAAATAATAAAATCCCAAAATAGAAATTGCTTCGCCCGTTCGCTATCGCTCGGGTCCAAATTCCAAAAAGATCAGACTTTTGGAATTTGGAATTTTTATTATTGGAATTTCAGAAAATTATAGGTTGATTTTTTCGAAGAAACTATTTTTATAGCTTTCGCTAATTGGAATTCTTTTATCACTTATTAAAACCTTGTTTTTCTGAATCGATTTTACGTGTTTGATATTGATAATATACGATCTGTGAATTCTTGAAAAACCTTTGCTTGAAAGTAGATTCTCAAGTTTGATCAAACTAATTAATGTCAGTGTAAATTTATTATCTGTTGTATAAATTTTGACATAATCTTTTAGGCCTTCAATAAAAAGAATGTCAGCAAAATTCAATTTTACATTTTCATATTCGGCCCTAACAAACATAAAGTCCTGCTCAATTTCGGGTGCATTATTGTTTTCAGCAATTGCAGTATTGGTTACAGGTTGCAAGACTTGTTGTGCTCTTACGACTGCTTTCAAAAATCGATGAAATGGAATTGGCTTCACTAAATAATCAACAGCGCCAAGATTAAAACCTTCTACAGCATAATCAGAATAAGCAGTTGTAAAAATAACAAGAGGTTTTTTTTCAATTGTATTTAAAAAATCAATTCCAGAAAAATGAGGCATCTGAATGTCTAGGAAAACCAAATCAATATTATTCTGGTTGATAAATGAAACAGCATCAATAGCATTATTGAAAGTGCTTACCAGCTCTAGAGCATCTACTTTTTTGACAAAATCCTGCAATAAGTCTACAGCTAAAGGTTCGTCATCAATAATTACACATTTCATCTTTTTCGGGATTAATTTTTTAAAGTTTATTTCGCAGTCAAAAGTAGTTTGAAACCAGTAAATTAAGTTTTAAAATTTTCATAAAATACTGGTTTTTACAAATCAAAATTATGCGTTAACAGTTATAGTTTTAGTCAATGTGAAACCATCTGTCAAATTACCCGTTATAGTAGCTAACTCGTCGGATAAGCTATCAGCAAAAACATTGTCTTTTGTATTTGCAGTATCTGCTTGCCCGTGTGCGATATAATTGGTACTTGAATATACTTCACTTGAAATGGTTTCAGGAAAAGCAATTTGTGTTACCAATAAAGAAGTTCCTGTGCTTGATAGAACTTCTACATGCACATGTGGTGCTCTTCCTTGGTACCAACCAGGATAAATTGAAATAAAAGAAACTTCTCCGCTAGCATTAGAAGTTTGTCTACCTCTAAGGAAATGGACAGAAGTATAATCTGTCTGCTGCATTTGCGTGCCGCCGTATTCAGAATAATTTCCGTCTTTGTCGCAATGCCAAACATCTACTAAAGCTCCCGAAAGAGGTTCGCAATTGTTGCTTTTATTTTCGATTTTTAAATTAATCAATAGCGCAATTCCAACACGATCAGATTTGATGTTTTCTAAAACCAGCTGACTTGGCGTTTTGATAGGGAATGGACCTTTTGTTTCTGAAGGAGAAACGGCACAGCTTCCGTCTCCAGAATTGCTCGTGTCAGTTTCGTCATTGTCGCTTTTAGAACAAGACTCTAAAAATTTTGAAGCTGTTGCCAATGATGCAATGCCCAAAATACCATTTCGGATAAATTTCTTTCTGTCCATAATCAGTTTTGTTTAATGTATTGCGGTTTTAATTTCGTCCAACTTTAAATTCAAATGAACTCGGTAATATTCATTATCCTGAGTAATGGTTAGTTCGTGTGCGTTAGGATATAAAAGATCAAGACGGCTTTGAATATTTACCAATCCGATTCCTGAGTTTTCAGGATCTTTTACGTAATTCTCAATGGTGTTTTCAATCCAGAAATCCAGATTATGATCTGTAATTAGAATCTTAATTTTTACATGAGCTGCGCCTTTATAATCTGTTCCATACTTAAAGGCATTTTCAACAAAAGAAATCAGTAACAAAGGCTCAATAAATTTATTTTTAGTATCGCCATGTACGTTGATAACAATGTCTTCGATATTATTTAATCGTAGCTTTTGTAACTCTATGTAATTCTGGATATAATTGACTTCTTTTTCTAAAGCCACCGTTTTGTTATCTGTCTCATACAGCATGTAGCGCATCAGTTCAGACAAGGTCACGATGGCATCAGGGACCAAATCAGATTTTTTGTGTGCCAAAGAATAAATACTGTTTAAAGAATTGAATAAAAAATGCGGATTGGTTTGTTTGCGCAGATAAATCAATTCTGTATTTGTTCTATGTGTTTCGGCAATCAGTTTATTTTGCTGATTATTATAAAATTCAGTTAATGTTCTAATGATTGCTGAAATGGTAATGATCAGGATGTAGAAAAATGAAGGAGCAATCTTAAAAAAAAACGGCTGTCTCATTTCTACTCTGTGATGCATTCGACCGTCTCTCGGAAAAAAATGGGGGTCACGAATAACGGTCTTAGCATACATTGCATTTTCAGGTCTTAAATGTCTAAATTCAGGAACAAAATAATTAAATCTTATTACCATAAATAGTACAATCAGGCCAACAACAAATATACCATACAGCCAATATTTTTTTTGCAACAGATAATTGGGAACCAAATAAAAATAGTTCAGATAAAACAATAAAATTCCAGAAAGCCATTGGGCGTAAAAATCGCTGTCGAGTTTAAATGGACTTTCGTAAAATTGAATCAAAGAAGTTAAAATAAAGAAAATCCATATCATAGAATGGAACAATATTTTGTTATAGCCTGTATTTTTAATGGTATCGATCTGCATTTACAATTTTATTTTTAATAAAATTAATTCATTTTTGGTTACCGTTGGAGATAAGTTTTGTTTGAGTTTCTGCTTAACAAGATCTGCAACTTTTAGAGCATCTGTTTCTGTTTCAAAACTTTTAGTGTCGCTTATTACGGGAATAACAGACTGTTTAATTAAAACTTTTTCCTTGTAGGCAATGGTGTATCCCCAACCAGAGTTTGTTTTAAAAGAAGCCGTTGTTAAAGTTTCTTTTTTCGCACAAGCGATGAAAAATAGAATAGCAAAAACTACAAAACTCTTCTGGATGTTACTCCAGAAGAATTGTTTAATATTAATTATCATCGTCGCTTTGTTCGTCTAATGGGCTAAACTCCCATGCATCATCAAAATAAGTAGAGCCAACTCTTCCTAACATATAGAACCCACGGTTGTTGATGGCAAAACCAACAGCATCTGTTCTTGTAGCGCCTTCCATTGGAGTTCTTTCTGTCCATAAATCAGTTGACGGATTGTACTCCCAAACTGTTTTTATGTTTTCACCACCTATAATGTATCCTAATCCATTCATAGAAAAGCTTGAAGCATTAGAACGTACAATAGCATAATCATCATTGTAGCTGTAATCGTCATCTGTATCTTTGTCAACGTCTCTTTTTCTGGTCCAGACATCTGTCGCTGGATCAAATTCCCAGAAATCCTCCTGATAAACTCCATTATTTACACCAGTAACTAAATATGCTTTGTCTGCAATTGTAAAGACCGTTGCATTTCGTCTTTTGTTGCCGCTAAAACCATTTACCAGAGTCCACGTATTTGCCTGATCATCGTATTGATAGAAATCTTTCAAATAGTTTCCGTCGTAACCTGTTCCAAAATAGGCTTTACCGCCAACTTGAAAACCTACGGCGGCATAACGCGCTGTTCCTGCAAAATCTGTTTTTTGTGTCCAGCTATTTGCAGAAGGATCATATTGGTAAAAGTCTTTCAGTTTGTTCGTTCCATCATAACCAAGACCAACATAACCTTTCTCATTTAATGCAAAACTAGACGCAGAACTTCTTCCTACGCCTCCAAAATCTGCTTTTTGCTCCCAGTAATCTCCGTTTGAGTTATAAACCCATAAATCTTTTAAATAAACATCGCCAGTATAGCCACCAACTACATAAGCATAATCTCCGATAACGAAACTTGTAGCACTAGATCTTGCAGGACCGTCAAAAGCTGATTTTTTAATCCAGTTACCCATCAAATCATCATCATCATTATCATTGCTGCAGCTTATCAAAAAGAGGCTTGAAAAAAGCGCGGTGAATAAAATTCCTTTTTTTAGATTAATCATAGTGTATTTAATATTTATTGTTTGTATTTGATCCCTATTCCTAAAACGTAACCATTTCCGCTATTGTAGTCATATACTTTATGGTCACTGTTATCTAGTAAATTGTATTTTTTATTGAAATCGTAACCAGCTTTAAAATTTAAAAACCAATTGCCAGTAACATTTCTTTCATATTCTAGAGCAGATGTCATTTGCGATAAAACTGCTTTTTCGGCATTATTATCTGTATTTGTTTCGTTCAAATGATAAAAATTTCCATTAAAACTATTCGTCAGACTGAATTGGTTTCGATCATTATTAGAATAAGAAATTCTCGAATCTGGGAATCCAATTTTAAAATCGGTTTGCTCATTCATTTTATAATCAAAAAACACAATCGGCGTTATTTTTGGTGCTCCAAAAATCGATGTTCTGCCAGCTCCGACAATTAAATTTATTTTTGAAGTCAACTGCTGGCTTATTGTCAAACTTCCTAGAACTGTCAGGTCTGAAAAATCCAGTTTACTTTGGAAATTTGCTGTCGGAATTACAGAAAGTTGCCATTTAGTTTTTTCGGCTATTTCAGACGAATATTCGAATTTGTTTTGAACTTGATTGAATTTATCCTCATCCGCATAAAAATTATAGGGATTGAATTCGTAATTCACCTTCAAATTAGAATATTCTAACGTGTTCGCTATTTTGCTTTTTGTTCCTAGTTTCTTCTGATAAAAAACAGCAACATCTGTTTCGCTAAAATTTATCTTTTCTGTTGGCTCAGTTTTAAAATTTACCGTAGCGCTAAAGTTTTCCTGAGCTTTTAAACCTAAAAACGAAATCAAAAAAAGAGAACAAACTAAAAACCTTACTTTCATTATTTATTTTATTGGTTCAAAATTAGATGGATGGAGCCCTTAAAAAAAAGAAGATATATATATGACGTGTTTTGATAGACAAAATCGCTGTTTTTAAGGTCGAATTAGAATTTGAGAATAGAATTCAGATTATAGATCGTTTTGCGCAATTTGTAGCTTAAAAAAGCGCGATAGTATATGTTATAGTGTGTTGCCAAAGTGCACAATTTATATTTGCCCAAAAATTAAATTATGCACAAGTTTATATTGATACTGCTTTTTGTATTTACCCTATTTTCATGTGGTACAGATACAGATACTGGAGAATTTACTGTTGGTTCAGATTATCTTGCTTTAAGCAATAAAGTAATTATGATAGATACTGTGACAGTAGAAATGTCAACAATCAATTTTGACTCTCTGGTAACTTCGGCTAAAAACAGAATCTTGGTTGGAAATTATGATGATCCTATTTTTGGGAAAGTCAAATCAAACAGCTATTTTCAGATTTCAAGCAATATTTATACGTTAAATAGTGCAGGCTCTGATACTGACGCTGTAAATTATGTTTTCGATTCTATTTCGATGATTCTTAAATACGATAAGTATTATTATGGAGATACTACAAAAGTTCAAACATTTGATATTCATCGTTTGCTTCAAAAAATTAAGGCCAATACTGGCGAGAGTGATTTATACAACAATTCGGCATTTAATTATAGTTCTGAAAGCTTGGGAAAGATATCCTTTATGCCAAGACCAACACAAAAGGACTCTATAAATATTAAAATGAATGATGAGTTTGGAGAAGCTCTCTTTCAGAAAGTAAAAAAGAAAGAAGTTACAGATTTAGATAGTTTTACCGAATATTTAAAAGGACTTGTTTTGGTTCCAGACACATCGAATTCTTCTAGTGTAATCGGATTTAGTGGGGGAAACAGTAAAATTCGATTGTATTATTCAAAGTATAAAGGAGATGCAGATCAAGCCTCTTATTATCTCGATTTTACAATTATTGACAATACAAAACAGTTCAATTCTATTTCTCTGGATAAAACGGGAACCATACTGCAAAATCTTCCCGTTTCTAGCAGTAATCTCTCCAGTAAGTTAACCAATAATCAAGGATTTATTCAGTCAGGAACAGGAGTTGCTTGCAGAGTTGAATTTCCGAATATTAAGCAGTTTAAAAATATCTCGACCAACGGAGCTATTGTAAATGCCGAATTGGTCGTTAAACCAATCAATAATTCTTATTCAGATAAATATCCGTTGGCAGATTCTTTGGCGGTTTATGTTGGAGATAATCTGAATCGAATAAGCGGGACATTGGTGAATTCTGCTGGAACCACTGTATATGGAATATTGAATAAAAAGAGTGACGAGTTTAATGAAAATTTAGGCTATACAATTCCGATTGGTGCTTTTCTTCAAAAAGAAATGCTTAAGCAAGCCGATTCTAGATCATCGCTTATTCTGACATTACCTTCGATTTCTAAATCGGTTAATCGAATTGTTTTAGGAAATCAAAAACATGTCGACAACAAAATTCAGCTCAAAATTTATTACATCTCTTATTAAATGAAAAATAAAATTGTTTTATGGAGTTGCTTCCTTTTAATGTCGCTGTCTTCGTTTTCTCAAAGTATCTCAAGTTCTCCATACTCACTTTATGGTGTTGGAAGCTTGTATGATTCAGATTTTGGTAATTTGCCTTCAATTGGTGGTTCTGGAATTGCTTTGCCTTCAGATACTTTTATCAATAATCTAAATCCGGCATCTTTAGGATTTATGTATCAGAATCACTTTCTTTTTGATATTGGAGGGAAAGCCATTGCGACAACTTATCAGAGCAGTACTCGTACAGAAAAGCGAAATAATTTTCAATTTTCTCATTTGGCTTTTGCTTTTCCAGTTACTAAAAATTCTGGTTTTAGTTTAGCACTTCGTCCTTATTCTAGTTCGGTGTTTAAGATTTCAAATTTAAAACTCCCAATTGCCGATAGCCAGGAATATTATTATGTGACGGCGCAGGGATCTGGAGGTTTGAACAATTTGGATTTTTCATACGGATATAGATTTGGAAAAAAATTAACATTGGGAGCAACAGGAACGTTTCTTTTTGGAAACACAGTAGACGATCGTGCTTTTTTGATTTCGAATGCCATTACGACCATACATAAAAAAACAGATTATAATGGCGTACGCGCAACATTAGGAGGGCAATTCAAAATAGATTCCACTTTTACAATCGGGACGACAGTTAAAGTTCCGTCAAGAATAAAAGCGTCCAAAGTACAGTCGGTAGCAAGTATTGCAGATGAAGTGGAGACTGCTGTAGAAACCAATGTAGCTACAGATACAGACGATTATTACATGCCTTTAGAGTTAGGTTTTGGAGTTAGTAAACGATTTAAAAATAATTTGAATCTAACTTTAGATTATGAGAAGAGTTTCTGGGATAGCACAAAGCAATCTGAACTTTATGGAGAATTTGTAAATCAAGACCGTTTTGCACTAGGAATTTCCTATAATGCTAAAAAGAATATTAGGAAATATTGGGATAGAGTAGGGTATTCTGCAGGTATAAATTTTGACAATGGTTATCTTGAAGTTGATAAACATCGTGTCAATAATGCATCTGTTTCTATTGGATTAAACTTGCCTATCGAAAATACATTTTCGTCACTTAACATTTCGTATTCTTATGGGCAGAAAGGCCGAATTGCAAATGATTTAATAAAAGAAAATTACCATAAAATATCAATCAATTTGTCGCTGGACGGAATTTGGTTCGTCAAGCGAAAGTTTGAATAATGATTTAAAAGTCTTTTTTGATTACGGGATATTTATATTCTAAAATTGACTCCAAAACTTTTGGGTTTGAGTTGACATAAAATATAGGATCATGATCTGCACTTTCAGAAAAACCGACTTTATCACGTAGCAGATTTTTAGTCTGACGCGCAACAGCTTCTCCTGAATCTATTATTTTAATATGATCTGGGAGAATTTTTTTTATCTGAGGAATTAGATAAGGGTAATGGCTGCATCCTAAAACCAAATAATCAATATTAGCTTCAATCATAGGTCGTAGATAAGATTCTAATAATTGAGTCATTTCTGGCGAATACAAATTGCCATCTTCAATAAGCTGTACAAGTCCGTGACCTACTTGCTCAATGATTTTAGTGTTCTGAAACATCTCAGCAGTTTTATTAAACAATTCGCTGTTGAGAGTTCCTTTTGTAGCTAGAATTCCAATTACCTGTGTTTGAGAATTGTTTGCAGCAGGTTTAATAGCGGGCTCAATTCCAACAAACGGAACATCATAATCTGCACGAAGTTCAAATATAGCATTTGTAGTTGCAGTGTTACATGCTACAACAATTAGTTTACAATTATTCTCTAGTAGAAATTCTACGTTTTTTTTGCTTAATGCAACAATCTCTTCTTTGGTTCTTTGCCCATAAGGAGCATTTTTATTGTCAGCCAAATAAATGGTTTTTTCGTTTGGAAGAAGATCATGAATAGCGCTCCAAATGGAAGTTCCGCCAATACCAGAATCAAAAACGCCTATAGGATTATTGTTTATCATAAAGCAAATTTAATATTTTTTACTATAATTCGTTATTCTAAGTTAAGTCAAATCTTGAAATAATTTCAAAGATTACTTTTAAATTTTTGCAAAAAAAAACTGCTCAATTACAAAATTGAGCAGTTTAATTATAGAGATTTAATTTCTTAGAATCCTAAATCTTTTTTCACGTCAGCAGTGATGTTTGGACCATCAGCTAATAATAAAGTAGAACCGTCTAAAACATATTGGAAACCTTTAGCTTTTCCTACTTTTTGAATAGAAGTTCTAACTTTTTCCATTAATGGTTTTACGATGTCAGTTTCTTTTTGTTGTAATTCTTTTTGAGCATTGTCTCTGTAATCAACAATTCTCTTTTGCATATCTTGAACCTCTTTAGAACGCTCACCGTTTACAGCATCAGTTACAGTTGCAGCTTCAGCTTCGTACTTTTTGATTTTTACTTGATATTCGTCAACCATTTTTTTGTATTCAGCATCATATGTACCACTTAATTTTTGCAGTTGATTTTGAGCATCTAGCATAGCAGGCATTTTCGACATGATCTCGCTTACATCAACATGAGCTACCTTCGCTTGCGCGTTCATTGTGTTACTTGCTCCCAAAATAAGAATTGCAGCAATTAGTAAAGTTTTGATTTGTTTCATCATTTTTAAAATATTAATTAATTATTGGTCGTATTTGTTTTTTGCGATTCGGCTTCTTTTGCTTTTTTAGCCGCTTCTCTTTCTTCTAAAATTTTCTTTCTTCTTTCTTCCAATTCTTTTTTACGTTGTTCGTAAAGTAATTGTCTTTCTTCTGCTTTTGTCATTCCAGACTGTTCAGCTGAAGGTGTCTCTCCGTTGGCATCAGGCGTTGCTGTTTTTGCAGTCGAGTTTGTATTAACAGCACCACTCGTTGCAGCAGGAGTGGCTATTGTTGTAGCTGTTCCAGAAACCGTGCCATTTTTTTTCGCATCTCTCTCTTCTTGCAGGGCTTTTCTTCTGTCGTCGTATTCTTTTCTCTTAGCCTCTTGCTCTAGTTTTCTATCTTGAATAAGCTTTTCTCTAGCAGCTCTTTTCTCGTCAAGTGCTTTTTGGCGATCAGCCATTGCTGGATTTTCGTCAATTGCATTCTCAAGATTTTCTTTAACTTCTTGCTCTTTCAATTGTTTCTTTGTTAGCTGCTCACGTTTTTCAGTACGGTTTAAGATTCTTAAAACCTGATCGCTAATATCAAATCTTTTATTACTAAAAAGCATTGTAAGATCTGATGATTTGTCAAAAACAAAATCGTAATTTTTTGCTTCTGCGATATCTTGTACAGCAGTAAAAACCTGATCCTGTATAGGCTTTGCTAAAGCCGCTTTTTGTCTCATTAGATTTCCATCAGAACCAAATTGTTTCTGCTGATAATCCATCATTTCTTGTTCAAGAAACTTAATTTCGGTTTCTCTTTCTTCTATTAATTCTTTTGTAAGTAAAGCTTTTTCTGTCTTTAAGCTTTCTTTCAAATTATTTATATTTAATTTTTTGGCCTCTACCTCTTGTTTCCACTTTTGAGCTTTTTGCTCTAATTGTGATTTAGCTTCTTTATAATCGGAAACATTTTCTAAAATATATTCCATGTCGATGTAGCCAATTCGAGTAGTCTTACCTTGTGCCTGACTTGTATTTGCTACAATCAAGGCTAAAAATATAAATAAAAATTGTTTTCTCATAACATAACTTTATTTGATGATTTTTAACCAAACGTTATTTCTTTAAAATTGTTGTCCAATGATAAAGTGTGTTTCCCAACCATTAGCTTTTGTTTGTCCTGGAAGAGCGTCAAACCCGTAACCAAAGTCAATACCCAATAATCCAAATGCAGGCATGAATACACGTAAACCAGCACCAGCAGAACGATTTAAGTCGAATGGGTTATAATCTTTAAACGTTGGGTATGATGAACCTGCTTCTAAGAACGTTAATGCAAAAATAGAAGCCGATGCTTTTAATGTAATTGGGTAACGTAATTCCATAGAGAATTTGTTGTAAATCGTTGCTCCAATTGCATCACCATTTGCATTTACCGGAGTTAAAGAGTTATTTGGATAACCTCTCAACTGAATAGTCTCTCTACCATCCATTGAGTAGTTTGCCATACCGTCACCTCCTAAGTAAAAACGCTCAAACGGAATCACACCTCTTTCTTGGTTATAAGCCCCTAAGAAACCAAATTCAGTAAGTGTTCTTAATACTAATTTTCCATAGACTTTAGTATACCAGTCTCCTTTAAATTTAATTTTATAGTATTCTAACCAGTTGTATTTTTTCTGATCGACTTTTGCTACATCTGTATCAGCACTTGCAAAATCAGATCCAACACTTACATAACCAGATGTTCCATTTATAGTTTCTGTTTTAACATAGTCGCCAGTGTTAAGTGGTTTTCCGTCTATACCGCTTCCTGATGTTCCTGTATATTGTGTTTTGTATTCCTTTTCATTTTGTAAATTACCATAATCAACACCGTTAAATAATGAATATGGAGGCGTAACTTTAGCACTAATACTAAATTCAGAACCATAAGTAGGAAATATTGGGTTTACCCCTTTATTGCTTCTTGAAAGTCCAATTGTATAAGCTAAGTTTCTTGATGCACCATTACCAAAAGTAAACAAACCTGTATTATAATTATTCAAGTCATAGTGCTGATAACTTACAGATTGTGATAATACGAAGTAGTCATCTGGCACAGTTAACCTTTTTGCTAACCCAACTTGGATTGTAAAAATATTAAAACTTTTGCTTTTATCAACAGTTCTAGTGATGTAATTGTTAAGAAATTGCTTACTGTATGAAATAGATGAACTAAACTGTACTGGTTTCTTTCCTCCAAACCATGGCTCTGAGAAAGATAAACTATAGGTTTGGAAATAGGTACTTCCTTGTAAACGAAGCGCAACTTTTTGTCCGTCTCCCATTGGTAAAGGCTTATAAGCTTCTTTGTCAAAGATCTTTCGCGCCGAGAAGTTGTTAAACGAAAGCCCCAATGTACCAATGAAACCTCCACCGCCATAACCTCCTTGAAGTTCGACCTGGCTAGATCCTTTTTCTACTACATTGTACTCAATATCTACAGTTCCTGCTCCAGCATCTACGTTTTTAAACTTAGGGTCAATTGCCTCAGGATCAAAGAAACCTAATTGTCCAATCTCACGAATGGTTCTAACTAATTGTTCTTTACTATATTTTTCACCTGGTTTTGTTCTTAACTCACGGTAAATAACGTGGTCGTTTGTTTTGTCGTTTCCAACAACAGTAATTTTATTGAAATAAGCGATAGGACCTTCTGTAACTCTAATCTCAAAATCAATAGTGTCATTAACCGTTTTTACCTCTACAGCATTGATGTTAGAGAATAAATAACCATTGTTTTGGTATAGATTCGTAATGTCTTCTGCGTCTGGTTTAGTCTTATCTGCAATTCTTTTTTCTAGTAAAACTCCATTATAAGTTTCTCCTTTTTTGATTCCTAAATAACGGCTTAGAAGCTGATCTGAATAAACAGTATTTCCTAAGAATTTGATGTTTCCAAAGTAATATTTGTTTCCTTCTTCTACATTAATCTTAATTGCAAGAGTATTTTTTTGCTTGCTGTATTGAACAGAATCGTAGATAATACGGGCATCACGATATCCTTTTTCTTTGTAGGCAGCAATTACTTTTTCTAAGTCAGTTTTATATTTCTCTGGAATAAATTTAGATGCTTTAAATACACGAATGAAATTTTTCTGTTTCGTGTCTTTCATTGCGGCGCGCAATTGATTGTCAGTAAGCTGTTTATTGCCTATGAAATCAATGCTGCTAATTTTAACTTTGTCTCCTTTATCTATTCTAACAAGCATATTAACTTGATGTCCATTAATAGTGTCAGGAGTGTTTGTTATAGTAACTTTCGTATTATAAAAACCTTCTTTTTTGTATTTGTTTTCGATGTAATTTTTGGTCGTAGTAATTAAGTTTTCGTTGACAATTTTATTCTTTGTCAGGTTATTATCTTTAATTAATCCTTCGATTTTGCTTTTCTTAACACCAACGATTTTAACTTCGTTTAATTTAGGAAGCTCCACAATATCTAGGTCTAAATAGATACTGTCGTTTTCTACTTTGTTAACATAGAAAGCGATTTCGTCAAAAAGTCCTAGTTTACCTAATTTTTTAATTGCGCTACTGATTTCTTCTCCAGGCACAGTAATTTCTTGACCTTTTTGAAGTCCTGAAAAGGTTACAACAGTTTGCTCATTGAAGCTTATTTTACCAACAACAGAAACTTTAGCTAGAATATATTTTTTTCCTTGATCAAAAGGAACTCTTTCTTGTGCTTTGACTTGTGAAAAACTACCCAGTAATAAAAGGGCACAGATTATTTGTGGTATTCTTTTTTGTAACACTAAAAAATTATTTAATTTGTTCACTGGTTTTTCCAAATCTACGTTCTCTTTTTTGATAACTAATAATAGCCTCATATAAATCTTGGTCTTTAAAGTCTGGCCACAAGACATTAGTAAAATATAATTCTGCATAGGCAATCTGCCACAGTAAAAAATTACTTATTCTATGTTCTCCACTTGTTCGTATTAATAAATCTACGTCTGGTAAATTTTGCGTGTAAAGATGCTCATTTATAATTGAATCGTCAATAGTGTCTATTGAAATTATATTATTTTTAACTTTATCACTAATTGACTTTATGGCATTTACTAATTCTTCTCTAGAGCCGTAGCTTAAAGCAAGAGTAAGAGTTAAGCGAGTATTGTTTTTCGTTTTTTCCATAACATCCAAAAGTTCTTTTTGGGCTGTTTTGGGTAATTTGTCAAGATTTCCGATTGCGTTGAGACGAATATTGTTTTCTTGAAGCGTAACAAGCTCTTTCTTTAATGAATTGATCAATATTTTCATCAATGCCTGAACTTCCAATTTAGGACGATTCCAATTTTCTGTAGAAAAAGCGTATAAGGTTAAATATTCAATACCAAGCTTAGCTGAAGTTTTGATTATTTCTTTTACAGATTTTGTACCGTTTTCGTGGCCAAATGCGCGCAAAAAACCTTGTTGTTTTGCCCATCGTCCGTTACCGTCCATAATAATGGCCAGATGCTTAGGTAAGTTTTTGTGATCTATTGATTCTAGTAAATTCATTTTTTAGTATGCGCAATAGCATGGTTTCTTTCCAAAGGTATACGTTAATGTCATACCTGAAAAAATATACCAGTCATTATTATTTAAATTTCCAAATTTCATGATATTTGGACTGCTTGTATTAGGATTACTTCCGTCAAGATTATCTGTAAAGGTGTAGCGCGCACCAACTTCAGCGGCTAAAACAAAACGTGGTGATATATTTGATTTTATACCTAATATAATAGGTATAGCAACCGAGCTTTGATTTTTTAGCTCGTATACGGTGTTTGGACTTGAAGTATATCGGTATAAATTATTGTAGAAAAAGTAATTTAGACCAGTAAATACATAAGGTGTTATTTTGGTGTGATAATCGTGAAGATTAAAATCAAAAAAATTGAATTCTAAACCAGCAGAAAGCTCTTTTATATCATTGTCAAAACGATAGCCTCTCTGATTTCTTCCAGTTTCATCAGATTTATAATCATTTCCACTAATGTTTGATTGTGTATAAGAGAATCTCCAGGCATGTCTCGGACTTCTGTTCCATTTGTAAAGAACTCCAAAAGCTAGCTTTTCTGGGGCTATGTAAGTTGTTTTTCCAATATCACCTACAAAGTTGCTTCCGCCAAGAAAAACACCAAGCTCATTGATTTGAGCATTAAGTGTAATAAAGGGGAAAAAACATAACAATAAATTAAAAATTTTCTTCATTTAATTCAAAATTGCGTGCAAATATAATAATTATCAATACGAATCAAAGTTCCTTTGGTTAAATGTGCTTTTTTTTCAATTTACGATATGATTTAGAGCCATTTAATGATGATTCACTACATGCAGAACGAGAAAATGTGGTATTATCGTATAGTGAAGAATCAGAAAAGAGTTTAATTTCTTTTATCTTCTCCCCAGAGCAGTTTGTTTCTTAAGGTCTTTAAGAAAGTCTCGCCTGGTATTTCAACCATTTTAATTTTGTAATCTGTTTTTTTAATCTTTAAAATAGACTCGTTTTTTACAGAAGAAATTCTCGAGTCTAAAGAAACCAAATATTGGTCTTCTCTTCCTGTTACTCGAAGTGTAATTTCGGTATCGTCTGGAATAACAAGCGGTCTGGCAGTTAAATTGTGAGGGGCAATTGGCGTAATTACTAAACTTTTTACATCTGGAGTTAAAATGGGTCCGCCGCAGCTTAGAGAATATCCAGTAGAACCAGTTGGTGTAGAAATGATTAATCCGTCGGCCCAATAAGAGTTTAAATATTCGTTGTTCAAATAAGTTTCTACTGTAATCATCGAGGTTGTATCTTTTCTACTCACTGTAACTTCGTTCATAGCGAAATTAAGTTCTTTAAAGGCTTCATTAAAAGGTTCGCATGTAATTCCTAATAAAGTTCTTTCAGAAGTGGTGTAGTTTTGATCTATTACATATTCCAATAAACTCTCGATATTTTCTTTCTGAACTTTAGCAAGAAATCCTAAACGTCCAGCATTTATACCTAATAAAGGAACACCAGAATTACGAACAAAAGCAGCGGCTCTTAAAATCGTTCCATCACCTCCAATACTAATCAGCATTTCGAAACTATTGTCTAAAGCAGTACTTGGCGAAAAAGTTTTGTATTCTTTTTTTACAAGCTGTTTTTCATAAAGCATATTCAGGAAGTTTTCTTCAATTACCATTTCGACATTATTGGTATTGAAGAATGAGAAAATGTCTTTTATGATAGGTTCAGTGCTATTCTGATAGTATTGTCCGTAAATGGCTATTTTCATTCTTTGTAAATTAGATAATTTGTCAATGTGTCAATTAGATAATTTGGAAAAATGCGAAAATTATCTAATTAACTAATTCTCCCATTGGCACATTCATAATTTATATGTTGAGATATTTGTCTAAATAATCTGATCGCTCTTTTAAGCTGTTAATATAGTTGTCCTCTTGATGTTCTGAAATAATTTCGTATCCATATCTTCTATACGTCTGGATAATTTCATTGATTGCTCCTAAGCCTATTTTTACCGTAATCTGAACATTTTCGGTATCAGCTTCAGAAACAAAACAGCCTAAAATCTTACCATTATTGCTTTCTACAATTTGCGTTACTTCGCTCATAGAATAATCCAAAAGTCCTTTCTGAACAATAATAATTGCACCTGGCTCTTTTAAAAACGGAGTTTCCTGAAAAAACTTCATGATATCTTCCATTTCATAGTAGCCTATGTAAGTATTGTTTTCGTCAAGAATAGGGAGAATATTGGTATGATTTTTTGCGAAAACTTCTAGAACATCTAACCAAATCATAGATTTTCGCGCAAAAAAACGTTCCAAAGTATATTTGTAATCAATTGCTTTTTTATCAATGTCAAATGTTTCAACATCATCAGAAGAGATGCTTCCGATAAAAATACCATCTTCTAAAATCGGAAAATGAGAAAAATTTACATCGATAAAAAAGTCCTGAATCGAAGCAATCGTTTCCTGACTGTCAATCGCTCTGAAATCGTTTGTGATATAGTTTGTAATTTCTGTCATAAATCAATTGAGGATATTTGATGCAAAATAATCAAAAAATACCGAAAACCGCTCTGTTTTACTTTGTATTTTTGTCGTAACAAATATAAGATTACTAGAATTAATATCTATTTATATGACAAAATTAAGTGTAAATATCAATAAAATAGCAACGCTTCGAAATGCTCGAGGCGGAAATGTTCCAGATTTATTAAAAGTAGCTGCAGATATTCAGCGATTTGGAGGGCAAGGAATCACCATTCATCCGCGTCCAGATGAGCGTCATATTCGTTATCAGGATGCACGCGATTTAAAAGCAGTTGTTATTACAGAATATAATATTGAAGGAAATCCACAGCATAATTTTATTGATTTGGTTTTAGAATGCAAACCAGATCAGGTAACCTTAGTTCCAGATGCAATTGGAGCAATAACATCATCTGCAGGCTGGGATACCATCAAGAATCAAGAATATTTAACAGAGGTCATTGGCGAGTTTCAAAGAAACGGAATTAGAACTTCGATTTTTGTTGATCCAATTCTAGAAATGATTGAAGGCGCTAAAAAAACAGGAACGGATAGAATAGAATTATACACAGAATCTTTTGCACATCAATATAGCTTAGGAAACGAAAAAGGAATTGATCCTTACACAAAAGCGGCAGTATTGGCAAACGAATTAGGTTTAGGAATCAATGCTGGACATGATTTAAGTTTAGACAATATCAAATTTTTCAAAGAAAATATTCCAGGTTTATTAGAAGTTTCTATAGGCCACGCTTTAATTTCAGAGGCACTTTATCTTGGATTGGATAATACCGTAAATATGTATCTGAATAAATTGAAATAAACTTTCTACTTAAAACAATTATAACCTGATACATTTGGGTTATAATTGTTTATTTTCGCACTTTTCTTATTAAAACGAAGTGCCAAAATCTATTATTTTCTTTCTCTTGTTTTCCTTTTCTGGCCTCTTTGCACAGACCGTAAAGATATCTGGAAATATAAAATCTTCTGACAGCCAAAATCTTGTTGGCGCAAATCTTTTTTTAGAAGTAAATAAAAAACAATGGAATGTTGCTACTGATGTTTTAGGGAATTTTTCAGAACACATTTCTTCTGGCAGACTTGTTATAAAAGTCGATCACTCTGATTTTATCTTAAAAACTATTGAGTTCGATATTCTAAAAGATACCGTAATTGCTATAGTCTTAGAAAAAGATATTTCTCAGTTAAAAGAGGTTATCGTTTCAAGTGATAAAAAAAATCAAATTAAAAATTTATCTGGCGGAAGGTTATCTTTTAACTTGAAAGAATTAAACGGTGTTCCAACACTTTTGGGAACAACAGATGTGATCAAACTTTTGCAGTTAACGCCTGGAGTACAAAACTCAGGAGACGCAAATGGTTATTTGTATGTTCGTGGTGGCGATCCGGGCCATAATGCGATTTTATATAATGAAACTCCAATTTATGGAATGTCGCATTTATTAGGGATATTTCCTTTTTACAATACAGATCATATTAAAGATGTTGAATTTGACAAATCGAGTTCGAATGCAAAATATGGCGGACGTTTGAGTTCTACAACACTTTTAAATGCCAGTAAAAAACTTCCTTCTGAGTTTTCGATTCAAGGGAATGCTGGAATTCTGGCATCGCAGGTAACTTTAGCAGTTCCTGTAAATGACAAAACCGGATTCTACATTTCTGGAAGAAAAACCTATATTGATGAAGTCGTTGGACCGTTGCTAAAATCTGATTCGAAGAATGATGTTCAGGATATGAAATATGGTTTTTCGGATGCCAATATTACTTTTTTGTCTCAAGTCTCAGAAAAGAATTCATTTTCTTTAAATGCTTTTTACAGCGCTGATAAACTCAAAATAAAAGATAAAAATTTTGCGCTTGACACCGATTTAAAATGGAGTAATTTTATAGTATCACCATCTTTAACGACCACATTTTCGTCTAAAGTAAGTATGTCTAATACGGTTTATTTTAGTCAATATTTGAATGACTTAAATATGGAGCAGGCAACAATTCAGTTTGGAGTTTCTTCTTATGTAAAGGACTTAGGATTTGCAAATTCAGTAAGATTTTCAATCCATAATGTTCCGTTTGAATCTGGATTGCAATATGTTTATCATGACTTGCAACCTCAAAAAATAAATGTCGAAAATCTGGCAACAATTGACAATTATTCTCAAAGAAAAATTGATGCCAACGAAGCCGCAATTTTTGTGAGCGCCAAACCTAAATTATTGGAGAATTTAATAGCCGAGTTAGGACTTAGAATAAACTATTATATTTCGGGATCTGATTCGTATCTGCATTTTCAACCGCGAGTGGTACTGAATTATTATGCAAGCGAAAAGTATTCGTTTTATGCTTCTTACAATAAACAATATCAATATTTAAGTTTGATCACAACTTCGAGTGTTGGTATTCCTACTGATTTTTGGATTGCGAGTTCTGACGGAATTAAACCGCAGTCTTCTAATGAGTTTTCTATTGGATCGAATCAAAATATAAGCAGAAATTTTTCTTCTTCTTTTGGAGGGTTTTATCGTTCGATGAAAAATCTACTCGAATATCCTTATGGAATAACTCAGTTTAATGAAATTACAACTTTAAAGAACGATTTGTATGTTGGAGAAGGTAAGGCGTACGGATTTGAAATGATGTTGAAAAAAAGCAATGGAAAATTTACAGGCTGGTTAAGCTATACTTTGAGTTGGTCTGAAAGAAACTTTGATGAATTGAATAATGGCAACACGTATTTTGCAAAATATGACAGACGACATAATCTTTCAGTAGTTGGAATGTATGATTTAAATACAAAATGGAATTTTGGAATAACTCAAATATTTGGTTCTGGAAATAGATTTACAATGCCAACCTCGTGGTATTTTATAAATAATAATCCTGTAAAAGAATATTCGGGATATAATAATGCTCAAATGCCAAATTATATCAGAACAGATCTTTCAGTTAATTATTATTTTATAAAAACCTCTAAGAAAGAAAGTGCTTTAAACTTTTCGATTTACAATACACTTAATGTTTCTAATCCTATATATGTTGTTTTGGATGTCGAAGTAAACGAAAACAAAGACAAAGTTGTGGTAAAGCAAGATGAGAAAGTTTTATATAGAATTCTTCCTTCGATAAGTTGGAGATTTAAATTTTAAAATGAGATGAAAAAATATCTATTGTTTCTTTTGGGTTTATTAACAGTAAGCTGTTCTAATGATAATTTTAGTGAGCAGAAAAACATAGAATCTAAAATAGTGGTAGAAAGCTGGATTGAAGAAGGAGATTATGCAAATGTTTTGTTGTCTAGCAGTATTCCGGTAACAGATGGCATTGATTCTACAAACGTTTTAAATCATGTGATTCGATCTGCAAAAATTACAATTTCTGACGGAGAGCATTCAGAAGTTTTAAGAGTAAAAAACGATAAAAACCGTATTCCTCCATTCGTATATTTTGGTTCAACTCTAATGGGGCAAGCAGGGAAAGAATACACGATGAAAATTGAATATTTAAACCGTGTTATTGAAGCAACTACCACAATTCCAAAATCGGTACAGCTTAAAAGTGCAGAATACATAAAAAAGAATGCAACAGATACAACAGGATATGTTTTTGTGAAATTTGATGATCCAGTGTCTGAAAAAAATTATTACCAAATTGCAACAAAAGTGGAAGGAGAAGAACCGATTTTTGTTCCCTCTTTTTATGGTAATTTAGATGATAAAAATTTCAAAAGTTCTGCCATTGAAATGCAGATCAACAGAGGAATTTTATTGTTTCCTAAAACTAAATTCACACCGAATTTTACTGATGGAGATTTGATTCATGTAAAGTTACGAACTCAAACTAAAGAATCTTTAGACTTCTGGAATAGTTGGCAAAACGAAATTGTGAATGCCAAAAATCCAATTTATCCGTCGAATACAAGTTTAAAATCGAATATAAAAGGAGGAATAGGTATTTGGGCAGGATATGGGCAAAGTAATATTATTCTTCAAACTTCTTCTAAAAAACAAAGCCGATTTGAGTAATTCAAATCGGCTTCATTTTTATTAAAAAGGTTTATTTGCTTTTTGTTTGAAAAGCGCTTGTGAAATCTGTAAATTTAGTATGAAGTGAATTAAATATTTCAGAGAAATAAACATCCATCGCAGCTTCTGTAGTATCATTGAACTTTAAATAAACTACTTCATCAAGATAAGGTTGTGCAAATAGTTCGCCATTAGGGCTCCATGTCCAATATTTTCCTTGAGCATTCCAAACAGGTAAACTAACAAGATAATCGTCTCCAACTTTTTCAGAACGCAAAACGATATCAGCGATTTTAGTACCGTCTTTTTTAGAAACTAAAGACAATTTCGTGTTTTTGTTAAAGCTAGCTGCTTTTCCTTCAGATATTTTTTTCTCATAGGCATTCAAAGCTGTGTAATAAGCTTTATAGTCACTTTTAGGATTTTCACCGTCAGGAGATGCAGGGCGAGTATTGTTTTTGTATAAAGCTTCTTTATCGGCAGCGTCAGCAGCTAAATCTGTATTACCAATAACAATAAAGTTATCCATTATTGAAAACAGCGTATTTGCTTTTCCTTTGTATTGGCTTAATTCTACATTTTCGATCAATTTATCGATATCAGCACTACTTGTAACATTAAAGTTAATTAAGCTTTTTCCGTTGTAAGTAAACAATGCTTTAGAAGTAGTTTCTGTACCTTTCTTACCGCTCATTTCCCAAGTATAACCGTCATTTAAGGCTAATTTGTAGCTGTAATCTTCTGGCGATTTGTTTTGGCTTGAGTATTTTGCATTTGAAGTAAAAGTAGCAGCTTGTGCACCATTAATAGTTAAAAGAGCCTCTACAGTTGATGGTAAGTAAAACCAATCTTGTACAGAAGGAGTAATAGGTCCGTATTGCTGCGTTTCTGAATTGTAGCCCCAGTCAGCATAAGTGTCAACATTTGAAAATTTAATGCTTGAAGAAGTGCTTTTAGATGTTAATACAGCATTGTTTGTAGTTTGTCCTTCTTTTGCAGGAAAAACGAATTTCAATTCTGTAGTCGAAGCCGTTTTAGTCCATGTTTTTTTAGCATCATCCCAAGTATATGTACCATATACGCCCGAAATGTTTAAAACTTCTTCTACACCATTTTGACTTTTTCCGTCAAAAAGATCAATATGTTTAAGGCTAAACAAACGGCCTAAGTTTTTAATAGCTTCGATTGCTCCAGAGGTTTTGCTTTTGTCCAATTGAACAAGCATTTCATTAGCTTCAGCTTCAAATTTTGTTTTTTGCTGTGCAGGAGTAAGGTTTGAATACGGCTGTTTTAATAAAGCAGCAATTTGCTCTTCTATGGTTAGCTCTACTTCTGGTTTTGGGTCTGGTTTTACTTCTGGAATTACTTCGTCGCTGTTGTCGCTAGAACATGAAATCATAAGTTGCGAAGCAATCAATGATAATAAAAGTAGTTTTTTGATCATGATTTGTGTTTAAATTAAAATGAAATTTTAGATTTTATTTTGGAGCGCAAGGTAGCAGATTAAATTCTCTAAACATTACGGGAAACCGTAAGTATGTAAAGTTTTTTTTATTAATATCAGGATCTGAAAATGTTTTATAGGTATATCTGTTATCATCGTAATGGATAAGTTTTTTTACATTTGTAAATAGAATTTTTATAAGCAAATTAAATGTTATACTCAAAAATAGAAGGCGAAGGAAAACCATTTGTCATCATGCACGGATTTCTAGGAATGTCTGATAACTGGAAAACTCTTGCGGGGCAATATGTAGAAGCCGGATTTCAGGTTCATATTTTAGATTTAAGAAACCACGGGCGCAGTTTTCATTCAAACGAATGGAGTTACGAAGCAATGGTTCAAGATGTATACGAATACTGTCAAGCAAATAATCTAACGCGAATTGATATTCTTGGACATTCTATGGGAGGAAAAGTAGCAATGCTTTTCGCAACAACACACCCAGAGATTGTCGATAAATTGATTGTGGCAGATATTGGTCCGAGATTCTACAAACAGCACCATCAGGAGATTTTGGCAGGATTAAATGCGGTTGATTTTTCGGTAAAACCAAGCCGAAATGATGTTGAGGAAATTGTGTCTCAATACGTTCCAGATTTTGGAACACGTCAGTTTTTGTTGAAAAATTTATATTGGAAGGAACCTGGACAATTGGCTTTTAGATTTAATCTTGAAGCTTTTAATAATAATCTGGATGCCATTGGAAAGCCTTTGGCAGACGATTTAGTTTTTAATAACCCGACATTATTTATTCGTGGAGGAAACTCTGGATACATTCAAGATGAAGATTTGGACGGAATCCGTAAGCATTTTCCAAATTTAAAACTAGAAACCATCCCAAATGCTGGACATTGGCTGCATGCTGAAAATCCGAAAATGTTTTTTGAATTGACAACGGAGTTTTTGAAAGAGTAGTTATTTTTTGATGAAAAATTAGTACTTTTAAATAAATTTTAAACCTGAATAACTATGAAATTATTACTTAGACTTCTTGTTACAGCTGCCTTAGTTTTATTATTGTCTAACATTTTAACTGGAGTCCATGTTGCTAGTTTTGGTACGGCCGTAATTGTTGCAGTAGTTTTAGGATTGCTAAATATCTTCATTAAACCAATTTTGGTATTGCTAACTCTGCCGGTAACGTTTGTTACACTTGGTTTATTTTTATTAGTTATAAATGCTTTGATTATTTTGCTTTGTACAAAAATTGTTGGCGGTTTTGTAGTCGATACTTTCTGGACAGCATTAATATTCAGCATTATTTTGTCTATCCTTCAATCTCTTACTTATAAAATATTGGGAGACGATAAATAAAACAATTGAGCAGATTAAAACTGCTTCAAATACAATAGATTAAAAACTTGGTTGGGTTGCAAAAATTTTATAATTTTGCAACCCAATTTTATTATGTAAATTAAAGAAGAAGATGGATATTAAAAGAGTAGCAATAGACGCTGTAAACGAGACAATCGTTATGAACGTTGTTCATATGGATTATAAAGGTCAAGTAGCAAAAAGAATTAACGAAAAAATGCCTTTAGCACAAGTTAAAGGATTTAGAAAAGGGGCAGTGCCTAAAGATCTTGTTGAAAAACAATACGGAAAAGCTATTAAGCAAGAAGAGATCAAAAAAGTAGTTGATTTGGCTTTAGAGCGTTATATTCAATCTGAAAGATTAAATCTTTTAGGAACTCCTCTTGCTAAAGTAGACGAAAACTTTAACTGGGATGCTGAAGAGTTAACTTTCGAATACGAAATTGGTTTAGTGCCAAACTTCGAAATTGATCTTGAAGCTAAAAATAATATCGTAAAATATATCGTTACTGCAGACGATAAATTAATCGACGGACAAGTGGAGCGTATCCAAAAACAATTTGGAAAAGCAGTTCCTCAAGAAGTTTCTGATGCTAAATCTGATTTAACTGGAACTTTCTCAAACGAAGCAAACGGAATCGATAATACGACTACAATTTCTGTTGATGCATTTAGCAAAAAAGCTCAAAAACAATTCACAGGTAAAAAAGTTGGAGATGTTGTTACAGTAAGCACAAAAGGTTTATTTGAAGACGATCACCAATTAATGGATTACTTAAAAGTAGGTCACGAAGGTGTTCACGGTTTAGATGTTGAAGTAAACTTTACTATCAGCGCCATCAACGGTTCTGAGCCAGCTGAATTAAACCAAGAATTATTTGATAAACTTTTTGGAGAAGGAAATGTGGCTTCTTTAGAAGATTTAAAAGCTAAAATTAAAGAAGATGCTGAAGCGCAATTCGCTCAACAAGCTGACCAAAAATTATTATTAGACGTTCAGGATTTCTTGATCGAAAACACAAAATTTGATTTACCAGCTGAATTCCTTAAAAAATGGTTGCAAACTGTAGGAGAGAAAAAACTTTCTGCAGAAGAAGCTGAAGTTGAATACGCAAGATCTGAAAAAGGTTTACGTTTCCAATTAATCGAAGGAAAAGCATTGGCTCAAAGCAATATCCAAATTACATTTGATGACTTGAAAGAGTTTACATCAGGCGCAATCAGACAGCAAATGGCTCAATTTGGTCAAACAAACCCAACTGAAGAAGAAGTTCAAGGAATCGTGGCTAGAGTTTTATCTAACCAAGACGAAGTAAAAAGACTTTCTGAGCAAGTTGTAGCAGCTAAAATGCTAGATATTTTCAAAGAAAAAGCTAACCCAACTACTAAAGAGGTTACTTACGAAGAATTTATTGCTGCTTCTTACGGAGAATAAATTTAAGTCTGAAAGTCTAAAGTTGTAAAGTCAAATTTTAAGATTTTATTACAGAAACTGAAAGATAAAAAAAGTTATATTTGAGCGTCAAAAGATATTTTTGACGCTCTTTTTTTGTTTTAAAAAGATCGTTGTTTTGAAATAATTATTTCTTAAATTTCAATAACGAAACTTCTATTATAAAAAGAAGACAAATTGGCATCTCTTATAAAAAGGTATGAACTTTGTTTAATTCGTTTAAGTCACATGCTGACTTTAGACTTTTCAACTTTAAACTAAAAATATGAACTACGGTAAAGAATTCAAAAAATTTGCTACAAAGCACCAAGGAGTAAACGCAATGTATTACGATAAAATCGTAGCAGCGATGACACCAACAAACATGACTCCATATATTATCGAAGAGCGTCAGCTGAATATTTCTCAATTAGACGTTTTCTCAAGATTAATGATGGACAGAATTATCTTTTTAGGAACTGGTATTGACGATCAGATTGCTAATATTGTTCAAGCTCAGTTGTTATTTTTAGAAAGCGCTGATGCTTCAAAAGATATTCAAATTTATTTAAACTCTCCAGGAGGAAGTGTTTATGCAGGTTTAGGAATTTACGATACTATGCAGTACATCAAACCAGATGTAGCAACAATCTGTACCGGAATGGCAGCTTCTATGGGAGCAGTTTTATTATGTGCAGGAGCTGCTGGAAAACGTTCTGCATTACCTCACTCAAGAGTAATGATTCACCAGCCATCTGGAGGAGCGCAAGGTGTTGCAACAGATATGGAAATCAACTTACGTGAGATGTTGAAATTAAAAGATGAATTATACAACATCATCTCTCAACATTCTGGACAAACTTTTGATAAAGTGCACAAAGACAGTGAGCGTGATTACTGGATGAAAGCAGATGAAGCAAAAGAGTACGGAATGATTGACGAAGTATTAAGAAGAAGCTAAGAATTAGTTTCAGGTCTCATGTTTCAAGTTGCTTCGGCAAATCTGAAACCTGAAACTTTAAACTTTAAACAAAAATATTAAGCTGTAAAGAGCTAAGTTTTTAAGTTTTAGGTCAAAAAGCTTAGAAACTTAGTATCTTTGCAGCTTAGTAACTTAAATATAGAATGGCAAAAGTAGTATTAGAATGTTCGTTTTGTGGAAGAAAGAAGCCAGAAACTAATTTATTAATTGCAGGTATCAATGCACATATTTGTGATAAGTGTATTGAACAGGCTCACGGAATTGTTTTAGAAGAATTAAAATCTAGCGGAAGCGCGAAACTAGTTGGGGACTTAATTTTAAAGAAACCGAAAGAAATTAGAGCTTTTCTAGATCAATATGTTATTGGTCAAGACCAGACGAAAAAAGTAATGTCAGTTGCGGTTTACAATCACTACAAACGTTTAATGCAACAGCAATTAGACGATGAAGTAGAGATCGAAAAAAGTAACATCATTATGGTGGGTCAGACAGGAACTGGAAAAACATTAGTGGCAAAAACTATTGCTAAAATGTTAGATGTTCCGTTAGCAATTGTTGATGCAACTGTATTGACAGAAGCTGGTTATGTTGGAGAAGATGTTGAAAGTATTTTGACACGTTTACTTCAGGCTGCAGATTATGATGTGGCTAAAGCAGAAAGAGGAATCGTATTTATTGATGAAATTGATAAAATTGCCCGTAAGAGCGATAATCCATCAATAACTCGTGATGTTTCTGGAGAAGGTGTTCAGCAGGCTTTATTGAAATTATTAGAAGGGACAGTTGTAAACGTACCGCCAAAAGGAGGACGTAAACATCCAGACCAGAAATTTGTTGAGGTAAATACTCAAAATATCTTATTTATTGCTGGTGGTGCTTTTGATGGGGTAGAACGTATTATTTCAAAACGTTTAAATCGTCAGGCAGTTGGGTACTCAACTTCTAAAAATGCTGACAATATAGATAAAGACAATTTGTTGCAATATATTATCCCAAAAGACATTAAAGACTTTGGTTTAATTCCTGAGATTATTGGACGTTTACCAGTTTTAACGCACATGGATCCTTTGGATAAAGCAACGCTTCGTGCAATTTTGACACAGCCTAAAAATGCGTTGATCAAACAATATCAGAAGTTATTCTTAATGGATGATGTTGAGTTTACAATTACCGATGAAGCTTTAGATTTTATTGTAGATAAAGCTTTAGAGTATAAACTAGGTGCGCGTGGATTACGTTCTTTGTGTGAAGCTATCTTAACAGATGCCATGTACGAACTGCCAACATCTGATGATATTAGTCTGACAATCGACAAAGAATATGCAGAACATACGTTAAGTAAAAACTTATTGAAACGTATGGAGATTGCTTCTTAAATTTTAAAATCAACTTTTTCAAAGATTTAAACTTTGGTAAAGATCAATTTATAGAACCTGCTCATTTATTTGAGCAGGTTTTTTTATATACTTTTTTAATTCTATTTTCGTTTGTGCTTTTGTGTAAATATTTGATATGAAAAGAATGCTTTTTATAATTTGTCTGGTATTTGTTTTTTCTTGTAATAAAGAAAGCAAAAGAATAACTGTTTCTGAAAATAAGCATAAAAGCGAAGCAGTTTCATTAGAAAATCCTCATATTGAAGTTAATTACAGTAATTATTATAAAGAAGCAGCATACTATTGTAAAGTCAATAATTTAAATCAAGATAAATTTATTTTGATTGATCTCGGATTGCATTCTGGTTATAAAAGGTTTTTTGTTTACGATTTTAAAAAGAAGGAAGTCTCAAAATCGTATATGGTAAGTCATGGTTGTGGAGATAATCGATGGGGAGGAACTTCCTCTAAAAATAACGCAAGTATGAGTAACGAATTTGATTCGCATTGTTCTTCGGTTGGAAAATATGTTGTTTTAGATCGTGGTGTAAGTCAGTGGGGAATAAAAGTAAATTATGTTTTGCAAGGAAAAGAAAAAAGCAATTTTAATGCACGAAAACGTGCTATTGTTTTGCATTCTTGGGAAGCGGTGTCAGATGATGAAGTTTATCCAAAAGGAACACCAGAAGGCTGGGGCTGTCCTGCAGTTTCAAACGAAAGCATGAGAGAGATCGATGAACTTTTGAAAGCCAATAAAAAAGTACTCCTTTGGGTTGTTAAGTCTTAAAGCAATTCTGAAAAACAAAAGTTCTATTTTAGCCCTGATCGAAACGGCATCCTTTTGTTGTGGGGTTCACAACAAAAGATACAGTGTAGAGCAGGACGAAACGTTCTTATGAAAACGAATTGATCTGCTCCTTAAAATTATTGCACTCTAAATTTTTCTCGATATTCAATAGGTTTCATACCGACCATTTTATAAAATACTTTTCTAAAAGCTTTTGGATCATTATATCCAGTTTTCTCGATGATTTCCGAAATTGAAAGCTGAGTTTGTTCTAAGTATTTCTTTGAGCTTTCGACCCTGATATTCTGTAAATATTCAATCGGAGGAATTCCTGTTACTTGTTTGAAACGTCGAGTCATGTTTCGGGCACTGGTCGGGATATCTTTTGTGATTTCTTCCAGTTTTTCGATAGAATGATACTGATTTTCAATTTTTTGTTGCAATAGTGCAACTAAAGAATCATTGTGCAAATGATTGGGTCTAAAGGTGCTGAAATAACTTTGTTTATATCGATTCAAATCGATTGAAAATATTTTAGCAATTTTAACCGCCATTTCGTTACCGCAGAATTTCTGAACCAAAAGAATCAATAAATGAAAAGTTGAGGTAGATCCGCCGCTGGTGTATAAACTTCCGTCTGCAGTCAAAGTTTCCTCAGGTTTTAATTTTACCATCGGAAAAGCTTTGGTAAAGGCACTGCAAGCGTCAACATGTGTTGTGGCCAATTTTTCGTTCAATAAACCAGAAGCAGCAAACAAAAAAGCTCCAGTGCAAAAACTGGCTAATTCGGCTCCGGCTTTATGCTGTTTTTGCAACCACGGAATAAAGTTTCTATTCTTTTTAATCATCTCGCTCATATTATCGGTAGTAAAAGCGGGAATTAAAATTAAGTCTAAAAGACTTTCTGAAGTTTCAATAGCATTGCTTTTATATCCAAATAAATTTCCCTGATCCGTTTGCTCTTGCGACTGAAAAATCATAATCTCAAATGGTTTTTTGGTTCCAGCAGTAAGTTTATTGGCAGTTTCAAATACTTCCAAAATCGCTGCAATACTCAGTAATTTATAATCGTGAGGTATGATTAAACCTAGTTTCGTGCTCATGATATTTTGGTTTTTTGGAATTTCAATATCATACAAAAATAAGCAAATTGTCTCAAATGCCCCTAAAAATGACTTTTATTGGCATTTTTAAGTAATCTTAAAAAATTAAATTTGTTTTAATTAATTCGTAATTTTATAAAGATGAAAACAAAAATCTTCTTAAATCTTGCTGTAAAAGATTTAAATCGCGCAATATCTTTTTTTAACGAACTTGGCTTTTCGACCAATCCGAAATTTACTAATGACAAAGGAGCGTGTATCGTTATAAGCGAAAGCATCTTTATTATGCTTTTAGTAAAAGAGTTTTATCAAACCTTTACAAAGAAACAAATTTGTGATTCTACAACAACCAGCGAAGCTCTTATAGCGCTTTCTGTAGAAACACGAGAACAGGTAGATGAAATGATGGAAAAGGCCATTAAGGCCGGAGGAACAGATTACCAGCAATCTCAAGATTATGGCTGGATGTACCAAAGAACTTTTCTAGATGTAGACGGACATCACTGGGAAGTTTTCTTTATGGATGAAAGTCAGATTCCAGCTAACATGTAATAATCAATTAATAAATCACAAAAACGATAAAAATGATAACAATAAAAAACACTGTCAACGCATCTCTTGATAAAGTTTGGAATTTTTGGAATACTCCAGAACATATTACAAAATGGAGCTTTGCTTCTCCTGACTGGCACACACCTTATGCTGAAGCTGATTTGAGAGAAGGAGGAAAATTCAAATCGACTATGGCGGCAAAAGACGGAAGCATGAGTTTTGACTTTGAGGGCGAATTTACTTTAGTAAAACCAAACGAAGCATTATCTTATGTTATGGGAGACGGAAGAAAAGTTGAAATCACTTTTACAGAAACGGCAGATGGTGTTGAGATAATTGAAAGTTTTGACCCAGAAACACAAAATCCAGAAGAAATGCAACGCGCTGGATGGCAGGCCATTTTGGATAATTTTAAAAGTTACGTTGAGGCTAATTAAGGTGCAAAGAAGCAGAGTGACAAAGGTTTAAAGGTTAAAAATAGAATGCTAAATAATACTAATATGGTTTAAAAAAGAAATAAATATCTAACCCAACAAAAAAAAACAAAAAATGACAAAACAAATATGGTTGAATCTTCCTGTAAAGGATGTGGCAAAAGCGAAAGATTTTTTTTGGAAAATAGGTTTTTCGTTTAATGAACAGCATGACACGCCAAGTTCGACGTGCATGATTGTAGGTGAAGGACATTTTGTAGTAATGCTTTTTGAAGAAATGCTTTTTTCAAGCTTTTCGCAAAATAGTGTTACAGATACGAAATTAAGCTCAGAAGTGTTGATTTCGATTGATGCAGAAAGCAGGGAAGAAGTCGATGAACTAGCAGAGAAAGTCAAAGAAGCCGGCGGAAACGTTTTTGCTCCTCCTGCCGAAAGTCAGGGCTGGATGTATGGCTGTGGTTTTGCCGATTTGGATGGTCATCGTTGGAATGTTTTATTTATGGATTTTAGTAAATTACCAGGTTAAGATGGAAAAATTAGTATTTAATATCGAAATAAAGGCTTCAAAAGAAAAGATTTGGAAAGTCTTATGGGATGACGAAACATACAGAAAGTGGACGAGTGTTTTTGCCGAAGGAAGTTATGCTGAATCGACTTGGAATGAAGGGGACAAAATTTATTTTTTAGGTCCTGGAGGAGCAGATGGAATGAATAGTCTGATTGAGACCAAAATTCCGAATGAATATATGGCTTTTAAGCATCTTGGCGAAATCAAGGATCATAAAGAAGTGCCACCAAATGCGGAAACAGAAAAATGGAGCGGTGCAATGGAAACTTACAGACTGACTCAAAAAGGAGATGTTGTAGATCTTCATGTTGAGGTGGATGTAATTGAAAAACATATTGATTACTTCAAAGATTCATTTCCGAAAGCAGTGGAATTAATTAAAGAATTGTCTGAGAAGTAAACTAGAAGAGAGAGCGAAAAGAGAAAAGAGAATAGAAGAAAGAGAATTTACAATTTACAATTGATAATTAACAATTAAAAAAAAAATATCATGGCAACAGCAGTCAACCCCTATTTAATGTTTAACGGAACATGTGAAGAAGCATTTCTGTTTTATAAATCAGTTTTTGGCGGAGATTTTCCGTATATCGGAAAATTTAAAGATGCTCCCGCAGAAGAAGGTGAAGTCCTTTCTGAAGAAGCTTTGAATAGAATTATGCACGTATCTCTTCCAATTGGAAGTAGTATTTTAATGGGAAGCGACACACATCCAAGATACGGAGATGTCGGTTTTGGCGATAATTTTTCTGTTTCTATTAATGCAGAGAGCAGAGAAGATGCCGATAAAATCTTTAACGGACTTTCGGCTGGAGGAAAAGTAGAAATGCCGATGAACGACACTTTTTGGGGATCTTATTTTGGAATGTTTAAAGATAAATTCGGCATCAACTGGATGGTGAGTTTTGATAAAAATGAAGGAATGAAATAACATAAAAGTTACGTTATTTTAATAATAAAAGATAATTGTTAAATTACTCGAAAAAGCACATTTATATGTGCTTTTTCTTTTCAAAAAAACAAAGATTATTCTTTTTTATCAACGAGAGATTGCCGATTTTTGTCGCTTCATAATCAAGAAAGAAAAATGGCAGCAGAAGATAAAGAAATAATTTTATTAAAAGTTTCAGGACATGATAAAATTGGAGTTACAGCAGGTTTAACGGCTGTTTTGGCAGCATATGATGCTAATATATTAGATATTGGCCAAGCCGATATTCATGATACGCTTTCTTTAGGAATTTTGTTCGAAATTGCTGCTGGTTCTTCTTCGGCACCCGTTTTAAAAGATCTTTTGTTTAAAGCATACGAATTGGAAATCAAAGTGAAATTCATTCCAATTTCTATCGAAGATTACGAAACGTGGGTAAAATCACAATCAAAACAACGTTATATCATCAATATTTTAGGTGAGAAACTCGCAGCTTCACAATTGTCTGCAGTAACTCAAATATTGTCAGATCAAAATTTAAATATCGATTCTATTATCCGATTAACTGGAAGAACTTCAATTGTAGAAAAAGAAGAATATCCGCGTTCTTGTATTCAATTGTCTGTAACGGGTGAAATTGTAAATAAGATCATCATGACAGCGAGTTTTATGGAGATCTCTAGAACGTTGAATGTTGATATTTCTTTCCAAGAAGATAACATTTATAGAAGAAACCGTCGTTTGGTTTGCTTCGATATGGATTCGACTTTAATTCAAACCGAAGTAATCGATGAGCTTGCAGAATTGAATGGCGTTGGAGATCAAGTTCGAGCGATTACAGAATCGGCTATGAATGGCGAAATTGATTTCAACGAAAGTTTCAAAAAACGTATGGCTCTTCTAGAAGGTTTGAGCGAAGAAGTCTTGCAAAATGTTGCAGTTAATTTACCAATAACACAAGGGGCGCATCGTTTAATGAAAGCGTTAAAATATTATGGCTATAAAACTGCCATTCTTTCGGGAGGATTTACCTATTTTGGAGAATACCTTCAAAAAGAATTAGGAATAGATTACGTTCACGCCAATCAATTAGAAATAAAAGATGGTAAACTAACAGGTAAATATTTAGGTGATATTGTTGACGGTCAGAAAAAAGCAGAATATCTAAAAGCAATTGCCGAAAAAGAAGGAATCCACATCAATCAGACTATCGCGGTTGGCGATGGAGCCAACGATCTGCCAATGCTAAATTTAGCAGGTCTTGGAATCGCTTTTCACGCAAAACCAAAAGTAAAAGAAAGCGCCTCAACTTCAATTTCAAGTTTAGGTCTTGATGGTGTTTTATATCTTTTAGGATATCACGATCGATATATTGATATGATGTAAGTTTTCATGTAATTTATCTACTATAATCAGAATAAAACAGAACCTCAGTTCATCAAAAAAGAACTGAGGTTTTTTATAAGTAGTTTCGATTTGAGGTATTATGACTCGTCAGTCATTGAATCCCAAAAATCTGAATCCATTTTCTTAATTTCAATAGTTTGCTCCACTTGCATTCCTAGTCCATAATCATAAATATAACTTGCTAAATTTTTTCCGTCAATTAATACAACAGTCGTATTTCCAAATAAATTTTCGACATACTCAATAGCACCTTTAGAAAAATAGGATGTCGTTATAAAAACACCTTTATTGGATTGTGCAACCGCTAGTGCTCCTACAAATTTTTGAATTTCTTCACGTCCAATAGCAATATCAAGACGATATCTTTTAGCTTGAATATTTATTCTTCCAAAACCCAAGATATCTTCTTTTACAATTCCATCAATCCCTCCATCATTAGATCTTTGCGTCACTAATCCTGAATTTTTTATTTCACCACCATATCCCATTTTTTGCAATAATAGCACAACTAACTTTTCAAAAGCAGTTGGTGTTTTACTTAGAATTGTTGTTAGGATTTCATCATAAATAGAATTTCTAATATTACTAAAAGATGTATATAATTTTTCTTGAGGAGTTGACCCATCATTTGTGTCAATTATTGTGATTTCAGGATTTTTGTTTATTTTTTTTGTTCTGTCGCGTTTTGCAACTTCTACATCAACATATGTATTAATTTTTTCTGGACTCTTTAGCATTTCTACGCCCTTAGAGTTTATTCTGTAATTACCCCTTGCAGGCTTGTCTAAAAGACCTGCCATATTCAGATAGCTTAATGCCCAAGATATTCGATCATAAAAGATATGCCCATTTCCGGAAGTATACATTTCATTTTTTTCTTGTTCCGTTAATGAAAATTCTTTAGAGAGAGGTTCAATAAAATCTTTTAATTTCATTGTTGATCCATCTAGTAACAAATTTAGCGCGGGGACTCTTATCTCATCATGTCTTGGGATTGGCATATTTTAGAATTTTTGATATTAATCGATTAAATAATTTCTATGATTTGAAAATTTCAGATTTTACTTTCTCGATTCCAACTCCCTTTTCATTTCCTTTAAATTCTTAAGATTCAAGAAAAGAATAGGCAATAAGGCGACAGGAATAACATTCATAGCGCTAAAACCTTTCATAAAAACAATGAATATATTAAGAATGAACAGCATAAAAAGTACAACGCAAAAAATCGTATTCACGGTTTTTAATGTCTTCTGATTTTTAATCAGTTCTTCATTGCTCATTTCGCTGAATTTTGTGTCTTTCATTTTATAGTTGTTTTAGCACATTTCTTTCAATTGTTCCAAATAATCCCTCTGATTCGAAAGTCTCGGAATCTTATGCTGACCGCCAAGTTTATCTCTTTCTTTCAGCCAATCGTAAAAAAGATTTTCGCGGGCAACATTCACCACCAAAGGATTTAATGTCATATTGTTGTAGCGTTTCGCTTCGTAATCAGAATTTAGAGTTTGTAAAGTCTCGTCTAGAACTTTTTGAAAAAGACCTACATCAGCAGGGTTTTTCTTAAATTCAATCATCCATTCATGAGCGCCTTTTTCTTTATCATGCATAAAAATAGGAGCAACCGTATAATCGATAACTTCTGTTTGTGTAACCTGGCACGCTTTTGCAATAGCTTGGTCAGTGTTTTCGACCATTAATTCTTCGCCAAAAACATTAATATGATGTTTGGTTCTTCCCGTAACTCTAATTCTGTACGGATTTAAAGAAGTAAAACGAATCGTGTCGCCAATTAAATAACGCCACAAACCAGAATTAGTAGTAATAACAATTGCGTAGTTTTTATTCAATTCTACATCGGCCAGACGAACTACTTTTTGGTTTGGAGTTCCAAAAGTATCCATCGGAATAAATTCGTAGAAAATTCCATAATCCAACATCAATAATAAATCGCTTGAGTTATTTAAATCCTGAATAGCAAAGAACCCTTCAGAAGCGTTGTAGATTTCATAATATTTAAAATCTTTACTTGGTAAAATTTTCTTGTATTGTTCTTTGTACGGAGAAAAACTTACTCCGCCATGAAAATAGACTTCAAGATTCGGCCAAATTTCCAATAAACTCTGTTTGCCAGTATTTTCTAAAACTTTATTCATTAAAACCAGCATCCAAGAAGGAACTCCAGCAAAACTGGTTACGTTTTCATTTTTAGTTTCGTTGATAATTGCAGCCATTTTAGTTTCCCATTCGCTCATTAACGAAGTTTTACTGCTAGGCGTACTGCTAAATTCAGCCCAAATAGGCATGTTTTCAATCAAAATTGCCGATAAATCGCCAAAGAAAGTATTGTTGTTTTCATAAATCTGAGAACTTCCTCCCAAACGAAGGCTTTTACCCAAAAACAATTCAGAATCTTCATTATTATTCAAATACAGACACAAAAGGTCTTTACTTCCTTTATAATGACAATCTTCCAAAGCTTCGTTACTTACTGGAATAAATTTACTTTTTGCATTTGTAGTTCCGCTAGATTTGGCAAACCATTTAATTGGCGTTTCCCAAAACACATTTTGCTCGCCTAAACGCGTACGTTCGATTAGCGGTTGTAATTCTTCATAAGTTGCAATTGGAACTCTTTCTGCAAAGGTTTGATAAGAGTTAATACTCGAGAAATCATATTGTTTTCCAATAACCGTATTTTCAGATGCCGTCAATAAGTTGTGCAATAATTCTTCCTGAACTTCATTTGGGTATTTTAAAAAAAGCTCTATTTGATGAATCCTTTGTTTAAGAACCCAAGATGCAAACGAATTGATAATAGATAAAGGCATGAATCTGTTTTTTAGTTAGCTAATTTTAGGTTTTAAATCTTACAATCTATATAAAACAAAAAACTTAAAATTTGAATATCGATAGACAAATAGTAACTTTGTCTTCATATCAAAAATAATATTTTTTTGTAATAAACAATTCGATTTAAGGTAAAGATTCTACCTAATAAGTCGAATTTTAACACAAAAAATTTAAATCTTTTGATAAATCTAAATCAGCAATTATAAATAAAAAATACGAATGCAATATCAAGGCGTACTCACAAAAATGCAAACCGAACTTGGAAGTCCAATTCAATATTATTTGGTTTTCGAAGATAGTTTCTTAAATGTTAATCAATTATTAGATAAAGAAATTGAAATCAATTTTGTGGGCTGTCAATGCTTAAATTGCGGTAAAAAGAAAAAAATATACCGACAAGGTTTCTGTTACGAGTGTTTTTATTCAAGCCCTGCAGTAGGAGATTGGATTATGAGACCAGAATTGAGTACAGCGCACTTAGGAATTGCAGATAGAGATTTAGAATATGAATCAAAAGCGCAATTGCAGCCACACGTGGTGTATTTGGCTTCGGCTTGTGAAATAAAAGTTGGAGTGACTCGCAAATCGCAAGTTCCAACTCGTTGGATCGATCAAGGTGCTTCTCAGGCCATTGCCATTGTTGAGGTTCCGAACCGATATTTGGCAGGAATAACAGAGGTAGCATTAAAAGACCATTATACAGACAAAACCAATTGGAGAAAAATGTTGCAAAACGCTGTTGAAAGTTTTGATTTAATTGCAGAGAAAGCAAAAATCGAAAGTTTAATTCCAACAGAAGTTAGGGATTATTTTTATGCTGAAAAAAATGATGTTTATGAACTTCAGTATCCCGTTTTGAGTTATCCGGCTAAAGTGAACAGTTTAAATCTTGATAAAACACCTTCTTTCAGCGGAAAATTAACTGGAATTAAAGGTCAGTATTTGTTATTTGAGGATGGTACCGTTTTTAATATTCGCGGTTCTGAAGGGTATGTGGTTTCAATAAATGTCTAGGTTTTCTAAGGAGTTGTCGATGTTTATTGCATAATCGTCTATTAATTTGTTAATTCTGTGATAATTTATTGTAATTTTAGCTCAATTCCAAAACACAAAAAGGTGTAAATGATGATACATTTGGTTACAATTTTGTAACAAATGCTTATTGGAAGAATTTATTTTTAGATAATAAAAGAAGGTAGATTTGAGACTGCCACTATTTCTAAAATTTAATTAAGATTTTATAATTAATAAATTATTCCATAAATGAGTATTTTAAGCAAAATAAACGTACACAGACGTAGCATAATGCGGAATCTGACTAAGAATGTTGGAAAGACAAATATGCAGGACGATTTTATTTTGGTCGATAAGAGCGAGATCAAAAAAGTTCTGATCTGTAGACCAAATGGAAGATTAGGAAACCTTTTGTTAATCACGCCACTTGTTCAGGAAGTGTCTGAAATGTTTCCAAATTGTAAAATTGATTTATTTGTAAAAGGAAATTTGGCTCCAATTATTTTTGAAAAATACGATACTGTTGACAAAATAATTCATCTGCCTAAAAAACCATTTAAAAGTTTGTTGGCCTATTCAAAAGTCTGGATTTCATTAAAGAGAACACCATATGATTTAGCGATTAACGTAGATCAAAACTCTTCTTCTGGACGATTAGCAGTTCAATTTTCAAATGCCAAATACAAGTTTTTTGGAGACTCAAATGAGGAAGAAACAGAGCATAAAAGTGATTTTGAACATATTGCAAAATATCCTGTTTATAATTTTCGCAATTATCTTTCAAAATTGAGACTACCAACAAACAGCAACAAAATAATTGCTCCTTTAGAACTTAAATTATCTGCTTCTGAAATTGCAGAAGGCAGAAAGATATTAAGTGAACTAACGAATAACGATAAAAAGACGATTTGTATTTTTACCTATGCAACGGGAACAAAATGTCTGTCGGAAGAATGGTGGGAAAAATTCTATTCTCAACTTACTTCAGAGTATAAAGACTATAATATTGTCGAGATTTTGCCTGTAGAAAACGTATCGCAAATTGGATTTAAAGCACCAACATTTTACAGTAAAGATATTCGAGAAATAGGATCTGTTATTGCAAACGCAGATTTGTTTATTGGTGCCGACAGCGGAATTATGCATTTATCAAGTTCAGTACATACACCAACTATTGGATTGTTTTCTGTATCTAATTTGAAAAAATATGAACCGTATGACAATTGTAGTATCGGAATAGATGTTAATCTCTACACGAAAAAACAATACATAAAAACAATAAATTCAATTTTGAATAACGGTAGATTAAATTTTTATTCAAGAGCGATATAATAAAAAAAAATCCTGTTCAATTCGAACAGGATTTTTTTTTAAAGATGCTAAGTTTCTAAGTTTTTTAAGCTTTAGAAAAACTTAGTATCTTAGAACCTTTGCATCTTAGCAACTTTTTTATGGATTCTTCTTCTTAAACAATCCATTCAGCAAATCATTGGCTTTTTTAGTTACTTCCTGAGTTTTTTGCTCTTTCTCAGTTTTAGCAGCTTGAGTTGTGTCTTTCGCTTTAGTATTTTTATTGATTAAATCTGTAAGTGCGGTAGTTCCTTTTTGAGTCAGTTTTTCTTTTTGCTGATTAACCAATTGTGTAGTCAAATTGCTTACAGCAGCTTTCATATCTGTACTGATCTTAGGATTTGAAAAGTTACCCGTCAAAGCGGCATTAATTGGAATGTTTTCCAATTTTGCAGCATCAGCAGGAGATAATTTTGCAATTAAATTATTGGCTTCAGTTCCTAAATATTTAGCAGGAACATCAAATTTAATTGTATAATTCATGGTTTGGTCAAAACCGTGAGTTCCGCCAACTGTCGCTTTAATGTCTTGATATTTAATATCGAATGGTTTTACATTTACTTTTCCGTTGTCAAAAGTTAATGCCATTTTCAAATCATTTAGATTTAGTTTGTTCAAATCTAAAAACTTAACATTTGAAGTAAGTGAATTTAAAACAGTTGAATTTTGGGCATTTACCGTAGTCGATAATAATTGGCCTAATAAATCTCCTGAAATTGATTTAAGATCTGGAGTCAATTCTTTTGCATCCAAATTACCATTCAATTTGATAGTCGAATTTAATTTTCCGTTGATGATTCCCGCAATTGGAGCGATTTTTTTCATCATGTCCAACTGTGTAAAAGTCTGTGCAATATCAACTTGATTGAATCCTAAGTTCATATCAAACGTAGGTACTTTTTCTTTTGTAGAAACGGCTCCGTTAAGACCAATTGATCCGCCGAAGATATTTGTTTTAAAGTTTTGAAGAGTTGCTTTCTCGTCTTTAATAATTAATGTTCCAGCAACATCCTGAAGTTTTAAATTATCGTATAAAACGGTTGTCGCTTTAGCATTTAAAGTACAGTTTAAGAAAGCCGGAATCTTCATCGCTTCAGCTGGTTTCGCTTCTGTTTTTGCAGTTGCAGGTTCGCCAGAAGTCATAAAATCATCAACAGCCAATTGTTTTGAGCTCATGTTGAAATTTCCTCTTAGTTCTTGTTTTTTAAACATAAAACCATAGAAATTTTCTAAAACCCCGTTAATGCTAATATCACTTTTTCCAGTTGTAGCATCAAATTGTTTTAAGTTGATTTTGCTCGGATTAAATTCGACCAACGCTGTACTGATGTTCATTGCTTTATTGTTTTCATCAGTATATTTAAATCCTGACAAACTCATTGTACCCGCATTTTTTATGTTTTGATATTGGCTTTTCTCTACAGAAGCCATATCAAAATTTGTGGTTACATCAGCTTTTAAAATACCTGCCAAAGGCTTATCCATTTTAATTGGATAGGCTTTCGAAAGATTAGCTAAGTTGATAGTTCCTTTTAAAGCGGCATCAACAATTGGATTTACCGTTATGTTTTTGATATTTGCTTTAGCATTAAAAACATCTTGGTCAATTCTGAAAGATAACTGATCTAAATTAACGTAAGTATCATTTAAGATTCCAGTTTCGTTAATGATTTTCGTATCAATTACAATATTCTGAACCGATTTTGGAAGGTTTGGATATTGAAAAGAAGAGTTGTTTGATGCAATTTTGATATTAAATTTAGGAACTGTTGTATCTGTCAATTCACCTTTTGCAAAACCATTTACAGTAAAATCTCCAGTCGTTTTTACACCTTCTAAACTAGAGGCGTACGCCGAAGGAATTAAACCTAAGAAGTTTGTAAACGATGAAGTAGGCGTTTTGAATTTCAAATCGTAAATCTGAGCTTTTTCAGTCATTTGGATAAATCCGTCAAACTCTAAAGGCAATTGATTGATTAAAGCTTTATTTTCTTTGAAAGTATATTTGCTCTTCTCTAAATCAATTCCAAGAACGGCATCTAAAGTCAGTTTCACATTTTTCATGTAATTCATTTTATCCATGTCCAATGAAACTTTTGCAGTAGATTTTGTTGTCAAATCTAATTTTGAATTGGTAAAATCTCCAGTTCCTTCGTGGTTTAAACTGTCAATTACCATTTTAATTTTAGAACCTTGATCGATGTATCTAAAAGTAAAATTCTCAATCTTATAGTTTTGAATTTTAAGCGCAAGTGGTTTGCTTGCTTCATCTTTTTTATCTTCTTTTTTGTCTTTTAAGGCAATATCGAAGTTTCCGACACCATCTTTATTGAAAATAATGTTTATTAATCCGTTTGTAGAACTGATTCCCTGAATGCTTAAAGGTTCATCTTTTCCTTTGAAAAGTTCTTTAACGCTCATTTTTAAATTTAATTCTCCTAAAGAAACCAATGTGTCTCCTTCAAAAGGAGCTTTGTTGATGATAACTAATTTCTCGATTCCAACCGTTGCATTTGGAAAATTTTTAAATAAACTTAAATCGGCATCTGTAAAACTTACTTTGGCGTCAACACTTTCGTTAATTGCTTCGACGATTTTAGATTTGATTTGGTCTTTAAACAAAAACGGAATGGCAAATAAGGCAGCAACAAATACCACAATAACTATGGCACTTATTTTTAAAACTTTTTTTAGCATATATTAATAGATTTGAGGGTTAACATTTTAAAATCGACTCCTGCAAAAATAGTTTTTTTTACTACAGTTTGCAGATAAAGTTTTCTTAAAAAGTAAGAATTTTATTAAAATTGTTAAATAAAAAAAATCCGTTAAGAACTATTTTCAAAACGGATTTTTAAGTGAATTTATTTTATTATTTCTGAATAAATGAAACTATCTTTTCGACCAAGACTTCCGAAATAGGAAGTGTTTCATTGTTGTAGGTAGCCAAATTAGCTTCCTGATTGCCATCAACAATTTTCATGATATGATTCATTTTATCAATAATCTGAAAATCTGCATTTTTGTTGGCTTGTTTTAAATTCTCTGCATCTTTTACTGCAATTTGAATATCATTATTTCCTTGTACTAGTAAAACAGGAATAGTCAGTTTTTGTATTTCGGTCTGCGGATTGTATTTAAACCACGAAATCAAATAGGGTTGAATGCTTGGTCTGAAAAGAGAATTCAACATTGGATCAATTTTTTTAACCTGAAATCCGTTTTTTAAACTATCGATAATCGGAAAAGTCATATCGTTTAACTGTTTCATTGATTTGGCACCAATCTGTGTTTTCAGAATTTGATCTGCCGGTTCGCCCGCGCCCGCAATAGATACAAATTTGTCTGCTTTTGCACTGGCAACCATGCCAATTAAAGAGCCTTCACTATGACCAATTATGATTATTTTAGAAAAACGCTTGTCTTGTTTCAGGTAATTAATCCAGCTTTTGGCATCTTGAATATAATTTTCGAAAACTAGACTGCCTTCAGATCCGCCTGCTGCCTTACTTTCTCCTATAGCTCTTTTGTCATATCGCAAAGATGCAATCCCGTTTTTAGCCAAAGCTTCTGCCAGCATTTTTAACGAATTGTTTTTCATCATCGGATTATTCCCGTTTCTGTCTGTTGGGCCAGAGCCAGCAATGATTAAAGCAACCGGAAATTTTTTAGTCAAATCTGGCGTTGTCAGCGTACCGAAAATCTGGTCGTTGTTAATTTTTAATATAGCCGGAGTTTCCTTAAACGTGATTTCTTTTTTGTCTTGAGCATTTATGAAACTCCAAAACAAAACCGTTAAAAAAAGAATTACTTTATTCATCTTTTAATTGAATTAATAAATATTGATTCCGTAGGGCAATATCGCTTGCACTCCTTTTTGTTTTTGAAATTTCTTAACCTGTTCGATAAGGAGATAGTTTTCTTCGCCGATTTCTTCTTTTATGAAAGCTTCTTTCGATCTTGCAAAAGGAAGATTAGCTAACAAATCGTTTAACGTTTTTTCGTATTCAGGATAATTCTGAGTACTGTATTTTTTTACTTTAGCAATTTTAGCTGCTTCAGCAATCGCATCATTCAATCCGCCAATTTTATCCACCAAACCAATTTTTAAAGCTTCAGTTCCTGACCAAACTCGACCTTGCGCAATAGAATCCACTTGTGCAAAAGTCATTTTTCGGCCTTCGGCAACATGAGTTACAAAAGTGTTATATACTTTTTCGACTCCTTCTAACGTGAAAGCTTTGAATTTTTCATCTACAGGAACAAACGGACTGTAGTTTGCTGAGTTTTCATGCGTTTTAACTTGTTCAGAATTGATTCCTAATTTGTTTGCCAATGGACTAAAGTTTGGCAACATTCCGAAAACTCCAATAGATCCTGTTATGGTATTGTTTTCAGCAAAAATTTTATTGGCGTTACAAGCAATATAATAACCGCCAGAAGCTGCATAATTACCCATAGAAACCACAACTGGTTTAACTTTTTTAGTAATTTCAATTTCCCTCCAGATTAAATCAGAAGTTAGCGCACTTCCGCCTGGACTGTCAATTCTAAGGACAATTGCTTTAACATCATCATTTTTTCTAGCTTCTTGTAAAGAGCGGCGCATAGAACCTTCTCCAATTGTATTTACATCTCCTTCACCGCTTCCAATTTCGCCTTGAGCATAAATAATAGCAATCTGATCGCTTGAACTATCGGCTAAAGCTGTTGTTACATGATTTTGAGTGTAATCTGAGATTGAAATTTTGTTGTAATCTTCATCTTTATCTACTTTTAGAACTTTTCTAATGGCATCGTGATAAACATCTTCGTAAGCAATAATATCTACTAAATGATGCTGTTTTGCCATTTCTGGAGTTCTAGCCAAAAGACCATTTGCAATTTCGTTTAATTTTGGTAACGGAATATTTCTGCTTTTTGAAATATCTGCCGAAACGATACCCCAAATGGAGTTTAAAAGTGCAGTAATCTGCTCTCTGTTGGCATCGCTCATTTTATTGTCTAAGAAAGGTTCAACAGCACTTTTGTATTTTCCGTGACGAATTACCTCCATATGAATTCCAGATTTATCTTGAAAATCCTTGAAAAACATAACTTCAGAAGAAAGTCCTTTAAAATCTAAATCTCCAGCTGGATTTAGATAAATGGTATTGGCAACAGAGTTTAAGTAATATTCTTTTTGAGAATACGTATTGGCATAAGCCCAGACAAATTTTCCAGATTTTTTGAAGCTTTCTAAAGCATTTCTTAAATCTTTATATTGTGCAAGACCAAGAGACGATTCATCATTTAAGATCGAGATTCCTTTAATATTATCGTCTTTTTTTGCCGCTTCAATAGCGTTAATTACATCGGTTAAACCAATGCCTTTTTGTTCAGAAAAACGAGTTACCCATGGATCTTTATATTTTCCTGCGTAATCATTTTTAATTTCTTTTAAATTTAATTCAATAACCGAATTAGATTTAACAGAGACACTGTCGTCACCGCCAAAAACAACTCCGATAAAGATTACTCCAAAAAAGAAGAGCATAATAAAAACAAAAATACCAATAACTGTGGCAATTACATTTCCTAAAAACTTCATATGTATATTTTTTTAATAAGTAGCAAAAAAGGGCAAAATGTTACAAACTAGACATCTAAATTTAGGATTGTATTTGAGACGTCGTTTCACAAATATATTGGTTAATTCTAAAATAGTTTTAGTTAATTTGCATTAATTATGAAATTACAGCATCAAGTCGTTTTATCGATAGGCAGCAACCAAGGCAGCAGACTAGAAAACATTCAAAATTGTATTGATTTAATACATCAAAATGTGGGGACTGTTATCGAGGTTTCAAAACTTTACGAAACTCCTGCGTGGGGGTTTGAAAGTGATGCTTTTTATAATTGCGCACTTCTTTTGCACACCAATTCCTCTGCGCAAAAAGTATTAAATCAAATTTTAAAAGTCGAAAAAGAACTAGGGAGAATCCGTTTGAATCAAGAAGGGTATCAGTCTAGAATTATTGATGTTGATTTGATTGCTTTTGATAACGAAATAATCGATACCGAAAAACTTCAAGTCCCGCATCCGCTAATGCAGAACAGGAATTTTGTTTTACTTCCGATGCAGGATTTAAGGTTAAGTTGGAAACATCCGATTTTGCAAAAAACAATTCCCGAATTGATTGCCGTAACTCCAGATGATAGTGTTTGTACAGTTGTACAGAATCTGGAAAGTCCGATTGCACAAATTCCCCTAAATCAATTTAATTATGTTGCTTTTGAAGGGAATATTGGGGCAGGAAAAACTACTTTGGTGCATAAAATAGCCGAAGATTTTAACGGAAAAACTGTTTTAGAACGATTTGCAGATAATCCGTTTTTGCCCAAATTTTATAAAGATCAAAATAGATATGCGTTTCCTTTAGAAATGTCTTTTTTAGCAGATCGTTATCAGCAATTGGCCGATGATTTGGCGCAATTTGATTTGTTTAAAGATTTTATAGTTGCCGATTATCATATTTTTAAATCTTTGATTTTTGCGAAAATAACGCTTGCCGAAGATGAATATCGTTTGTATAGAAATCTGTTTGATATCATTTATAAAGAAATGCCAAAACCAGATTTGTATGTTTATCTATATCAGAATACAGAGCGACTTCTTCAAAACATAAAAAAACGCGGACGTATTTATGAGCAGAATATTGAAGCTTCGTATTTAGATAAAATCAACAACGGGTATTTGGAATACATAAAATCTCAAACCGATTTGAATGTTTTAATCATTGATGTTTCAGACCGAGATTTTGTAAAAAAACACGAAGATTATCTTTATATATTGAATGAAATTAAGAAGAAGCTTAATTAATTGAGATAATGTGTCAATTAGATAATTTTGTAGAGATGTTTTTTTTAAATTATCTAATTATCAAATTGACATATTCTCTCGTTAAAAACTATCTCTTCAAAGTAAAATGTCCTCTTAAAATAGGCATTGAATCATCTACTTTTAAAGCATACCAATAATCTGAAGCAGGAAGCGGAACTTGATTTAAAGTACCGTCCCAAGTCATTTTGAAGCGGCTTAATTGTGCTATTAATTTTCCGTAGCGGTCAAAAATAGTAACGACTGCCTGAGGATAATTTTCCATTCCGGTTACTTCCCAAACATCATTGTAAGTATCGTTGTTTGGTGTAAAAAATGGAGGAAAAACAAGCACTACAAATTGTTTGGTATTTTGCCCGCAGCCACTTTTTTCTCGTGCATACGCAGTTTGTAATCCGCCAGGGACATCGTAGAAAATGGTAGAATCTTGAAAATTGACACCATCTACAGAATATTCATAATAATCTTCTGCTTTTACAGGATAGATAATAGCTCTTGTTCCTTCAACATCAACTCGCGCAATTTGAGGAATTTTATGCTCTTCGACTGTAATTGTTTTTGTGCTTGTACAATTTTCAGGAGACGGACTTGTAACGGCTACTGTGTATGTTCCGCCAGCATTAACAGTGGTAGTTTGAGTTGTAGCTCCATTTGACCACAAATAACTCATTCCAGAAATTCCAGCATCTAATGTTATGGTTTTAAATTCGCACAATGGCAAAGTCTCATCAGTAACAGCTGGAGGTGTGTAAATCTCTATATTTATAGGAGTTCTAGTTGGGTTTATGCATCCACTATTTGATGCTTCGGCATAATAAGTGGTATTGGATGAAATTGTTGGAGTGGTAAAACTTGTTCCCACATAAAGACTTGTTCCTCCAGTTGCTGAAGTATACCAATTTATAGAACCAATATTTGAAGTTGCTTTAATAGTTAAAACCCCTGGGCCACAATTGGTATAGGTGTCTTGTTCTGCAATAGGAGTTGCGGGAGTTGTATTTACAGTTGCAGTTATCGATTTTCGGTTTAATTCGCAGCCTGCATCAACATAATAAGTGGTAGTTGTATGTATTGGTGGAGTATTGTAGGTAGATCCAGTTCCTAATAAATTTCCTCCTGTAGCGGCATCGTACCAGTTAATCGTACCGGCATTTGCTGTTGCAGTTAAAGTAAAGCTTCCTGAGTCGCAAACTGGACTCAGATTACTGGCTGGTGTTGCCACAGGAATAGTGATTTTGGTACTGGTTGCAATCTGTAAAGGAGTTTCTCCTGGCATTCCGCCATATTCTACTACATATCCTTTTGGCTGATAATCTCCAGAGGTATCTCCTGCATTTGATAAGTCGTTCCAAGAGCCTCGTATTCCTATACCGGGCTGTGTAATGTGTGCATAATCTTCATCGCCTTGTTGGTTGGGTTCATTCGTGTTCCAAAAAGCATAATTTGGCGTTGAACCATTTGCGTTTCCATTCCAAAAAATAGTTCCTGCTTCAGGACCAGTAACCCATTTCCAGACCCCTTCTGTTTCAGCATCGCTTCCTCCAATCCATCCGGTTCCAGAAGCTTGTTCGCCAATTAGTTTTGCTTCATCAGCAGATAATATGGTTGCTAAATAACCTTGAAGACCGTAATAAGTACGAGCTGCCGCTGCCTCTTTCGCAGCTGTCCAAGTTATCCCGATGCTTGGAACATATTCATAATAATGTTGTGTAGAGGGTAAATAATTTGCTTTACCCATTGTAATAGAAAATGTCTTGATTCCGGAAGCTGTTGCAGAAGAATTTGTAAAGGCAACATCTTTAATAGCAGCAACAAAATCGGAATATAAAACATCCGTTCCGGCAGTAGTACTTGATAATGTTAGTTTTCCTGCCACAGCATCCCAACTTGTGGTAATGTTAGAATGAGCTGTAGGATTTAAAAGTACAAGTTTATCAAAACCGCTAGAATATCCAGAAGAAATTTGAATGTAAATGGCTTCGGTTCCAGTTTCAGAAGGATCGTTTGTTATGGTTACGTCTGTTACAATTTTTATAGTTTCTTGAGGACAATATAATTGATCGCCAGTAGCTTTAATTACTGGCGGAGCCACAGCCGAAAATTTACTGCAATCGTTAGAATAAATAGCCGAATTGTCTTTGTAAGCAGCCCAATTGGCATTAGAATAATTTGCGTTGTCTACTTGAATGCAGTTAAGGTTTGGGTTGGAGACAAAACTTAAGTTATTAAGGAGAGTATTGTTCCCGTTTTTTAAATTTAAAGAAGTTAATGAATTACTATTGCAGACTAAGCTGGTTAACTCAGGATTTTTAGAAACATCTAAAGAAGTTAATAATGTGTTAGAACAATATAACTGTGTTAGTTTGGGGTTTTTAGAAGTATCAATATTGGGAATCTTTGTCGAACTAAAAGATAATGTTGCTAAATCGCTATTATTTGCAACATCTAGATTGGATATTGGATTACTACCAATGTATAAATGGATTAATCTTAAATGCTTTGTTACATCGATGCTAGTTAGTTGATTATTGCCAGCATCTATAATATATAATTGAAGATTTTTAGAAATGTCCAACGCACTTATTTTATTGCTATTTAAAGTTAAAGTTTTTAAAATCGGATTATTATTGACATCTAAACTTGTTAGCTGATTGCCATCGCAGGATATGCCTTGAATAATAGTATTTTGACTAACATCTAGAGTGGTTAATTTATTGAAAATGCAATTTAAATTATCAAGATTTATGTTTTTGCTGATATTAAGATTCGTTAATTGGTTGTAATTGCATGCTAAACCGATTAATGCTGTATTGTTTGATAAATCTATATCTGTTAATTTGTTTCTGTCGAAAGATAAATGTTTTAATGCTATGTTTTGGGTTACATCTAGATTTGTAAGATTGTTGCCGCCGCAATTAAAAATGGCTAAAAGGTTATTGTTAGATATGTTGATGCTATTTAATTTGTTTCCATTTAAATGTAGTTCAGTCAGATTGATGTTTTTTGATAAATCAAGACCGGTTAGATTGTTGAAGTTGCAGCTTAGAAGCTTTAGCTTTGTGTTTTTGGTGATATTTAAATAGCTGATTTTGTTATTCCTATCAGGATCATTATTAATTGCACCTAAGTCTAAATATTCCAGATTTGTGAAGTTTTCTATTCCGGTTAAATCTGAAATGTTTTTTCCTTGTAGGACTAATGTCTTTAGATTAATAATATTTGCAGTCAGAACTTGACCATCAATAGTGCCACTATCAATATTTAAATCGATTAAAGCTTGTTCGAAGTTAGAATCGGGAATTGAAGTATATTGTTGTGCAGATCCAATAAAACTGGACAGCAGTAAGATGAATAAAAAAGATGCTTTTAAGAAATAATTATTTTTCATTTTATAAAAGTATCAATTTTATAATAATAAAAAAATATATTTACATTTCTAACATTTTAATGCTTAAAAATATCATAAAATCACATTTTTTTTAGTAAAAACCGGATTGATTTTATTCTGGCCAGTTCATTTTTTGAAATAAATCCCAAACCACAATTCCGGCACTTACAGAAATATTAAGAGAGTGTTTGGTTCCAAGTTGAGGAATTTCAATACATCCGTCGCAGATTGCTACGGCTTCTTGCGAAACGCCATAAACTTCATTTCCAAAAACTAAAGCATATTTCTGGTCTTTTTCGATTTTAAAATCTTGAAGAAAAACAGAACTTTCAACCTGCTCAATTGCCATTGTAAGAACATTTTCTTTCTTTAAGTTTTCGATAACTTCCAAAACATTTTCATGATGTTCCCAAGCAACAGTTTCGGTTGCGCCAAGGGCAGTTTTATGGATTTCCTTATTTGGAGGAGTTGCAGTGATTCCGCATAAGATTATTTTTTCAATCAAAAACGCATCAGCAGTTCTAAAAACAGAGCCAATATTGTGTAGACTTCTAATATCGTCTAAAACTAATATTAAAGGTGTTTTCTCCGATTTTTTAAAATCTTCAATAGATTTACGGTCTAGTTCGCTGTTTTCGAGTTTTCTCATTGTTTTTGAATTGTAGTCATAAAAAAAGCTTCCAAAGATAAGGAAGCTTTTTGATTATTTTAAATGTTTTTCAGATTAGCTTTTTACTGGATCTGGTAAAACAGTACCTTTAATAGTAAGGATTTTTGTAGGTTGTCCTTCTGCGTTAGAAGTTACAGTTACAGTTTTTGTAAAAGCACCAACTCTATCAGTAGCATATTTTACACCAATAACACCTTTAGCTCCTGGAGCGATTGGTTCTTTTGGAGTAGTTGGAACAGTACATCCGCAAGATCCTGTAGTGTTAGTAATGATTAATGGCTTAGTTCCGTTGTTAACAAAAACGAATTCACGTTTTCCATCAGCATTGTGAGCGATAGTTCCGTAATCGATAGTTTCAGTTTCGAAAGCCATTCCAGCTCCTTCAACTTTAGCAACTTTAGCCGCTTTAGCTTTTTTAGTTGTTTGTGCATTAGTAGCTGTAATACCAGCAACAGCTAACATTGCGAATAAGATTATTTTTTTCATCTTTAAGGGTCTTTTTTAATGATAAACAAAGCTATATAAAATTCTTGTACTACGACCTAAAAAAATCTTAAAATATTTTAATTTTTGAAGCTTTTCATATGCGGCTAAAAAAGCATAAATTCGCTGTCTTAATTTTTCATTTAAAAACATTACAATTTGGCAGCTAAAGAGAAAGTGGTGAAGGAAACACCTTTAATGAAACAGTACAACGAAATCAAGGCTAAATATCCTGATGCATGTCTGCTTTTCAGAGTAGGAGATTTTTATGAAACCTTTGGAGAAGACGCCATTAGAGCTTCTAAGATTTTAGGAATAACATTAACAAAAAGAGGTGCGGGATCTGATACAGAAACGGCGCTTGCTGGTTTTCCGCATCATTCTGTTAATACTTATTTGCCAAAATTGGTTAAAGCTGGACTTCGTGTTGCGATCTGCGATCAGCTGGAAGATCCAAAAATGACCAAAACAATTGTAAAAAGAGGGGTAACAGAATTGGTGACTCCTGGAGTTTCTTTGAATGATGAGGTTTTACAGTCGAAATCAAACAACTTTTTAGCGTCTGTTTATTTTGCTAATAAAAATATCGGAATTTCATTTTTAGATGTTTCGACAGGAGAGTTTTTAACGGCTCGAGGAAATGCAGAATATATTGATAAATTGTTGCAAAACTTTAATCCAAGTGAGGTTTTGGTTGCAAAGAATAATAAAAGTGATTTTAAAACTGCTTTTGGAGAAGATTTTCATAGTTTCTACCTAGAAGATTGGATTTATAAAGAAGATTACGCTTTAGAAACTTTAACAAAGCATTTTCAGACGAATTCCTTAAAAGGATTTGGGGTTGAAGAATTAAAAGAAGGAATTATTGCTTCTGGAGCGATTTTATATTATTTATCCGAGACGCAGCATAATCGTGTGCAGCATATTACAGCTATTCAGCGTATTGCAGAAGATGCTTACGTGTGGATGGATCGCTTTACCATTCGAAACCTTGAATTGTATCACAGCTATAATCCAAATGCGGTAACGCTTTTGGATGTTATCGATAAAACGCTTTCTCCAATGGGAGGACGTTTGCTGAAACGTTGGTTGGCATTGCCTTTAAAAGATGCTAATAAGGTAAAAGGCCGTCATGAAGTGGTAGCGTATTTAAAATCAAATCCAGAAATTCTGCATAATATCCAATATCAGATTAAACAGATTTCAGATTTAGAGCGTTTGATTTCAAAAATTGCTGCAGGAAAAGTTTCGCCAAGGGAAATTGTGTATTTAAAGGAATCTTTAGATGCCATTATTCCGATTAAAACTCTTGCGCTGGAAAGTCCGCAGGAAGCGGTGAAAGTTATCGGAGATAGTTTGCATGCTTGTGATTTGCTCCGCGAAAAAATTAAAACGACCTTAAATCAAGATGCGCCAGTTGCAATTTCAAAAGGAAATGCGATAGCAGCGGGAATAAATGAAGAACTGGATGAATTGCGTGCGATTTCAACTTCAGGGAAAGAATTTTTAGAAGGAATTGAAAAAAGAGAATCGGAAAGAACCGGAATTTCTTCATTGAAAATTTCGTTTAACAATGTTTTCGGATACTACATTGAAGTTAGAAATACGCATAAAGATAAAGTTCCAGAAGAATGGATTCGTAAACAGACTTTGGTAAATGCAGAGCGTTATATTACCGAAGAATTAAAAGAATACGAAACCAAAATTTTAGGAGCAGAAGAAAAGATCTATAAAATAGAAAGTGAGCTTTTTGAGCAATTAGTGGCTTGGATTTCTACTTACATCAAACCAGTTCAAATGAACGCGTATTTGGTTGCGCAATTAGATTGTTTATGTTCGTTTACGCAAATGGCTGTCGAAAATCAATATGTGCAACCTGAAATCGATGATACATTCGAATTGGATATCAAAAACGGAAGACACCCCGTAATCGAAAAGCAATTGCCAGTTGGAACGCCATATATTGCCAATGATGTTTTCTTGGATAGGGAGACACAACAGATTATTATGATTACCGGACCAAACATGTCGGGTAAGTCGGCGATTTTAAGACAAACGGCTCTAATTGTGCTTTTGGCTCAAATGGGAAGTTTTGTTCCTGCTGATAGTGTTAGAATGGGAATTGTCGATAAGATCTTTACCAGAGTTGGAGCTTCTGATAATATTTCTATGGGAGAATCTACTTTTATGGTCGAAATGAACGAAACGGCTTCGATCTTGAATAACTTATCAGATAGAAGTTTGGTATTGCTAGACGAGATTGGAAGAGGAACTAGTACTTATGACGGAATCTCGATTGCATGGGCAATTGCTGAATTCTTGCACGAGCATCCAGGAAGAGCAAAAACGCTTTTTGCAACGCATTATCATGAGTTGAATGAAATGACAGAATCGATGCCGAGAATCCAGAATTTTAATGTGGCGGTGAAAGAATTAAAAGATACCGTTCTTTTTGTTAGAAAACTGGTAAAAGGAGGAAGCGCACATAGTTTCGGGATTCATGTTGCTAAAATGGCTGGAATGCCTCAGCTGGTTATTTCGAAAGCACAAAAGCTTTTAAAGAAATTAGAAAAGAACCATTCAAGTGATGCTTTAAACGGAATAAAATCGGCTAATGATGAAATGCAGATGAGTTTCTTTAATCTAGACGATCCTTTGTTGGAAGAGATAAAAGAAGAAATTTTGAGTCTCGATATTAATGCCATTACACCAGTAGAAGCATTGATGAAGCTGAATGAGATCAAAAGAATGCTGGTTAAAAAATAAAATCTAAAAATTTTCAATTTTAAAGTTTAGGTTATCAGAATGTTATAAAATAAGTGGATTTTTTTTTGAAAAAACGCTTGTGTAATTGAATAAATGTCCTAAATTTGCACTCGCAATACGAAACAAATCAAGTGTTGCAGTTCTTAAATAGAATTTGAAAATGCGAAAATAGCTCAGTTGGTAGAGCGCGACCTTGCCAAGGTCGAGGTCGCGGGTTCGAGCCCCGTTTTTCGCTCAAAAACCATACAATGCTCGGATGGTGAAATTGGTAGACACGCTGGACTTAAAATCCAGTGAACAGCAATGTTCGTGCGGGTTCAAGTCCCGCTCTGAGTACTAAAGCCTCTTCTTTTGAAGAGGCTTTTTTTATTTGCAGACTTGCAGGTAATAAATTTACGCAGTAAATTTATTAGAATCTCAGAATCTCAGAATCTCAGAATCTCAGAATCTCAGAATCTCAGAATCTCAGAATCTCAGAATCTCAGAATCTCAGAATCTCAGAATCTCAAAAAAAATCAACAATCTAAAATCTAAAATTTATAAATGGGTGCTTTTGTAATTAGCAAGCGGTTTAATGATGAATATAAGTTTACGTTTACTTCTCGGAGAGGGAAAGTAATTTTTACGAGTTTGAGTTATGAGTTGAGGTTTGAGTGTGAAGAGGATATTGAAAAGTTTAAAGCGAATATCGATCTTGCGAAGTTTTTGAAGTTTAAAGGCTCTGGTGGGAAATATTTTTTCAAATTGATGCTTGGTGATGTTCATTTTGCTACAAGTCGAAAATATAGCACAGAATTGCTTTTGCAGAAAGGGGTAAAGGAAATTGTGACTTATTCTTCTAGGTCGGAGATTTTGGATTTTTCTTCGAGTGAATCAATTTTTGGTGACGAAGAATCTGAAGACGAAGAAGTGGAGGAGGCGGCTGAATAAAAAAAAGCGTTCGCAATTGCGGACGCTTTTTTTTATTTGTGAATTTTGCGAAAAAAAAAGTTAATCGCAAAAAAAAACCATCTATAAAGATGGTTTTAAAATCGTTAGAACTTAGGTTCTAATTATTTTTTTACTTCTTCTACTTTAGCAGCAGCAGAATCAACTTTAGCAGCAGCAGAATCAACAGTTGCAGCAGCAGAATCAACAACAGCAGCAGCTGAATCAACAGCAACAGCAGTAGAATCTACAGCAGGAGCTTCAGCAGCAGCGTCAGCTTTTTTACAAGATACAACAGTTAATACAGCAACAACAGCTAAACTTAAAAATACTTTTTTCATCTTACTTTATTATAAAAGGTTAATTATTAATTCGTGGCAAAGATATAAATTTTTTAATATGTAAAATATTTTTTCACTTTTTTTTTAAAATATTTTCCTTACTCACGTTTATCTTATTTATCAAAGAATATGCCAAAATTATAAATTTTTCTTAAATTATCTAATTTCTCGTCTAAATAATTTTTTGTTGAATAATCTTTATGAAAATCAGTTATTTAGTTTCTTTGATTAAGGGTTTGTTTTGTTTTTTAAGAGTATTTCAGCAGAATGGTTTTTGCTTTTTTCTTCAATTTTAACACCTTTATCAAGTCAAAAGGCTATGAGATGAGTTTCATGATCGTTTCAGTGGCTCCTTTATGGTCTTGAATAAACGATTTGCAGATTGCGCTTTTTTCTTCTAGAAAGTTTTTATCATTCAATAATTGGTCAAAAACGGCTTTAAGTTCTTCGCCTGTTGATATGGGCATGCAGCCACCAATTTTCACTAAATCAACTGCTTCTGCAAACTTCGAATAATTAGGGGCAATTACAATTGGAATTCCAAAAGTAGCAGGCTCTAGTATATTGTGTATTCCTGGGTTTCCAAATCCGCCGCCTACATAAGCAATGGTGCTGTAACTATAGATCTTAGTCAAAATTCCAATAGTATCTATTATAAAAACGCTGTAATCAGATAAATCTTTGTTTTCTTTTTCTGAAAATAGAACCGTTGGTTTCGTGATTTTTGACAGAAGATCTGAAATCTGATCCGGTTTAATATTGTGTGGAGCAATTATGAATTTTATATTTTCAGGCGCTTGATTAATGTATTCGGCAATTAAAATCTCGTCTTTTGGCCATGAGCTTCCAACGACAATTGTCGGTTGATTGTTTTTGAAATTTTCAATAAAATCAAGACGATTGTCTCTTTCTAAAATAGCGTTTACGCGATCAAAACGAGTGTCACCAGAAACAATTACGTTATGAAATCCAATTGATTCAATTTTTTGTTTGGAGCTTTCATTTTGAACAAAAAAATAAGTGAAAGTATTCAGGGCTTTTCTGTAAAAACCGCCATACCATTTAAAAAACATCTGATTGTCTCTGAAAATTCCCGAAATCAGATAAGTTGGTGTTTTGCTTTTTTCTAATTCCTTTAAATAGTTAAGCCAGAATTCGTATTTGATAAAAAAAGCAAATTCGGGATGAACCAGCTTTAAAAATCTTTTCGCATTGCTTTTAGTGTCAAGCGGTAAATAAATGGTCACATCGGCAACTGTGTTATTTTTACGCACTTCGTATCCAGATGGTGAAAAAAAGGTTACAATAATTTTATGTGAGGGATATTTTTCTTTGATTTTTTCTATAACAGGAAGTCCTTGTTCATATTCGCCAAGTGAGGCAGAATGGAACCAGATTGTTTTGTCGTCTGCTTTAATTTTTTCTTCTAATACTGAAAATACATTTTTTCGGCCTTCAATAAAAAGCTTAATTTTCGGACTAAATAGCGCTATGATTTTTAAGAAAAATCCTGCGATGTAAATGGTTAGATTGTATAAAAAAAGCATGTAATTTTTTTTGCAGCTAAATTACATTTCTTTCGACTATTTTCATTGGTTTGAAGCTATTAATAACTATTTTTGTTCCTCCTTTTAGAGATTTCTGCCTAAAAACGGTGTCTTTAATTTTTTTAAATAGATTCAAAATGAAAAAAATACAAATGGTTGACTTAAAGAGTCAATACGAAAAAATAAAATCGACTGTAGATGCTTCAATTCAAGAAGTTTTAGATACAAATACTTATATCAACGGACCTTTAGTTCATCAGTTTCAAAAAAATCTTGAAGATTATTTAGGTGCAAAACACGTTATTCCTTGTGCAAATGGTACAGATGCGTTGCAGATTGCAATGATGGGACTTGGTCTTCAGCCTGGAGACGAAGTTATCACTGCCGATTTTACTTTTGCTGCTACTGTTGAGGTGATTGCTTTATTGCAATTAACTCCAGTTTTGGTTGATGTTGATTTGCATAATATGAACATCGATATTGATGCGGTGAAAAAAGCAATTACGCCAAAAACAAAAGCGATTGTTCCTGTTCATTTATTTGGACGCGCTGCAAATATGGATGCGATTATGGAAATTGCAGCTCAATACAATTTATATGTAATCGAAGATAATGCTCAAGCAATTGGTGCAGATTATATTTCTAAATCTGGATCAAAAGTTAAAGTTGGAACAATTGGTCACGTGGCAGCAACTTCATTCTTCCCATCTAAAAACTTAGGATGTTATGGTGACGGAGGAGCGATTTTTACAAATGATGATAAATTGGCTCACATTATCCGCGGAATCGTAAATCACGGAATGTATGAGCGCTACCACCACGATGTTGTAGGTGTAAATTCACGTTTAGATAGTATTCAGGCTGGAGTTTTAAATGCAAAATTGCCACTTTTAGATGAATACAATCAAGCACGTCGTTTGGCTGCAACTAAATACAATGCTGCTTTTGCTGGAAATGCGCATATCATAACTCCAGATTTTGATGCAAACGAAAATGATCACGTTTTTCATCAATATGTATTAAGAATCGTTGATGCAGATCGTAATGCTTTGATGCAGCATTTATTGGATAAAGGAATTCCTTGTGCAATTTATTATCCAATTCCGCTTCACTCTCAAAAAGCATATTTAGATCCTCGTTATAAAGAAGAACAATTTCCTGTAACAAATCAATTAGTTCAAGAAGTAATTGCTTTACCAATGCATACAGAACTTGATGATGAGCAGATTAAATATATTACAGATAGCGTAATCGAATTTTTAAAATAAGACAATTTTAAGTATTAGCCAAAATATAACCACAAACAACCACGAAATGAAAGTATTAGTAACAGGAGGATTAGGATTTATTGGATCTCACACCGTAGTCGAATTGCAGAATGAAGGCTTCGAAGTAGTGATTATTGATAACCTTTCCAATTCTTCAGAAGATGTTTTAAATGGAATTACAGCAATTACAGGAAAAACACCTTTATTCGAAAAATTAGATTTAAGAGAAAAAACTGCTGTGCAGGATTTTTTTAAAAAACATAATGATGTTACTGGGGTAATTCATTTTGCGGCTTCAAAAGCAGTGGGCGAAAGTGTTGAGCAGCCTTTATTGTATTATGAAAACAATATTAGCAGTTTAATTTATCTTTTACAGGAATTACAGCAAAAACCAGAAGCAAGTTTCATTTTCAGCTCGTCTTGTACAGTTTACGGTCAAGCCGAAAAAATGCCAATTACAGAAGATGCTCCGGTTCAGGCGGCAATGTCTCCTTATGGAAACACCAAACAGATTGGCGAAGAAATCATTACAGACACAGCTAAAGTTACTAATATCAGTGCAATTTTATTGCGTTATTTTAACCCAGTTGGAGCACACGAATCGGTAGAAATTGGAGAATTGCCTTTGGGTGTTCCTCAAAATTTAGTGCCTTTTATTACACAAACAGGTGTAGGGTTGCGCCAGGAATTATCTGTTTTTGGTAATGATTACCCAACTCCAGACGGAACTGCTGTTCGCGATTACATTCACGTTGTCGATTTAGCAAAAGCCCACGTAATTGCTTTGCAGCGTTTGTTAAACAAAAAGAATTTAGCAAAAGTAGAAACCTTCAATTTAGGAACAGGAAAAGGAAGTTCTGTTTTGGAGGTCATTCATAGTTTTGAAAAAGTCAGCGATAAAAAATTGCCTTATAAGATGATGCCTCGTCGTGAAGGTGATATTACTGAAGCTTACGCGAATACTGATAAGGCAAATAATGTCTTAGGATGGAAGGCTGAACTAAGTTTAGACGAAGCTATGGCAAGTGCTTGGAAATGGGAACAAAAAGTGAGGAATAAATAGTTTTTTAAATAAAATTATAAATTTTAAGATCCCAAATTATAGTACTATAGTTTGGGATTTTTTTTTAGCGTATCAACTATCATGAAACAAAGTTTAGATTATAAATTAATATTTGCCTTAGCGGCTGTTGGAATTATTTGGGGAACTACCTTTTTAGGAATTCGTGTTGCGGTTGAGACTATTCCGCCTTGGTTTGTAACTTCAATTCGTCAGGGATTGGCGGGAATCATCATGATGATTATTTTATTGTTTAAAAAAGAATTGAAATGGATTGGGTGGGAAAATTTAAAACATCAGCTTGTTCCTTCTATTTTGATGATTGTAATTGCAAATGGTTTTACAACTGTTGCTGAGCAGACTGTGCCAAGCGGACTGGCTTCGGTAATCAGTGCTATGTCTCCTATACTTATTTTTCTGGGCAGTATTTTATTTAAACTACAAAAACCAAGTTTGAGAGGATTTATTGGAGTTATAATAGGATTTTCAGGAGTCGTTTTTATATTTAAAGACGGACTAGGATCTTTTTTAGATGCCGATTACAGAATCGGAATGATGTTTATGGGATTTGCGATTACTGCTTGGGCCGGTGGAACAATTTATACCAAACTTCATGGGAATAAATCTAAAAATATCGTTCTTAATTTATTTTACCAGTTTACGATGGCTTCGTGCATTCAGATTGTTTTAGCATTTATTTTTTCGCCTACTATTGATGTGAATTTATGGAGTTCTAAAAGTATTTTAGCAGCATTGTATTTGTCGATTTTTGGATCTGTAATTGCTTTTTTTAGCTATAATTATGCTCTGAAACACGTCACGCCAGTTCAGGTTTCTATTTTAGCATATATCAACACCATAATTGCAGTATTTTTTGGCTGGCTGATTTTGGATGAAAAAATTACCATTGATTTTATAATTGCAACAATCCTGATCATTTTGGGAGTTTTTATTATTAATTACAAAAAGAAGGAAAAGAAAGTTTTATAAAATTTGATTCATTTTATTTTATAAATTTGTAAGATTAAAATGTAGGAATAATGAGTTTGGATAAAGAAAATAAAAAGAACAAGGTTGAAGAACCTGCAGTTGAATATGAAGTTCAAAAACCAAAATTTAAAGGTATAGATCGTGAAACTTTTGATTTTGATGCGGAATTTGCAAAAGGGTTAACGCCGGAGGAGTTTAAAGCTGAAATGTCTAAAAGAATAAAAGCTTATCCTTGGAAAAAATAATTTTTGAAAATAACGTTCTGGAATATTTTGATAATTTAGTCTATACACTTTTTAAGGAAGAGTATTTTGGTTTTTCTGAATCTGCTCAGAATTATATAGATAAAATAGTTGGTTTTATTATTTCAAGTGTTTCAAGTTTTCCTCACAAGAAAACTCCAAAAGCTCTTCAATATTTAGGTTTAAATTATATCTTTTATAAATCTAATGCAAGAACAACTTGGTATATTTTTTTTGAAAAAAGCAATCAAAATTATTTGATTACCGGAATTCTAAATAATTACAGCGAAGAAGCAAAAGAGATATAAAAACAAAAATCCTCATAAACAATCTGTTCATGAGGATTTTTTTATGCAGTTAATGACTGAAAACTATCACTGCGACTGAATACTAAAAATTAAGCATTCGCAGTAACCGCTTCTTTATCAATTTTATTAATCAAACCAGTTAATACTTTTCCAGGACCAACTTCAGTAAACAAAGTAGCACCGTCGGCGATCATTTGCTGTACAGACTGAGTCCATTTTACAGGAGCAGTTAACTGAATGATTAAGTTCTTTTTAATTTCATTAGCATCAGAAACTGCAGTTGCAGTTACATTTTGATACACTGGGCAAATAGGGGCAGAGAAAGTAGTTGCTTCAATTGCGGCAGCCAATTCTTCTCTTGCTGGTTCCATCATTGGAGAGTGAAAAGCTCCTCCAACAGGTAAAATCAAAGCACGTTTTGCTCCAGCAGCTTTCATTGCTTCACAAGCTTTTTCAACAGCAGTAGTTTCACCAGAAATAACTAATTGACCAGGGCAGTTATAGTTAGCAGCAACCACAACACCATCGATAGAAGCGCAAACTTCTTCTACAACATTATCAGCCAAACCTAAAACAGCAGCCATTGTTGATGGAGTGATTTCGCAAGCTTTTTGCATTGCCAAAGCACGCTGAGAAACTAATTTAAGACCATCTTCAAAAGATAAAGTTCCATTAGCAACCAAAGCTGAAAATTCTCCTAATGAATGTCCCGCAACCATTTCCGGTTTGAAATCTTCTAAAGTTTTAGCTAAAATAACTGAGTGTAAAAATACAGCTGGCTGCGTTACTTTAGTTTCTTTTAGTTCTTCGGCAGTGCCTTCAAACATGATATCTGTAATTCTGAAACCTAGAATTTCATTTGCTTTTTCGAATAATTCTTTGGCTAAAGCCGAATTTTCATAAAGGTCTTTACCCATTCCTGTGAATTGCGCTCCTTGACCCGGAAATACGTATGCTTTCATTTGTCTAATTTGTTTTTTGTTTTTTTTGAATTGAAAATTAGTTTCAATTGAAAGGCAAAAATAATACTTTTTTATTTCGTATAATCCTTAAACATATAAATCCATGCTAACCTTGAAAATCTTAAATTAAAAGAAGTTAGTAAAGTAATAACAACAGCAATGATTGGGATAATTCTTAAATCGAAATTTTTCTCAAAGAAAAATTGAGCAATACAATAGGTTGCAATTCCTTGAGCGACTGTTAATCCGTAGTTTACATACATAGCGCCAAAGAAATAACCAGGTTCTTTTTGAAATTTATAATTACAATGACTGCAATATTCATTCATTTTTGGAAGACCGAAAGTAAAAAAAATACTTTTGTCTGTAAATACTTTTCCTTTATGACAAATCGGACATTCGTTGCTTAAAATATGAGTTAATGCACTTGACATGATATTGTTTGTTTTTATTTACACAAAGGTAATTCAGCGTTCGGTAAAAGTCTTTTTAGTATCTTCGCTACTTATAGCACAATAAAGACATTTTTGATTTTAATTTTCAAAAAACAAATTCCAAATTATAAAATGGAAAACGGTGATTTTTATAATCAAAAAAATAAATAATACTTATTTATGAAAAAATATCCCATTTATAGTGTTCAGAATTTTAGCTGTAACGATATTCACCGCGATTTCTATGTCAATACTTTTACGGAGCATTTAAAAAATCACAGTTTTGTCGAAGAGCCGCACCGACATGATTCGTACTTAATGGTCTTTTTTACAAAAGGTTCGGGATTGCATGAAGTTGATTTTGATCAATTTGATATAAAAAGAGGAAGTCTTTTTGTGTTACAGCCAGGACAAATGCACCATTGGAATTTATCGGAAGATATTGAAGGTTTCGTTATTATTTTTTCTCAAGAATTGTACAATTTGTATTTCGGACAAAAAAAGATTAACGATTACAATTTTTACCATTCCATTCAAAACCGTCCCGAGATGGTTTTTGAAGAAAAGAAAATTCCGAAAATCCTACCTTATTTCGATTTGTTGATTCAGGAAAATAGTCAAGCTAATAAATACCAATTAGACAAATTATTGAATCTATTGGATTGCATTCATATTGAAGTCGCTAGAAAATATGGCGAAACGTATTCGCATCAAACCCATTCTTACAATATTAAAATCAATACGTTTGAATCGCTTTTAGAAGAATATTTCAGAACCGAAAAACTGCCTTCGTTTTATGCAGAAAAACTAAATATTACGCTGAAGCATTTAAACAGAATTTGCAATGAAATTCTCCAAAAAACAGCCACAGAAGTAATCACAGATCGTGTTATTCTCGAAATAAAAAGAATGCTGATCGATAAGCAATTAGCAGTAAGCGAAGTTGCCTTTAAAGTAGGTTACGAGGACTATTCGTATTTCTCCAGATTCTTCAAAAAACAAACGGGAATGTCGCCGACTGAATTTAGAAATATAAAGTAAAAAAGAGCTTCGACTTCGCTCAGCCTGACATATGATATCTTTAAGAATACGATTTTCAGGCTGAGCGAAGTCGAAGCCCCGTTCCTAAAAGCAAAAATCCCATACTAAAAAGTACAGGATTTCTTAACCAACCAATTAAATCCGAGAATGCTTAATTAGGCTTGTTTTACAAATTGTAATTCAATGTTCAAACGAACTTCTTCACCTACCAAAACACCACCTGTTTCAAGAGCTGAGTTCCAGTTTAAACCCCAATCTTTACGATTAATTTTTCCTTCTATGCTTAAACCTACTTTTGTATTTCCCCAAGGATCAGTCATGATTCCGCTAAATTCAACTGGGAATTTTACTGTTTTAGAAACACCTTTAATGTCTAAATCTCCAGTTAATTCATATTCACCATCATTGATTTTTTTGAAAGCAGAAGATTTGAAAGTTAATTTCGGGTGATTTTCAGCGTCAAAGAAATCACCGCTTCTTAAATGTCCGTCACGATCCGCGTTTGCAGTGTCTACTGAAGCAATATCAGCAGAAAAACTGAAATCTGCATTATCAAAACTTTCTCCTTCTGTGATTGCAGAAGCATCATAAGTTCCAAATTTTCCTGAAACATTAGTAAACATCATGTGTTTAACTTTAAAACCAATTTCTGAGTGAGTTGGGTCAATTGACCATTTTGTAGTTGCCATAATTTTATTTTTTTAAATAATTAATTTCATTTTGATAGGACAAAGTTACGGTGACAGTTGTCCTGGAGCACTTAACCTAGATTAAGAAATGAAAAATGTGATAATTTTTTGATTATTAGATTTTGTTTATGAAGTACAGACCTAACAGGTTTTTAAAAGCTGTTAGGTCTTTTGTTATTTGGAATTATTAAGATAATAAGTCAGCGCTCCCGACGGACATTTATTAACTGTCGAAATTATTTTCTCAGTTGTAGATTTTTCTGGAGTAATCCATGGTTTTTCTTTTGGACGAAAGACATCCGGATTGTTTTTGACACAATTTGCCGAATGAATGCATTTTCCAGATTGCCATACAATCGTAACTTCTCCGTTTGTGTATTCTTTAGTTAGGTTATTTGGATTCATGGTTTTAAAATTTTAAGGATGAATTTAATTTTAAAGTCAGACCAATTTCTTATTCATAAAGTTAGTCTTTCTTTTTTGAAATGGAACAAAAAAAGAAACGATAATAATCTGATTTTCAGATTTATTATCGTTTCAAAGTACAGGTATTAATTGTTTTTGTTTGAATTAATAATTCATCGGAACGTCCATTAATAAAAATTCAGCATCTGTATTCGCTTTAATATTTAAAGTATCAGTTCCTGAAATTCCAACCGCATCACGAGAATTTAATTCCTGACCGTTGATGGTTACATTTCCTTTTAAAACGAAAGCATAAACTCCGTTTCCTTCTTTTTTGATTTTATATTCGGTAGTAACTCCAGAATCGAAATTGCCCATATTGAACCAAGCATCTTGGTGAATCCAAACCCCTTCATCATCTGCATTTGGAGATAAAACCTGAGACAATTTATTATGTCTATCGGCAACATCCAAAGTAATTTGCTGATAACGTGGCGTAACATTTCTTTTGTTTGGAAACAACCAAATCTGCAACAATTTAGTCTGCTGATCTTCATTCGGATTAAACTCACTATGCTGAATTCCAGTTCCTGCACTCATTACCTGAATATCACCGTTTTTGATCACTTCCGTATTTCCCATACTGTCTTTATGAGCCAAATCTCCTTCCAACGGAATAGTAATAATTTCCATATTATCGTGAGGGTGAGTCCCAAATCCCATTCCCGCAGCAATTGTATCATCGTTCAAAACGCGAAGTGCTCCAAACTGAATTCTATCCGGATTGTACCAGCTCGCAAAACTAAAGCTATGATAAGCGTTCAACCATCCGTGATTTGCGTTTCCTCTTGTGTCTGCTTTGTGCAATACTATATTTTCCATGATTTTGTCTTTTATTGATTTTGATAGTACAAAGATACGGTCGATGTAAACGAAAAGCACTTAATGTAGATTAAGAAAGATTCTAAGGTTCTAAGATGCTGAGATACTAAGTTTTTTTCGGGAGCAGAAGTATCGTTTTCAAAAGACGTCTAGTCCCGCTATCCGTTTCAATCTTTTGTGCCGAACCCCGTCACAAAAGGATTTCCACTTCTATCGGGGCTATATTAGAAGTTTTTGTTTTCAGAAGAAGTTATTGATACAAAAACTTAAATGTTCCAGTTTGTCATCCTGAGGAACGAAGGATCACACTTGAAGCTCGACAAAGATTATAAATTATAAGTTTTTTTAACTCAAAGTAACCCCACAGTTTGTCATCTCGACGAAGGAGAGATCTCCGCAAGTAACTCGACAAAGATTTGAAATTATATAGTTTTTAAACTCAAAGTAACCACAAAGTTTGTCATCTCGACGAAGGAGAGATCTCCGCAAGTAACTCGACAAAGATTTGAAATTATATAATTTTTAAACTCAAAGTAACCACAAAGTTTGTCATTTCGACAAAGGAGAAATCTTCGCAAGTAGCTCTACTAAGATTGAGTATAGATTATTCTTGTAAATTTCCATCAGGATATTTATAAAACTCTAAATCCAAGAGTTCTAATTTTGCATTTATTTTTTTATTGTTTAGTTCTTCAACTTCTTGGTTTCGAAGTTTATTAATCAAATCTTCATTAGGTAATTTTTTAGGATTAATTAAATTAATTGCTGATTCGAGAATTTTTGCGGTTTTAAATTTTTTATTTTTCTTCAATGCTTTTAAGGTTTCGAAACAATTTTGCCCACTAGAATTAAAAAAATATTGGTTAAATCCCCCATTATTTACTTCCGTTTCTAATTCTTCAATATTAGTCATAGGTTTTGAAATATTGGTTTTCTCTTTATCTGATGCAACTTGGCTTAAACAGCTTGAAAATGTTATTAGTAATAAATATAAAATGAAGTTGAATAATTTCATTGTTTTTCGTTGTAGATTTTACTTTGTCGAGCTACTCGCGGAGATCTCTCCTTCGTCGAGATGACAAGATTATGTTAAAGAATAATCTTTGCGACTTAGTGTCTTTGCGAGATTATTTAATCCGAACCAATTTCCCTTTCCCAACCACTTCATCAAGATAATTCGCAGAAGAACTTTTCTTATCATGCATGAAAAAAGGAATCGTATCTTTTTCGATTTGGTCTTTTGGAATACTGATAATCAAATCGGTATTAATGAAATTATCCAGTAGTATTACATTGCCATAAGAAACTTTTCCTTTCGGTAGATATTTGTTGTCAAAGGCAAAAATGCTATCCTTAAAAGTAATTTTATCTTTTAGGATATAGGCATTATCATCTTCAATCAAATAATTGTAGCGGCCAATAAGTTTATCTGTTTTCTGGTTGAAGTTAATGAAAAACAGCGTGATTAGTAAAGCAAAATATTTCATGGCATTTTAGCTATATTGATTCATAAATTGCTGTACAACAGCATCTGTATTCTCGTGGCGTTTTTTTCTTTCTAAAACAATTGGCGGAGCGGCTCTTTCTAAGCAATCTTTTACGGCACAAGTCTCACAAGTTACACCAACAATTCGTTTCACCAAAGGTTTTCCGTCGATGAATTTGAATTTCTTTTTCATTGTTGGATTAATCAAAATTCCAACAGAAATACTTCGAATGGTATCATGCAAGAAAGGATCTTTTGTAGCCGATGAAAAAACCAAATATTCGTTTCCGCTATTGGCATAACTCGATATTTGTGCATCAAAAAAATGAGATTTGTTTTGTTTGATCGCTTCGTCAATTGTTTTTACCGAAACCCATCTTCTGCAATAATGTTCGTTGGTTTCATTAGCGTGCGGTTCCTGCTGATGTGTAATATGCAACTCTTTATTGATCTGGTAAAAATCAGAATCGATTTTATGTGACAATCTTAAAAAGAATAAATTTTTCAACTGAAAATCTTTCGGCAATAAATTGGTCAATCTTTGGTAAAAAGATTCGGGCGAAACTTCAAAACTTTCAATTAATTGAACAAATTCTTCGGGTTTTGGATTTTCATTTTCTAAAAAAGAATTGATTTTATCGACAACTAATTTTCTCGGCAATAATAAAGCACCGGCAAAATAAGAAGCATAAAAGTTGTGCAAAACCTGATCGAAATTTTCAAACTTAATCCAGCTAAAAGTCAGTAATCGATCGGATATTTTTAGATAATTATAAGCGATTTCTTTAGCTAAAATAAAAGCTTTTTGTGGAGCGTCAAGTTCGGTAGAAAGCAATAAAGTTTTGCTTGTCGGAACATAAATAGAGCGCAAATCGCCCAAAGCTTCCTGATCTGTAAAAACGATTTCTTTGATCTTGTATTCGTATTCTTCCTTTAAAATCGCTTCCAGTTCTTCAACGCTGATTTTAGAATCCAGATTAATCTGAAAAGACTTTGAAAAAGCAATTACTCTTTCTTCTAAATCTTCAAAATAATTACTATGCGCTTCCTGATACGAACGTAAAGCAGCCAAAAAGAAACTTTCTCGGCTTAAATTATAATGCTGTGCAATTTCTATTATCGTACTAATAAATGCATTGACTTTGGCCGGAGCGTTGGCAATAATATCAATTAAATCGGCTTCTTGGATTCCAAAAAGCTCTAGTGGAATCTCTTTTAAAATTCCAGATTTCAAGATTTCGCCAATCGGAGCGAGATTGTTGTCGAGTTTTAACGACACCATTTGGTCGTAATTCACGTCCAAATGTTCGCAGAGAAGTAAAATTTTATCTGTTTTTGGATATTTTTTTCCCTTTTCAATCTCGTTTAAGTACGATTTTGAAAGATTGGTCAATTTGGCCAAGCCAAAAAGAGACAGATTTTTTTGCGTTCTGACTTGCTTCAATTTTAATCCGAAGATCAGCTTTATATAGTCTTTTTCGATATCCATGAACCAAATATAAGTATTCTAAAAATAATCGCCAAAAAATTATTTTTCATTTTTAGCGAACGTTCGCTTGTTTTCTAAAAAACTTTTTTCTAATATTGTGGTGTAGAAAATGTTAATTATCAGTTTGTTATGGATTTGTGTTTTTGAAAAATATAGAATCGATTCAATTACTGCTAATGAAATTAAAAACCACAGCTATGAAAAACCAATTAGAGATTACTGAAATGGCTATAGAATTCCTAGCCGACAAAAAGCTTGCTTATCCAAAAATCTGGACAGAAGAAGCGACTGCGTTTATTATCGAATTGCACAGAAAATTCGAATCGCAAAGAAAATTATTGCTTTTACAGAGAGAACAGAAACAAGTCACTTTTGATCAGGGAATCATGCCCGTTTTTACTCCTGAAACAAAAAGCATCAGAGAAAGTAATTGGACAGCTGGAGAAATTCCTAAGGATTTACTGGATCGAAGAGTAGAAATTACTGGCCCAGTTGACCGCAAAATGATTATCAATGCTCTGAATTCGGGAGCCAAAACATTTATGGCCGATTTTGAAGACAGCACTTCGCCAACTTGGCAAAACCTGATGGATGGGCAAGTGAATTTGATTGATGCCATAAAAAAGACAATTACGTTTACAGATTTGGTTAAACAGAAATCGTATCATTTGAATGAAAAAATTGCAACGCTGATTGTTCGCCCAAGAGGTTTGCATTTGCCAGAAAAGCATCTTTTAATTGAAGGAAAAGAAGTTTCGGGTTCTTTGGTAGATTTTGGGTTGTATGTTTTTCATAATCATAAACGACTTTTAGAAAACAATTCTGGACCGTATTTCTACATTCCGAAATTAGAACATTATCTGGAATCGCGCTGGTGGAATAATGTAATTGATTTTACCGAGGATTATTTGAAACTGAAAAGAGGAACCATAAAAGTGACGGTTTTAATTGAAACCATAACGGCAAGTTTTCAATTGGATGAAATTATTCACGAATTGAAAGAACATATTGTTGGCTTGAACTGTGGGCGTTGGGATTATATTTTTTCTTATATCAAAAAGTTTAGAAAAAACCCAAAATTCATTGTTCCAGATCGCGATCAGGTAAATATGACTTCGCCTTTTATGAATGCGTATTCAAATTTGGTTATTCAGAGATGCCATAAAAGAGGAATTCATGCGATTGGCGGAATGGCAGCACAGATCCCGATTCGAAATAATGAAGAAGCCAATGCAGTTGCTTTTGCAAAAGTAAAAACCGATAAGGAACGTGAAGTTCGAAACGGTCATGACGGAACGTGGGTAGCACATCCGGATTTAGTTGCAATAGCAAAAGAAATTTTTGATAAAGGAATGCCAACTCCAAATCAGATTCATATAAAAAGAGAACATCGAAAAATTACGGAAGCTGATCTAATTGAACCACCAATTGGAATCATCACTGAAAATGGTGTTCGAAAAAATATCAATGTTGGAGTTTTGTATTTGGCTTCATGGCTGAACGGACAAGGCGCTGCAGCATTGCATAATTTGATGGAAGATGCCGCAACGGCCGAAATTTCGAGATCGCAATTGTGGCAATGGCTTCAGAATAAAGTGCTTTTGGATAATGGACGAAAATTAGATTTGGCTTATTATCATGAATTGGCTTTGGACGAATTCAGAAAAATCAAAGAGGAATTAGGCGAAAAAAATCACGAAAAACAGCAATTTCCATTGGCTGAAAAAGTATTGGAAAGATTAGTTTTAAATCCAGATTTCGTTGATTTCTTGACGATTCCGTGTTACAAATACTTATAAACTTTTAAAATCTGCTCAATCTGCCAGATCTGCGAGCGAATATTTTTTTTTCCGCAGATTTAGCAGATCAAGCAGAGAAAATTTACTCTTAAATTATTTAAACACATAGAAACATAGATTTAGATTTTAAATAAGAGAGAAAAGAAAAAAACTAGTTTTTCACACATAGTCCCGATAGCTATCGGGATGTATTAAAACAAATGGAATGCCTTTAACCACAAAGGAAAGCTATGTTTCTATGTTTAAAAAAAATAAGTCCAGTTAAAACTGAACACTAAAAACTGCGACTGAACACTAAAAACGAACCACTTTAACTAAACTATATTATGAAAACAACAGAAGACAGAATTCAGGAATTGATTAACGATTGGATTACAAACCCGAGATGGAAAGGTGTTGAGCGTCCTTACACCGCAAGCGAAGTAGTAACGCTTCAAGGGTCTTATAAAATTGAGCATTCTATTGCGAAAATGGGTGCAGAAAAATTATGGAGAAAGTTAAAAAGTCAGGATTATGTTGCGGGTTTGGGGGCGTTGACTGGAAATCAGGCAATTCAGGAAGTCGATGCGGGTTTAGAAGCGATTTATCTAAGCGGATGGCAGGTTGCTGCTGATGCAAATCTGGCGGGCGAAATGTATCCTGACCAATCACTTTACCCGGTAAATAGCGTTCCGATGGTGGTTAAAAAAATCAACAATGCGTTGTTGCGTGCCGATCAGATTCAGATTGTAAACAATATTGAAGATAAAAAAGATTATTTGGTTCCGATTGTAGCTGATGCCGAAGCAGGTTTTGGGGGAAACCTGAACGCTTTCGAATTAATGAAATCGATGATTGAAGCGGGAGCTTCTGGAGTTCATTTTGAAGATCAGCTCAGTTCTGCTAAAAAGTGCGGACACTTGGGCGGAAAGGTTTTGGTGCCAACTCAGGAAGCGATCAACAAATTAATTGCAGCGCGTCTGGCATCAGATGTTATGGGTGTTTCAACTTTAATTGTGGCAAGAACAGATGCTGATGCCGCTAATTTATTAACGAGCGACGCAGATCCAAGAGACAGAAAGTTTTTAACGGGCGAGAAAACGCCTGAAGGTTTCTTTTATGTAAATAACGGAATCGATCAAGGAATTGCAAGAGGTTTGAGTTACGCACCTTACGCCGATTTGATCTGGATGGAAACTAGTAATCCAGATTTAGATTATGCTAGAAAATTTGCAAAAGCAATGAAAAAAGAATTCCCAGATAAAATGCTGGCTTACAATTGTTCACCGTCTTTCAATTGGGCAGCAAAATTATCAGTAGCCGAAATGGAAACATTCAGAGAGGATTTGGCTGCAATGGGATATAGTTTTCAGTTCATTACTTTGGCAGGATTCCATGCTTTAAATACGAGTATGTTTGAATTGTCTAAAGCGTACAAAGAGCGCGGAATGGCAGGATATTCTGAATTGCAGGAAAGAGAATTCGCTTTACAAAAAAACGGATTCAGAGCAGTAAAACATCAAGCTTTTGTGGGAACTTCTTATTTCGACGCCGTTCAGAACACGGTAATGTTAGGAAAATCAGCAATAACCGCAATGGAACATTCTACTGAGGTTGAGCAATTTTAATTCAAAAGAAAAGCCAGTTCATTGAACTGGCTTTTTTATAGCCACAGATTTCACAGATTAGAAGGATTAAAAAAATGTTGCCACGAATTACACAAATTTTCACGAATTTCATTTCAATTTAATTTGTGAAAATTTGTGTAATTCGTGGCGAAAAAAAAATCCTTTTAATCTGTGAAATCTGTGGCTAAAAAAAACTATTTCTTCAAAAGGCGAGCTTTCATTTTGCTGAAGAATTCTGGTGTTACGCCAATGAAAGAAGCGATTTGTTTTTGAGGAACTTTGTGTACCAATGTTCCGTATTTTTTTGTGAATTTTTCAAACCGTTCTTCCGCAGGCAAGCTTAAATTGTCCATTAATCGCTGTTGATTCGCAACTAATGAATTCTCAATTAAAATTCTGAAAAAACGTTCTAGTTTCGGAATTTCAAGATACAATTGTTCCTGATTTTCTTTAGACAAAGAAACGACTTCTGCTTCTTCCAAAACTTCAATAAAAAGTTGTCCTGGTTTCTGTGAAAAAAAGCTGTACATGTCGCTCATCCACCAGCCTTCGCAGGCAAACGATAAAACATGTTCAACAATATTATCGTTGATATTGAAACTTCTTAAAATACCTGAATTTACAAAATACGAATGTTTGCAGACTTCGCCAGCGTTTAATAACAGCGTTTTGGCTTTGTAAGTGTTCGTTTCTAGTTTAGATAAAAAAAGCGCCTGTTCTTCTGGTGTCAGAGAAACGTGTTTGGCAATGTTTTCGAGAATTAATGCCATTATTTTTTATCGTCGATTAAAGTAAATGAAGTTGCTTTAAATCTATCTCCTTTGATTTCTCCCGTAACTAATGCTTTACTGATTGCATTGCAAAAACCTTTTTCAGCGTGAGCATCTCCGTGATCGTGAATCGTAGTTCCGTCAACGAAATAGCTTTTTCCGTCAATGCGAACGGCTAAATCACAGCTTTTACCTTTCATTCCGAATTGACATTCTCCGCAAGAAGCTTCAACGATTGTTGGTTTGTCAAATTTCTTTTTGTCTTGCGCTTGCGCTGAAATTCCAATAAATAGGAAAATCATAAATATGAGTTTTTTCATTTTCTAAGAGTTTACAGTTATTAATTTTGCCGTTTCTTTGGCACGCTCTGTTACTTCGTTAATTGGAGTTGAAAGTGTATCGTGGCTTAAAACAACACCCATTCTGCGGTAAGGTCTTGAAGTTGGTTTGCCGAAAATCCTGAAATCGGTTTTGGGTAAAGCGGCTACTTTTTCGATTCCGCTAAAAGTTGGATTGGCAGAATCTTCGGATGCTAAAATTACAGCACTTGCTCCAGCTTTTTCCAAAGTAATTTCGAAAATCGGAAGACTTAAAATCGCTCTCAAATGCAATTCAAATTCGTTAAAATTCTGCGTTCCTGCCAGAGTTACCATTCCAGTATCATGCGGGCGAGGAGAAAGCTCAGAGAAATAAACGCCTTCATTGGTCAGGAAAAACTCTACACCAAAAAGTCCGGCACCGCCAAGCGCTTCCGTAATTTTTTCGGCCATATCCTGAGCTTCATATAAATCCTTTTCTGATACCAAAGCCGGTTGCCAGCTTTCCTGATAATCACCTCTTTCTTGTCTGTGACCAATTGGAGCGCAAAACAAAGTTGGGTTGTTATTTTGAGTAATCGTTAAAAGTGTAATTTCTGAATGGAAATCTACAAAAGCTTCTACAATAACTTCGATAACATCACCACGAGAACCTGCAACAGCATATTGCCATGCTTTTTCGATATCGCTTTCTGTTTTGATTGTAGATTGTCCTTTTCCTGAAGATGACATTAAAGGTTTTACCACGCAAGGAATTCCAACTTTTTGAACGGCTTTTTGCAGTTCTTCTGCAGATGTTGCGTATTGATATTTTGCTGTTCGTAACCCCAATTCTTTTGCTGCTAAATCGCGAATGGCTTTACGATTCATGGTAAAGTTTGCCGCTTTTGCTGAAGGAACAACAGTGATGCCTTGTTTTTCGTAATCGTAAAAACGCTCGGTACGAATAGCTTCTATTTCTGGAACGATAAAATCGGGTTGGTGTTTGGCTACGATTCGGTCCAGCGCTTCGCCGTCGAGCATGTTGATGACTTCAAAGCCGTGAGCAACCTGCATTGCCGGTGCATTTTCGTAACTATCAACTGCAATTATGGTTTGTCCGATTCGTTGTGCGGCAATGACAAATTCTTTGCCTAATTCGCCTGAACCTAGGAGTAATATTTTCATTTTGGAGTAGTGTATTGTTTGAGTAGTAAAAGTAGGGAAAAATGTTTTTAACCACAAAGCCTATTCGCATGGATTGGTGTAGAGACGCACCGCAGTGCGTCTAGGTAATCTAGGTTTAACCGCAAAGTTCGCAAAGGATTTACGCAAAGCTCGCTAAGTTTTTGTTTTTATAAGTTGAGATGAGGTTCGCAAAGGTTTTACGCAGATTTTGCAGATTTATTTTTTGTATGAGATTTTAATTTTAAGACAAAGTAACCACACAGTTTGTCATTTCGACGTAAGGAGAAATCTCCACAAGGGGCTCCACTCCAATAAGCCAATCTTACGTCGAAATGACAAGATTGTGAGAAGTAAAAGTTAAATTATAAACGTAAAAGTCCTTATGAGTACGTTTGCGTGAGGGATAGAAGTGGAAAGCCCACAGCCTGACGAAGGAAGTGCGAGGACTTGGAACGGATAGCCCGACCCGGAGGGGCACGCCCAAATTTATATGTTTTTATTTATGAATAGTGTCTGCAGATATCTGTAGAAAATTCAGGTTAAATTAATTCAGGAATTTTGATGTAGGCATTAGTATATTTCTATATTTGCCCGCAAAACAAATAATAATCATAAGATGAGAATAAAATTTATTTTAATAATGAGTGCATTATGCATTACATCGTTTGTTCATTCACAATCGGCAGGACTTACATTTAATTTCGGAATGGGGGAACAAAAAGCTAATGCTGTTATTTTTAAAAAAGACAAACAAAAAGTTAGTGGAATAGTTAATTTTCCTGGGTTTGCCGATAAAAAAGTAAAAATTAAAGTTGGCGAGGAAAATGAAAAATATGCTAGCAGTGATCTTGATTCAATTCAGATTTTTGACGACAATAAAAAATTGTCTTATACTTTTGTAAGAACAAAAACAAAGATCTATAAAAAGAAAGGGACAGAATTTAAGGTTATTGATGAAAACTGGATCTGTAAAATTATTACAGGTAAAGCTTCTCTGTATTTAGGTGGTGAAGAATACGGAATAAAAGAAGTGAAGGTTGAGGATGAAAAAACGAAAGAAAAGGTTAAAGTAAAGAAAATGCAGGTGGTTTCTAAAGAAATAAATCATTATTTAAAAAGAGGTAATGAAGATTATCCTGTATTGGTATCTGTGAGTTCAAACGCCCTTTCTTCCGGCTACAACGCTTTTTTTAAAGAGTATGGGGTTTATTATTTTAGCGACAATGCAGAAATCGCTAAAAAAATTGAAGACAAGGAGTATAAATATGATGATATAGAGAAGGTTGTAGATTTGTATAATGCAAAAAGAGAGAAAAAGGCAGAATCAAAATCAGCATTAAAGGCAACCAAAATAAAGATTACGCCACCTGATTCTAAAACGAAAACAACGAAAAATAAATAAACAAAAAAGCGATACTTAATTAGGTATCGCTTTTTTTATATTAATGAAAATGATCTTCTTCAATTTCAAATTCGGCATCTTTTTCCCAGATTTCCATTTCGCAGGGCTTGCAGTTGAATTTTAGTTTGTATTCCAACTCACCTTGTTTTAAAACCAAAGGTTCTTTTACTTTAACACCAACGATGTCTTTCTGGTGTATTGGGCATTTTTTTAACTCGTATTTGATGCAATATTTGGTTGTCATTACACGAGATTTTCCTGGATCCCATTGTAATTCGAATGCTTTTTCGATTTCGGTAACACCGTGGCGTTCGTAGAATTTACGAGCGGTTTTGTTCGAAACATTGTACATGAAATCCAATTTGGTTTCTGGATACGGATGTGACGTTTTTACCAATTGGTGCTCTTCGCGCACGTAATTTGCCAAACGAATTTCTGATAATTGATCGAAAACATTTCTTCTCATTTCGTTGATTTTTGAAATAGGAAGGAACCAGTTTTGAGAGAACATTACATTGATTTCATCGGCGCTGTAAGGTGTAAAACCTGTTTTTGCCAATTGAACTTTAATGTTTTCTTCGATCGATTCACCAGTTTTAGTTTGTTCTTTAGGATGCTCTAATTTTACTGTACTTATGTTTCCATCTTCGTCGGTAGCGATTAATTCAAAACCGTTTTCGTTTTCTGTAAGCAATAAAGTAGTTCCGATTTTACGGATTGCACTGTCTTCTCTTTCAACAATTTTGATGAAAGCAGCGTCGTTGTTTCTGTAGATGAAAGTCCCGTCTTTGATTTCTTTTAAAACGTTTGGATATACTTTTCCGTTTTCGGCTTTGTTTACGTAGATTCCGTCAGCTTCATTATTTTCGTTGATGAAACAAAGTCCGTCACCGTTATTTAATAATTCGCCGTTTTCGATTTCGTATGCGTTTCCAACAGTTCGAATTAATTTACCAATATATTGTCCTTTTGATTTTGGGCTTTCCCAAGAACCAATAGAACTGTGTCTTTCGTTTACGAAATAATCGGTATAACCACGATTGAAGGTTCTGCTTAAAGTAGAATCAAAAGTATACGTGCATTTTCCTGAAGAGGCTTTAATGTATTTATCACTTCCTTCTAAATAGCTGTCTAGTTTTTGACGTAAATAAGATACGTTATTTTTAACATAAGCAACGTCTTTTAATCTTCCTTCGATTTTGAAAGAAACGATTCCAGCTTCAATCAAATTCGGAATCTGATCTGAAACATCTAAATCTTTTATAGAAAGCAAGTGACTGTTTCGGATTAAAGTATCTCCGTTTCCGTCGATTAGGTTATAAGGTAAACGGCAGTTTTGCGCGCATGAACCACGGTTAGCGCTTCGTTCTCCGTTGGCCACACTCATATAACAGTTTCCGCTAAAAGAAACACATAAAGCTCCGGTTACGAAAAACTCTAGTTCAACATCAGCTTCGTCGTATATTGTTTTAATTTGATGCAAGTTTAATTCACGTGCTAAAACGACACGTTTGATTCCAGCATCTTTAAGGAATTTAATTTTATCTGCATCACGATTATTGGCTTGTGTACTGGCGTGAAGCACAATAGGAGGTAAGTCCATTTCCATAATCGCCATATCTTGAATGATCAGGGCGTCGACACCAATATCGTACAATTCCCAGATCATGGCACGACAAGTTTCTAATTCGTTATCGTACAAAATGGTATTCATAACCACAAAAACCTGTGCGTTAAATAAGTGCGCGTATTTTACCAATTCGGCAACATCTTCAATTGAGTTGTTGGCATTAGAGCGTGCTCCAAATTGTGGCGCGCCAATATATACAGCATCTGCACCACTATTAATGGCAGCGATTCCTCCAATTAAATCTCTAGCAGGAGCTAATATTTCGATTTTCTTCTTCATTTCTAAAACTTTAGACTTTTGTGGTATTCCCGAAAAAAAGTGTGCAAAGGTCTAATAAATTATTCGAGTTTGCTAGTGATGAAGCGATTTTTTTGAAATTGTTAACGCAATATGGAATGAATCGGTTTAATTTTTTAATACTGAATTAATCTGTTTATTCAATGTTATGTATATAAAACAAAAAAACCGCCCAATCCGAAGACTGAGCAGTTTTCAAAAAAAAAGCATGAATCGTTTAGCTTGCTCTCATTTTAATTTGCGATAAAGTATTTTGGATACTATTTAATTGTTTAGAAACAATATAGATCTGATCGTGTTCTAAATGATTTTCTTCTAGTGCTTTTTTGTATTTTTCAACAGCAGCTTCTTCACCTATAATACAAGCGTTTATAATGGATTCTGTGTCGCCGCCAGTAAATGCCGATTTAATATCAATCCAAGCTCGGTGAAGTGCGCCAAGTGGTCCTCCGCCAGAGTTGTCTGTAGATTTTCCTAATTTGTTGATTTGGTCTTGTAATTCTACAATAAACAATGCTCTTTCGCGGGCGTATTCAAGAAAATCGGTTTTTATTGCTGTATTTTCTACATGTTCTGCAGCATCTGTATATCCTAGTTTTCCGTCTTCAAGAATTGAAATCAATCCTTCTAAAGTTTTAACTGCTTCTTGTGTGGTTTCATCTGTATGTATCATGACTAATAGTTTTTAAATTAATACATTACAAAGATGGGGACTTCTAGAATGGAATGTTTTACAGGATTACATTTGGGGTTTTATAATATTGTGGAATGGGAATTTTGAAAGTGCTAATTTGTTTCTCTCGCAGATTCAGCAGATTTTTTATTTTGAAAATGAATTTTCTCGTTTTCCGTTTTGCGTGAGGGATAGCAGTGGAAAGCCCACAGCCTGACGAAGGAAGTGCGAGGACTTGTAACGGATAGCCCGATTCGCCGCGGCGAAACACGCCCAAAAATTATAGAAATTTACTTTCTGTAACCTATAATCAATTGATGCCGTCAAAGCTTTATCAATCAAACTCAAATAATCGCAAAATGAAAACATTCTTAAAATCGTTTATAGTTTTATTTATAATGGCTTTTTCAGGTTTATCGGCTCAAAATCTGGAAACTAAAATAGATAGCTTAATTACTTCAAAGTTTAAACCCGAAAATCCTGGAGCTGTTTTTCTTGCAGTTAAAAATGGAAAAGTGATTTATAGAAAAGCTTTTGGAATGGCTGATTTGGAAATGAATGTTAAAATGAAGCCTGAATTTGTTTTTGAAATTGGTTCGATGACCAAACAATTTACGGCTGTTTCTATTTTGATGCTTGCTGAACAGGGAAAACTGAAGCTTGATGATGAAATTACGAAGTTTATTTCAGATTATCCAACAAATGGAAATAGGATCACATTGCATCATTTGCTGACTCATACTTCGGGAATTAAGGATTTTACGAGTATGAAATCGATTAAAGATATTGCCAGACGAGATTTGACACCTAAAGAATTAGTAGATTTTTTTAAGAATGAACCGATAGATTTTAAACCTGGCGAGCAATATAAATACTGCAATTCAGGATATGTGCTTTTAGGCTATATTATTGAAATGGTGTCTGGGCAGACTTATGAGGAATTTATAACTCAAAATATTTTTAAGAAAATCGGAATGCAAAACAGTTATTATGCAAGCCATGATAAGATTATAAAAAACAGGGTTTCTGGTTATCGTGACAGGAATGGATATGTAAATACAAATTATATTAGTTTTTCTATTCCGTATGCTTCGGGTTCGATCATGTCAACCGTAGATGATTTGCTGAAATGGCAAAATGCGATAAACGCTAATATAGTATTAAGTCCTGTTTACACGGAAAAAGCTTTTACGAATTATAAATTAAATAACGGAACACATATAGATTATGGATATGGCTGGCATTTAGAAAAGGTGAAAAACAAAACAATCCGCGAGCACGGAGGAAGTATTTTTGGTTTTAAATCTATGGGAGTTTATGAGCCAATTGAACAAATTTATGTGGTAGGTTTGAGTAATTGCGAATGTAATTCTCCAACGACTATTACAAAAGATATTGCCACTCTTTTGATTGATTAGAGAAAGTTGATTTTGAACAATCTTTGTCGAATAAGCACATAAAAAAAACAGCTTAAAGTATAAAAGTGATGAAACTTTTGAACCTTAAGCCGTTTTTAATAAAACTTAGAATATGGTTATGCAGTCAAAGCTTCTTTGATTCTGCGTAATGCTTCTTTTAAAATGTCGTTGCTTGTTGCATAAGAGAAACGAATACAGTTTGGATTTCCGAAAGCGTCTCCCGTTACTGTTGCTACGTTTGCCTCAGCTAAAAGATACATCGAAACGTCGTTTGCATCTTTGATTTCAGTTCCTTTTAATGTTTTTCCGAAGAAAGAAGAAACGTCTGGGAATACATAAAATGCTCCTTCTGGAACGTTGATTTTTACTCCTGGAATTTCTTTTAATAATCCAACTACTAAATCTCTACGTCCGTGGAAAGCTTGAACCATTTCGTTTAATACGCTTGGGTCAGCATCTACAGCTGTAATAGTAGCTCTTTGCGCTACAGAATTTGCACCAGAAGTTACTTGTCCTTGAATTTTTGTACAAGCTTTTGCGATAAATTCAGGAGCTCCGATGTACCCAATTCTGTATCCTGTCATTGCAAATGCTTTTGCAACTCCGTTTACAGTAATTGTTTTTTCGAACATTCCCGGAATTGAACCGATACTGCAGAAAGTTCCTGAGAAATTGATATGCTCATAGATTTCATCTGCAACTACGTAAATATTTGGGTGTTTTTCTAAAACTTTTGCCAATGCTGTTAATTCTTCTCTGCTGTAAACAGATCCAGAAGGATTACATGGAGAAGAAAACCACATCATTTTTGTTTTTGGTGTGATTGCAGCTTCTAATTGCTCTGGTGTAATTTTGAAATCAGTGTCTACTGATGTTGGAACTTCAACAGGAACTCCTCCAGAAAGTTTTACGATTTCGAAATAAGAAACCCAGTATGGAGCTGGTAAAATAACTTCGTCTCCATCGTTTAACATTACTTGTGCAATGTTGTATAAAGATTGTTTTGCTCCTGTAGAAACTACGATTTGTGATGGTTTATAATCTAAATTGTTGTCTCTTTTGAATTTTCTGCAAATTGCCTCTCTCAATTCAAGGTAACCTTCTACTGGAGAATAAGTGCTATAATTTTCGTTTACTGCTTTTATTACTGCTTCTTTAATAAAGTCTGGCGTATTGAAATCTGGCTCACCTAAACTTAAGCTGATAATGTCTTTTCCTTGTGCTTTTAATTCTCTTGCCAAAGCGGCCATTGCTAATGTCTGCGAAGTTGCAAGATTGTTGATTCTGTCCGAAAGAATATGATTCATTATAAAAATTTTGAATGTCCTTAATTTGCTGCGCCTATTAAGGAAGGTTAATTATTAATAGATTTTTTTTAGTTTAAACAGATAATTCAGGTTTCATTCCTAAGTCACGTAAATGTTTGAAGTGGGCTACAATAGCGCTTCCCATTGTTTTGTATTCGTAATAGGGTAAATTACATTCTTTTGCAGTTTCCTTCACGATTTTTGCAATTTTACCATAGTGAATGTGACTGATATTTGGGAAAATATGATGTTCGATTTGATGATTTAATCCGCCTGTATACCAGTTTACGATTGCATTTTTTGGTGCAAAATTAGTAGTGGTGTATAATTGGTGAACAGCCCATGTGTTGTCCATTTCTCCCAATTCATTTGGAGAAGGATTTGTAGTATGATCTACAACGTGTGCTAACTGAAATACAATACTTAAAATTAATCCCGCAGTATAATGCATTACGAAAAATCCAAGAAGTACTTTCCACCACGTAATTCCAATTACCATTGGTAAAACAATCCAAATAGAGATATAAATAACTTTAGTAATAATAAGAGTTGTCCAAAGAATTTTTGGGCTTTTTGGTTCACCGTACGATAATTTTCTTTTAAGATAATTTCTCATCTGTTTAAAATCGGTAGTGATGGCCCAATTAAAAGTTAGTAAACCATATAAGAAAACAGAGTAATAATGCTGGAAACGGTGAAAACTATGCCATTCTGCATGTTCTGTAAAACGGATAATTCTTCCTGCATCCAGATCTTCGTCGTGACCAGGAATATTGGTGTAAGTATGATGCAATACATTGTGCTGCACCTGCCAGTTGTAAACATTTCCGGCAAGAACATAAATTGTTCCTCCCATAAATTTATTAATCCAGCTTTTAGTCGAATAAGAACCGTGATTACCATCGTGCATAACGTTCATTCCAACACCAGCCATTCCAATACCAATTACGATAGATAAAAGTAGCATTACCCAAAACGGCATGTCAAGTGTAAGAATTAAAAAGTATGGAGTTAAAAAAACTGCAAATAGAATAACGGCTTTTAAGTGTAATTTCCAGTTTCCGGTTTTTTTGATATTATTTTCTTTGAAGTAATTGTTTACCCGCGAGTTAAGCGTTCTGAAGAACTTCAAATTGTCTTGCCTTGCAAAAGTTGGAGCCGTGTTATTCATAATTGTTTTAAATAGGTTTCAAAGGTAATTATTATAAATTCTCAATTTGCAAAATTGAGTTAAATATTTCAATCGTAAAGTAGTACTTTTGTTAAAAATTTACAGCAATGGATGAGATATTGAAATATTTTCCCAATTTGACCGATCTTCAAATCGAACAGTTTCAAAAATTAGACTTATTATATCACGATTGGAATGAAAAAATCAATGTTATTTCGCGCAAAGACATTGATTCGTTATACACAAAACATATTTTGCATTCGTTAGGAATTGCTAAGATTATGAAATTTGAGCCTGGAGCGACAGTTCTAGATGTGGGAACGGGAGGTGGTTTTCCAGGTATTCCATTAGCGATTCTTTTTCCTGAAACTCGTTTTTATTTGATTGATGTGATTGCAAAAAAAATAAAAGTAGTGCAAGGAGTTGTAGATGCGTTAGAATTAAAGAACGTGAAAGCGGAACAAAAGCGTGCCGAATTGGTAAAAGGTGATTTCGATTTTATTGTTAGCCGTGCGGTAACCAATATGCCAGATTTTGTTTCTTGGATAAAAGATAAAATCAAAAAGCAACACAAGCACAAATTAAAAAATGGAATTTTATATTTAAAGGGTGGAGATTTAGCCGAAGAATTAAAAGATTTTCCGAACGCGACTTTGTATGACTTAGCCGAAATATTCGAGGATGAATTTTTTGAAACAAAAAAAGTGGTTCATCTTCCTTTAAAATTTAAGCCTTAATTTGATATAAAAAACCGGAAAGAATTTCTTTCCGGTTTTTGAATTAATAGGCCTAACTAAGATGCTTTTTTAGAAAAATCTAAGAAAGGATTTGCTTTTATATTTAAATTATCAATGAAATTATGAATTGAGTTTTCAGAAGCTTCAATGGTGTATTGGAATTCTGAATCAAAGAAAAACTCTCTAGAAATTATAGGTTCGTTTGAAGAATCGTAAACAGCTTCATCGCTTTGATCTAATTCATCGTTTTTGTATGGATTAGGATGAGAGTGAATTAAATTTATAATGGACTGACTAAACCACTTGTCAAATTTTTTCTTTTTAGGAGTAATATGACGTGCAAGAAGAATCAGGCCAATAAGTTCGCTTTGTAAAAAGTAAGAACCTTTTCTGTATCTCACATCAATCATTCTAACATTCATTAAAGCAATCCATAATGCGCCATTTACTGAACCTGAAGCAGATATTTCAAAATCTGTATCAAATAATAAAGGGTTTGTTTGTTCGCGATTATTAATGGAACACCAAAGTGCTTCAATACGTTTCTGTGTATCGGTTGTTGCTTGAGTGTACCCTGTAAAACGCCAATAAATCCATTCTAGCAATGCAGCAGTTAAACCAATTGATCCCTTGTGATTAATTTGCATTAGAGTGTCTTCAAGGTTAATATTTTCTTCTGAAGGATCTAAAAGTTCGTTTATTTTCCTTTTTGTCCATTTGTAATCTATTGGATGTCCAATACTTTTTGATTCCATAATAATCTTAGGAACATTGTTTAGATTTCTCATTCTTATATTGTTTATTGTATTAAATCTTTTAATATCATTTAAGATTGAGGCAAATTTATAAGGATGATTTTTTTTTGACTGGAACAAAAAGCTTTTAAAGTATTAAAATAAGGCATTTAAATTCTTTAAAGTGTTGATTTACAAATAAATAAGAAAAGTATTACAAAAAAATATTTGTCAAATTATTTTAATGTAGGAAATGATATATTTATGATAAAGGAATTGGCGATTTATTTGCGGGAAAAGTAAATGCTTAGATTCTTTAATTAAAAAATAAAGGCTTAAACTTCAAAATGAAGTTTAAGCCTTTATATAATTCTATAATTTGAATTCTATAATCAGATTAACCTAAGAATGGATATCTGTAATCTTCTGGAGTTACAAAAGTTTCTTTGATAGTTCTTGGAGAAGCCCAACGCAATAAGTTCAATGCAGAACCTGCTTTATCGTTAGTTCCAGAAGCTCTTGCTCCACCAAATGGCTGCATACCTACAACAGCTCCAGTTGGTTTGTCATTAATATAGAAGTTACCAGCTGAGTTTTGTAATTTAGTAGTTGCTACTTCAATTGCATAACGATCTTGGCTGAAAACAGCTCCAGTTAAAGCATACTCAGAAGTAGTATCTACTAATTCAAGAGTTTCTTCCCATTTAGCATCTTCGTAAACATAAATCGTGATAACTGGTCCAAACAACTCAGTTTCCATTGTAGTATATTTAGGATTTGTAGTTACAATAACTGTTGGCTCAATAAAGTATCCTACAGATTTATCGTAATTTCCTCCAACGATAATTTCAGCGTCAGCATCTTTTTTTGCTTGGTCAATATAGCTAGCTAATTTGTCAAAAGAACCTTCGTGAATAACTGCTGTAATGAAGTTTCCAAAATCTTCTGGAGAACCCATTTTCATAGATTTCACATCAGTAATTAATTGCTCTTTTACGGCTGGCCATAAACTTTGCGGAACATAAGCTCTAGAAGCTGCAGAACATTTTTGTCCTTGGAATTCGAAAGCTCCACGAGTAATTCCTGTAGCTACTTGTTTTACGTTTGCACTTGGGTGAGCAATGATAAAATCTTTACCTCCAGTTTCACCAACGATTCTTGGATACGTTTTGTAATTGTTGATGTTTGCACCAATTTTAGCCCAAATATCTTTAAATACATGAGTTGATCCTGTAAAGTGTACTCCAGCAAAATCACGGCTAGCTAAAACAGTATCTGTAATCATTAAAGCATCTCCGAAAACTACATTGATAACTCCGTCTGGAACTCCAGCTTCTTTGAAAACATCGATGATAACTTTTGCAGAGAATACTTGGCTATCACTTGGTTTCCAAACCACAACGTTCCCCATCATAGCAGCACTTGCAGGAAGATTTGCAGCGATAGCAGTAAAGTTAAAAGGAGTAATAGCGTAAACAAAACCTTCTAATGGTCTGTATTCTACACGGTTCCAAACAGTAGAGTCTGATTTTGGCTGATCGTTGTAGATTTGAGTCATAAACTCAACATTATAACGTAAAAAGTCGATTAATTCGCAAGATGCATCAATTTCTGCTTGGTGAATATTTTTAGATTGACCAATCATTGTAGCAGCGTTAATACGAGCTCTGTATGGTCCTGCGATAAGTTCTGCAGCTTTTAAGAAAATAGCAGCACGTTGTTCCCATGCCATGTTAGCCCATGCTTTTCTTGCTTCAAGTGCATTAGCAATTGCTTTTTCAATATGTTGTTTTTCAGCTAAATGGTATTTCCCAACAACGTGTTTGTGGTCGTGAGGAGCTGTAATGTTTCTTGTATTTCCAGTTCTAATTTCTTCGTTTCCAATATATAAAGGAACGTCAATTTGAGAATTCCACATTGTGGTATAAGCAGCCTGAACAGCAGCTTTTTCTGGTGAGTTTGGTGCGTAGCTCTTTACAGGCTCGTTTACCGCTTTTGGTACATGAAAAAATCCTTTAAGCATGTTATTTAAAATTTGTGAATTAGACAATTTAAAGTTAGACGATTTGTTTTGTTACGAATAATCTAACGCTGCACAAAAGTACAAAGGATAAATTAATAAATTGACAATTTTATGATTAAGATAACGATAAAAGCAATAGTTGTAAACTATATCTTAATTTAGTGCAAAAGGAGCGCACATTCTAAAAGTAGGAACAATTACTTTGAATGTTTTTGTGGTAGTAAAATTGATCATATTGAAATGACCTTTCATTGCACCGTAAGGTGATGATAATAGGCAGCCAGAGCTGTAAGTGTGATTTTCTCCAGGTTTTAGAACTGGTTTTTTACCAATTACACCTTCACCATCTACAACTTCTAAATCGTTTAGAGAATCAAAAATTTCCCAGTGGCGAGAAGTTAATTGTACCGAATCTTTACTGTGATTTTCGATGGTAACTACGTAGCTAAAAGCAAAATGAATCTTGTAGTTTTTGAAGTATGTACCTTCAAAACTAGTCAAAACAGATATTTTTATGCCTCGTGTAATTTGAGAAACCATACTAACGCCGTATATATGTGAGTGTTATAGTGGCAAAGCTACGAAAAAAAATCGTTTAAACTAAAACCTTAACATTGTTTTAATTGACTATATTGATAGAGTTTGCATTTCCCTTTCCAATTACACGCTGATAACGGTCTGTTGCTTCTTTGTAATAAACCAGTACGGTGTACTCGTTTTCAGTCTGATAAAAGTTTCCGTCAATAGCATTTTCAAAATCAACAACCCCTTTTTTGTCTGCAACGGTATACTGAAAATTAGTAAAACCTTGTTTGATCATAATCGCTTTTTCAAAAACGCCTTTATCAGTATTGTAATCCATTTTATATTCTGGCGAAAGGCTGTAATTATTGAACATTCCGGTAATATAAATGTCTTTGTTCATTCTAAAAGCGGGAGCAGAAAGAGTAAAATAAACCCAAGCATAATCGGCTTCAATATCGTTGTTAGAACCGTTGATGTTCTTAACTACAAAATTTCCGTTTACATCTTCATAATTCGTATAAAGCTGATTTCCTCTCGCGGCATTGGTGTACAAAAACGCATTGTAAATATCATTGTTCGAACCTATTTTGGCCACATTATTATTGGCTGCTCTAATGTCTTTGTTTTCAAAATACAAAAACTCATTTCCGCCCCAAAACTGGGTTTCTTTGTCGTATTTATAAACCAGCTGATTGCCAATTGTATATTGAGGAACAATGTTTTTTATTTCGGTATGAAAGTTGCCACTTTGAAGTAAAAGCACTTTTACATTTTGTAATGGAGTCTGAAAAACAATATCATTAGACAAAATGGCAAAATCAAGATTCTGCTTGTACTCAATATTACTGAGGTTGCGGCTTCTTTTTACTTGAACTCCCACTGTACAATGGTTTTCATACAAAATGAATTTTCTAGAGAAAATAACTTCTTTGTCTTCATTTAGAATTCGTAACATATAATTGCCCGAAAGCTTCAGCAACTGTGTAAACTGATTCGGAAAAGAAAGTCTGTAATGCGAATAAACCTGTAGGGTATTAAACGAATTCGAAAAATCGGTGATTCTCTGATTATCCATCCCAAGAACATAGTCTGTTTTTGGAATATTTGTTGGGAACCAGTTGTAATCGCAATGAATAACTTCAAAATAATAATTGGCTTCATTACCAAATAAATCATCAAATTGAAAGGTAAATGCAGAGCCTAATTCGAAAATAGGAGGAACATTGCTGCCATTTTGGATAAACGAAACCGTTTTAATATTATACGGTGGATCGATTTCTTTTTCTTGAGCTTTCGCTAAAGTGAAAATAAAAAGAAAAATAAAGCTTGTATATAAAAATTTTGGCATCTTAAAACATTGTAAGATTGTAAATATAACAATTTTATATAACGAAAAAGATGCCATTCTATTGGATTTAACGATTATGAACCCAAAATATATTCTAAGTTACCTTCAATCTCATCATTAATATAGCTTTCTTCTAAAAGGGAATCAGACAATAGTTTTTTGTTTTCCTGCAGTTTGATGATTTTTTCCTCAACTGTGTTTTTAGAAATAAAACGAATCACGTTTACTTTGTTCATTTGTCCAATTCTATGCGCACGTCCAACGCCTTGTTTTTCTGCAAAAGGATTCCACCAAGGATCCAAGAATAATACATAAGAAGCTTTGGTGATATTCAAGCCGACTCCACCAGCTTTTAGCGAAATAAAGAATAACAACGGGTTTTCTTTTTCCTGAAATAATTTTACTTGCTGTTCTCTTTTATCGGCAGGCGTTTCACCTGTAATTTCGCAAAAATCAATTTTGTTTTCTTTACACCAATCAGTATAAAAACTTAAATTGGTAACAAACGAACTGAAAATAATCGCTTTCTGTTTTCCTTTTACTAAACTTTCCAAATAATTGGTAACCGCAATATATTTCCCAGAATCAATTTCAGAATCTGCATCGACCATTTTTGGGTGATTACTCAACTGGCGTAATTTCATCAAAGTATTGATAATGCTAATTTTGTCTGGAGATCCGTCGGTTTTAAGAAGGAAATTACGAGCTTTAGATTTTTCTTTTTCGTATAATTTTTCCTGTTCAGGATCCATATCACAGTAATAGATCTGTTCTGTTAATTCTGGTAAATCTTTTAAAACCTGTTCTTTAGTTCGTCGCAAAATATAAGGCTGAATCAAATTTTTTAATTCTGCTAAAACTTCTTCATTCTGTTTTTTCTCAATCGGATTTTTAAAATTCTCCATAAAGAAAGCGTAGCTTCCTAAAATCTCCGGATTGATAAATTGCATTTGTGACCATAAATCGTCAAGCGAATTTTCGATCGGCGTTCCGCTCAAAGCAATTTTATGTCCTGTGCTTATTTTATTGATCGCTTTAAAAATCTTAGAATTTTTGTTTTTGATGTACTGGCTTTCGTCCAAAATCAAATAACGGAAATCGTATTTTTCTAAAATGGAAATATCTCGGTGAATGATGCTGTAACTTGTAAAAATCAAATCGGTTGAATTGATTCTGCTTGCTAAAGATTTTCGGTCATTCCCCACATATTGCATTTTCGAAAAGTGAGGCGTAAACTTTCCTGCTTCATTAAACCAGTTAAAAACCAGCGAAGAAGGTAGAACAATCAAAGCTTTAAGCGGTTCTCTTTCGATAGTGGTTTCGTTGGCAAACAAATCAAAATTGGTGGTTTTGGTTGTAAAACCTAATTGTTCTTGTACAGAAACTAAAACAGATAAAGTTTGCAACGTCTTTCCAAGTCCCATATCATCAGCCAAACACGCGCCCATATTGGAATTAAAATGTCCTAAAAGCCATTTTACGCCATCAATTTGATACGGTCTTAAAGTTGCTTTTATTAAGTCTGAAGCTGTAAATTCGGCTTGATGAATTTGATCTAAATCATTATCAATTTCTGAAATTCCGTCCAAAGCAGTAAAATTGCTTTTTCGTAAAAGTAAAACACCATTTTCTGTTTTAGCTAATTTTGCCAAAGAACCGTATTTGCTAAACCATTCTAGCGGAATCAAAAAGTAGTTTCCGTCAGGCAATGCAAAAAGTCTTTCTTTGCTTTTTATATTCGGAATAATTTCGTTGAAATTAATTTTATAATTTCCAACGGTAATAATTATTTTAATGTCAAACCAATCTCCAGTTGTTTCTTTTGAAGCAGAAATGGTATGGTTTTCTGTAATGATTTCTTTGCTTTCCAGCTTTAGATTTTCAATGGTAAAACCTAAACGTTTCAGTTCTTCTTTATGATTGATAATCAGTTGAATGTTGGTGTATGGATCTGTATTTTCAGTTTCTGAATTTAATCCAAATAATTCGTTTTTGATTTTGGTTAAACCAATTTCACTTAATTTATCGATATATAAATTTTCGTCAGGATTTCTTTTAAACTGAATTATTTTAGGTTCATTGGCAACGCTGAAATCTACAAAAGAATGTGATTTTTTAGCTTTACTTCCGTCAAATGAATAGCCGTTATAATCAAAATAAAGATTGAGATAATAACAGTTTTTGAAGAAATCATGAATAGGCTGGATTGTGCACGAAATGATTTTATCACGAAGCTCGATCTCAAAACCAGTTGCTTCAATATCTATTTTCTTTGCAATTTGCGGAATAAAACTCTTGAAATAATCATCAACTAATTTGGATGGAATTTCAATAGATTTTTTCTTTAAAAAAGGCATTAATTTTTTTGAATTAAGCTCTTTTAACTGTCCTAATTTTTTATTGATAATCAGCCAGCCTGGTTCGTCTAAAAGAATATCAACTTTGCTGTCCATTGGAGGAAAAATAGTTTCATTTTCTTTTAAAGATAGCGTATAAGTGATTCCTTCGGCATGTTTGTCAAATTGAATCTGAGGTTCAAAATCAAGAGGCTCAATGCTGATTCGAGAACGATAAAAATCTTTTTCTGGGCCAAGGTTTAAAGATAAAGGAAATTGTTCTTTTACAATTAAATCGTAAAACGAACTTAAATTGAATTTTAAATGCTGGCGAATGGCAAATTCAATTTTCGAATCTTTCTGTAAATCAGCAATTGTTTTAGCCGATTTGATTTTTGCGCCGAATTTTTTAAAAATAAATTCAGGTTTAAGAGAGTCGCAAGCGGTTAATATTCTTTTTGAATTGGAATCTAAATTGTCAAAAATGATTCCGAAACTTTCAAGCACATCTGGACTTGCTTTTTTATCTAAGTATTTGATTTCGCTAGTATTCTCAACAATGTACGCGGTTGGAATGTAGACATTCAGATTTTTTTCCAAACTGATGTCAAAACAGAACTGAAATGATTTTGTAGGTTCCAAGATTTAGGGATTTGGTTAGGCTTGTATTTGAGATTTGGGCAAAAAAATAAAGAGTTTTCAAATCTAAATATTTTGAAAACTCTTTATTAAATGAACTTATATGGTGAAAAATTAGTTTTCCTGTTTAAAGCAAAGCGGAATAATTTCGCCTTTGGCTAAACAGTATTTCTCAACCAATTCTGGTGCAATTTTATTTGTATAATCTTCTTCGATAACAATAAATCCAATGCTTCTTAATTTATCGAAATAATCGCGTCCGTAAACACGTACGTGATCATATTGTCCGAAGATTTTTGCGCGTTCTTTCTGGTCTGTAATCGAATCATCAGCAAATGTAACTTCGCGAGATAAATCCTGAGGAATCTGTAAAATTGCCATTCCGCCTGGTTTTAAAACACGGTATAATTCCTGCATTGCTTTTGTGTCGTCTGGAATGTGCTCTAAAACGTGATTGCATAAAATAACGTCATATTCGTTATCCTTAAAAGGTAAATTACAGATGTCTGCTTTTACATCGGCCAATGGCGAAAGTAAGTCAGTTGTTGTATAATCTAAGTTTTTCTGCTTGCGAAATCTTTTGTAAAAAGCTTGTTCCGGAGCAAAATGCAATACTTTTTTTGGTGCTGTAAAAAAATCAGTCTGATCATTTAAATACAGCCAAAGTAAACGGTGTCTTTCTAAAGAAAGCGTACTTGGCGAAAGCACATTATTACGCTGTTTTCCGTATCCGTAAGGCAAAAACGATTTAAAGCTTTTTCCGTCAATCGGATCTGTAAATTTATCTCCTTTTAAAGAGAAAGCTAAAATTGGACGCGCCACATAACTCAAACGAATTAATAAAGGACGCGGGATTGTATTTAAAACTAATTTGAAAAGTTTTTTCACAGTTAAATAAATTTGAACACGAATTTCACAAATTGACACTAATTATCGTTGTGGTGAAATTTCACGAACTTTGATTTGGGTTATAATATTATTCTTTTGTATTTAAGGCTGTCTTCTCCAAAATTGACTAATAAACCAAGTTTGTTTTTTGATGCAGCCAAATAATTTAATGTTTGTTTTATCTCGCTTGTTGTTAATGATGTAATTGCTTTAAGTTCTAAAATAATTTCATCGAAAATCACAAAATCTGCAAAATAGTAACTCGGCAATATAATGTCTTTATAAGCGATATTATATCTTAATTCTCGATTATAAGGAATTTCATTTCGTTTAAATTCATATTCTAAAGCATCACCATAAACCTTTTCATTATGTCCTTTTCCTAGAATTTTATGGACTTCCATACAAATCCCAATAATTTTATAGGATTCCTCTTTTAAATATAATTCACTCATTCTTCATTCTTTCATTTCAGTGAAATCTCGACAAAATATTATTTCGTGTTAATTTGTGAAATTTGTGTTATAATACCAAAGGAACTTGTCTAAATTCATCTTCTTCGTTGCTCTCAATTCCAAGGGCTTTGTAGATGTATTTGAAAGTTGACAGTAACTCAGGTTTTCCATCAATTAAAGCTACATCGTGCTCAAAATGTGCACTAGGTTTTCCGTCTGCAGTCAAGATTGTCCAGCCATCTTTAAGTTGTTTGATGTTTCTAGTTCCCATGTTGATCATAGGTTCGATTGCTACAACCATTCCTTCTACAAAAAGCTTTCCGCGTCCGCGTTTTCCGTAATTTGGCATTTCTGGTTCTTCGTGCATTTTTTGCCCAACACCATGTCCAACCAATTCACGAACTACTCCGTAACCGTGAGCTTCAGTATATTTTTGAATCGCATTTCCAACATCTTCTACACGATTTCCGGCTTTAAATTCTCTAATTCCAACGTAAAGAGATTCTTTAGTTACGCGCAAAAGTTTTTTAACTTCCGGTGCAACTTCTCCAATTTCGAAACTGTAAGCGTGGTCTCCGTGGAAACCATTTTTGAATGCGCCACAGTCAACCGAAATAACGTCACCATTTTTAAGAGGTGTATTATTAGGAATACCGTGAACAACTTGAGCGTTTGGACTCATGCAAAGCGAATTCGGGAAATCATACAATCCAAGGAAACTTGGAACTGCGCCATGATCGCGAATAAATTCTTCGGCTAATTTGTCAAGATATAATGTAGTTACTCCTTCTTTAATTTCAGAAGCAATCATTCCTAATGTTTTTGATACGATTAAAGCACTTTCGCGCATCAATTCGATTTCCTCTCTAGTTTTTTGGATAATCATATTTTTTCCATTTTTCAGTTCGCAAAAGTACAATTTTTATCTCATTTTTTATGTAATTTTTTTTCGCCACGAATTCACAAATTATCTCAAATAAAAATCTTAAAAATCGAATTTCACAAACTTCATTAATAAAGAATTTAAAGGTGAAGTTTTGATATAATTCGTGAATTCGTGGCTAATAACTCGTGAGGCTTTCAGAAAAAAGCCATAAATTAGTAGTGCAAATATTTATATTTATGGAAATTTCAACTGATCAAGATATAGCTAAAGTAAAAGCATTAAAGAAAATGAAAGCAACTGCTTTGTCGCTTTTGGGTTTTGCGGTGCTTCTTTTTATAATTGCCATTTATTTTAAAATTCCAATACTTCAGGCTTTTAGTGAGGCGGCAATGGTTGGCGGAATTGCCGATTGGTTTGCGGTTGTGGCACTTTTTCGTCATCCGATGGGAATCCCGATTTGGCACACAGCGATTATTCCGACCAAGAAAAATGAAATAGGAGAAAACCTTGGAAATTTTGTTTCTGAAGAATTTCTGAATCGCGAAAAAATGGAGGTTAAATTGGACGAATTTAATTTTGCTGTTAAAGCCTCAGATTGGATTTCAAACGAAGAAAATGCTAATAAAATAGCAAATGTTGTTGCCGTAAATATTATTCCCGGAATTTTACGAACTATTAAAGACGAAGATGTCAAAAGATTTATTCAGGTTCAATTTAAAGAAAAAATAGAAGGAATTAATTTCGGAAATTGGGTTGCTGTTGCTTTGGAACCTTTGCAAAAAGGAGAATTAAAAAATCAAATGCTGACTAATCTTCTCGGAGTTATGAGTGCCGAATTGACCAATAATAAAGATTTAATCAGGCAAAAAGTAAAAGCTTCGACTCCGCTTTTAAGTTTCGGATTGGCAGATAAAAGCATCACAGAAGGTGTTTTTAATGGTTTGCAGGATTTTTTAAATGAAGCTAAAAAGCCTGAAAGTGCAGTTCGTTTAAAAATTGACGAATATATTTTTAATTTTTTGGAGAAAGTAAAAAACTCCGAAGAAATGAGAATTAAAATCAATGATATGATTTTAGGTTTCGTTGGAAAAAAAGAAGTTCAAGATTACATCAACGGAATTTGGGATGAAATAAAATTGTCTATTACAAACGATTTGAACAAAGGCGATGATTCTTCCATAAAAAATAGCATTTCAAATTTAGTTCAAACTTTCGGAAACGGAATTAAGGAAGATCCTGTTATGATTGATAAAATCAACAGTTTTATAAAAAATGATTTGTTATCGGTCCTTTTAAATAATAAAAAAGTAATTGGAGATTTGATTTCTTCAACCGTAAAAAGTTGGGATGGGAAAGAAGTCTCAGAAAAATTAGAATTGGAAATAGGAAAAGATCTTCAATACATCAGAATCAACGGAACTTTAGTTGGTGGAGTTATTGGGCTTATTATTTATGGAGTGGAGCAGATTTATCATTATTTTATTGTCTAAGATTATCAAGAAGTGCGCACAGTTTTGTCATTTCGACGAAGGAGAAATCTCCGCAAGTAACTCGACAAAGATTAGCGACATACTTTGCGGAATTTCTATTGTGATTTCTTCTTCGTCGAAATGACAATATGAAGAAAAATTCGGTTATTTAACTTTCAATTTTCTTTTTTATAATTTCCAAAAGCTCTTCTTTTGTCATAAAAGTATTCATGAAATCTTCTAGATTTCCTTCGTTAGTAACTTCTCTGAAAAAGACTTCATGATCTGTACCAAATAAAGTTGGATTTTCAGGTTGTGGGTCAGATAAAGTAATATAAAAATTATCGGGAAAACCGTAGTTTGTAACAAGTAAAATGAAATCTGGTTTTGAATCATTTGTAACTTTTATGATTTCACTTAAATCAGTTTCTTCATCTATAAATTCATCATTCCATTCTTCATAATCTTCCGTGCCTACTTTGAATGGAGTAAAAGGGTAAGCTTGCCAAAACATTTGCCCAAATCCTTCTTCTGTTAATCTAAAATATTTTTGAATGATTTTATCGTAAAAAGCGTCTTTGTTTTCTTTAAAAAGAGATTCGTTTTCGTCGATAAAATCCCCAATTCCATTAATTGGTTCTTGTTGTTCTGCAGTTGCCCAAGGAGTATCCTTTGGGCGTTGATATAAAACAGAATCAAAAGTTATTGATTGTAAATCTTCTAATAACGAATTACCTTTTACATTTTTGATATTTCCACCTAACTGTTCTATTCTGTTTAAAATTTCCTTTTTCATTTTAAGATAATTAAATTAAAACAAAAGTAAGATTTTTCTTTTGAATTAAAGTTAATGATACTTTGGTTGGTGGAGTTATTGGACTTATTATTTATGGAGTGGAGCAGATTTATCATTATTTTATTGTTTGATAAAAAATATTTCCAAGTATACGATTGTCAGGCTAAGCGAAGTCGAAGCCCATTTACGTTTCATAAGCCTTCGACTTCGCTCAGGATGATAATAAGAGTATGTATAAAATAGTTCTCGCAAAGACGCAGAGACGCAAAGTTTAATATTCTTTGCGACTTAGCGTCTTTGCGAGATTTTTTTAAGTTCCGTTTAAATGAACTTATATCACTTTTATGGTTTTAAATTTTCTACAAAAGCGAATGACAAGTCATAGCATTTGGCTGCTGAACTCCCATTAATTCTAAAATTGTTGGAGCGATATCACCTAACACACCGTCTTGAATGCTTTTTAATTGTTTGTCAACTAAAATAATCGGCACTGGGTTTGTTGTGTGAGCCGTATTGGGAGAACCATCAGGATTAATCATGGTTTCGCAGTTTCCGTGATCGGCAATTACAATTGTTGTGTAATCATTTGCAAGAGCAGCATCGATAACTTTTTTCGCGCAAGCGTCAACAGCTTCACAAGCTTTAATTGCAGCTTCCATAATTCCTGTGTGCCCAACCATATCGCCATTTGCGAAGTTTAAACAAACGAAATCAACTTCGCCTTTGTTCAATTCCGGAACAAGAGCATCAGCCAATTCATAAGCGCTCATTTCTGGTTTCAAATCATAAGTTGCTACTTTTGGAGAGTTTCTTAAGATTCTTGATTCACCTTCAAAAGGAATTTCTCTACCACCAGAAAAGAAGAATGTTACGTGAGGATATTTCTCAGTCTCCGCAATTCTGATTTGTTTTTTGCCTGCTTTTTCTAAAACCTCACCAAGTGTTTCAGTGATATTATCTTTATTGTAAACTACTTTTACGTTTTGGTACGTTTCGTCGTAGTTGGTCAATGTTACATAATATAGGTTTAGTTTGTGCATGTTTTGCTCGTGGAAATCTTGCTGAGAAAGCGCTTCAGTAAGTTCACGTCCTCTATCTGTTCTAAAATTAAAGAAGATTACAACATCGCCTTCAACAATTGTAGCAAGAGGTTTTGCATTTGCGTCAACAATAACAACTGGTTCGATAAATTCGTCTGTTACGTCTTTTGAATAGCTGTCCAGAACACTTGCAACAGCGTTCGTTGATGGAGTTCCCATACCATTTACCACTAAATCGTAAGCTAATTTTACACGTTCCCAACGTTTGTCGCGATCCATTGCATAATAACGACCGATAATAGAAGCAATTTTTACTGGAGTATCTTTAATATATTCTTCTAAATCGTGAATGTATTTTCCTCCCGATTTAGGGTCAACGTCACGTCCGTCTGTAAAAGCGTGAATGTAAACCTGATCTAAACCGTATTCTTGAGAAGCATCGATTAATCCGCGAAGGTGTGAAGTATGTGAGTGAACACCACCATCTGAAACTAATCCTAAAAAGTGTACTTTTTTATTGTTGTCTTTAGCGTAAGTAAAAGCATCAATTAAAACTTGCTCTTTTGCTAAAGTTTTGTGTTCTACAGCTAAATTTATTTTGGCTAAATCTTGGTATACAATTCTTCCAGCACCAAGATTCATGTGTCCAACTTCGCTATTTCCCATTTGTCCTTCTGGAAGACCAACATTTAATCCGTCAGTTCTAAGTTGAGCGCTTGGGTAATTTTTGTATAGACTGTTTATAAAAGGAACATTTGCATTGTCTATTGCAGATACTTTAGGGTCAGGAGATTTTCCCCAACCATCTAAAATCATAAGGATAACTTTCTTGTTCATTACATTTTTGTTTTCTACAAATATAAGGCATTTCTAAAGTTTGAAACCTTAGGAATGTTACATTTATATTTAATAAAATGAACTATAAAAAAAAATATTGATTTAATTAAAGAAGCCTTTATTTTTTAAAATTAATTCACGCTAAGCTCTTTTTCTGACTTTATTTTTGACGGCATTATAGTCAATAAAGTATTTGACACTTATAGAAAAGATATGTTTTAGGGCATCATTATTTAATAATCCTGCCACATTGTGTCTGTAATCTTTATCAATAACTCGTTCAAAATTAGCTGCATTATTTCGATACAGGGCCGAAAGCTGACTTCCAGGTGCAAACCACCAAGAATAAGATAAATCGGCATTCCAAGAATAGAAACTTGAATTTTTGTTGTCTGTATATTGTGGATACGGACTAAGATTTCCGTTTGATTCTAAAGTCAGAATATCTTTATTGTCTGCATAAGACCAATATTGGCGAACCGCTAGATTTATAGTCATTGCGCTGTTTATGGCATATTTTCCCCCTAAAGTGTTAGAATACGTAATGACGTTTCGGTTTGCAAAAATGATATCGTTTGGGGTGGCATCATTATCGTCAGCATCAATCTGATCGATGTAGCCTTTATTGTTGTTTTTTCTTAAATAACTAAAGAAATAAGTCAGTAAAAGTTTATCACTGAAACGATATCTCGGGCCAATATCAAAGCCGTACGTAATGCGTTCAGACTCATCAAACACATTCAGTGTTCCATTTAGGTCAATCGCAAATTTATGATTGTAATTGGTTGAAATACTTCCCCAAGTTTCTATTTTTCGCGGAATTATTACATATCTGTTGTCGGCACGCGGTTCGTAATAATCATTAATTTCTATAGGATAAAAAGTGATTCCGGTTCCGTAGTAATTATTTTTTACGGTAGTTAGATTTAAGTTCGCATTTACACTATTGTCCTGCAGTTTTCCAGATTCTTTGTTGAATTCGGTATACATATTATAATTGATTCTAAATGTATTAAAACGTTTAGTTGGATTTAGAATTCTATAATTGGCATTTCCGTAAAAGTTGTAATAATTGGTATAGAAATTAATCCCAAGATCATTCGGATCATAATCTTTCGTAACAAAATCAGAACCTATGCTATATCTGTAATTTCCACTGGTTTCGGCTAAACTTACAGTAGAATAAAAGCCATTTTTATCTTGAAGATCATTAATGTGGCTGTATTTTACGTTTCCAAATAAACTATAAGTATTGGCTTTTGTATTTAAATCCCAAGCCAGACCAGTAACATTTGCATCTCTAGTATGGCCATTTCGAGTTACATTGGTATTGATAAAAGTAACCGATGAGTTTTTTCTAAAACGCTGATCCAAAACCAATACATTATAATTGGTGAGCGGCTCTACAATTACTTGTCTCGTTTCGCCGTTTTCGGTATTTTTTATGGTGGCAAAAGTTTTTTCTGTAACAGCATTTAAAACCCCAATTCCAAGTCCGTTTTTTGTTCTTCCTGATAATTTTAAAGCGTTAACTAAATTTACTGCGGCGGGCAATTCGGTAATTTCTTCATTTTCATTTAATGATGGATCGATCGATGGAGTGCCACCAATTCTTCTAGAATAGAAAATATTTCCTTTACTAAACAAATCTGTTCCTTCTGTAAAGAATGCTCTATTTTCGTTAAACTGTTGTTCAAAAGGGCCAAGATTTAAGATCTGATCGTCATATTTTGTCTGTCCAAAATCTGGAATTAAAATAGCATCAACTGTAAAAGCATCTGTTATACCATATTTGATATCCATTCCGCCTTTAATTGTTCCGTATGTTTTTTGTCCCTCGGCAGCATTTAAATAATACGATGCATAAGGCATAAAGAACAATCGAGTAGGAGGTTTGATGTTTTCAATTCCTTCCAATGTTCCAGCTTGTTGTGTAAAAGTGCCAATCTTTCTGTCGACAAAATTCCAAGTATATTTATAACGGTCACGTTTAATTTCTCTAAAGAAATTGATTCCCCAAATTTGTTTGTTTTCTCCTGAAAAACGCAACGCCGAGTACGGAATTTTCATCTCAACCACCCATCCATTTTCTGCCATAGCGGCTTTACTGATCCAAACCGCATCCCAAGAATAATCTTCACCATTTGCATCGGTCATGATACAATCGCCTTGAACATCGGCCGCAGAAACGTAAAACATAAAGTCCTGTTGTCCGTCATTGAAGCCGTTTATAAAAACACCAAATAGATCTGCCGTTCCAAAATTATCACGCTGAGAGATTTCCTTTAAAATTTTAGAAGGCTCATCATCGTACATCATTGCGGCAATATAAATGGCGTCATTATTATATAGGACTTTTACTTCTGTACGTTTTTCATGCGGAATAGCTTTTCCATTGTCTGGCTCCAGCATGATAAAGTCTGTAGCAACTGGTACATTTTCCCAAGCAGGTTCATCTAGTTTTCCATCAATAGAAATAGTGTGCGAAGTTACTTGTGCCTGAATTGATTTTTTCTGGCCATAACTCCATACAGAGCATATTAGAAAACAGAAGAATAGAATTTTTTTCATTGGTTTTTTGATGCGAAATAAAATGCAAATGTATTTTTTATAGTAGCAATAGACTCTATTTTGTTCTACTTGTTACAGTTTTTGTTTCAAGATTTCCATTTTTGTTTCATTTTTTTTAAGAAATAGGCCAAAATGTTGTGATTTTTTCTGTAAGGCAAAATCTTACAGAAAAAGCATTTTTATGTTAATAATGTTAAAGTTTAAGTAAAAAAGGCCTGAAAATCAGGCTTGTATTTTGCAAGGCGTGATTTTTTTATATTTTTGCGATACCCAAATTTTTTGTTTAACCTAAAGAAATTCAATGATTTACAAAATTTATCCGCTATTTGTGTTTTTGCTGTTGTCTTTTGGAAAAGATTCAAAAAGCACACCCGACCTTAAAAAAAATGCCACTGTAAAAGCGATTGCTAAAGTCGAAAAAGTTACAGTAGATTCTAAAATCGAGAGCGTTTATAATTCATTAAATTCAAACAACTTTAAAATGCCCGAACTTAAAACTTTCTCGGAAGCTTTAAAAGGATTTTATTTGTTGAAAGAAAAAGGAGTGATTAAGAAAAATATCTTAACACTGATTGATTTTAGTTTGTCATCAAACTCCAAACGTTTGTGGGTGATTGATTTGACTAGCAATACCATTTTGTTTAATTCGCTTGTAGCTCACGGAAGAAATACGGGTGAAGAATTTGCTTCAGCATTTTCAAATCTTAATTCTTCATTTAAAAGTAGTTTAGGATTTTATGCAACTGGCGAAATCTATCAAGGAAAACATGGTGCTTCACTTCGTTTAGATGGCCTAGAAAATGGCGTAAACGACAATGCTCGCGAAAGAGGTGTTGTAATGCACGGTGCAGACTATGTATCTGAATCTTTCATCAGAGATCATAAAAGATTAGGCAGAAGTCAAGGCTGTCCTGCAGTTCCGGTTGAATTGACAAATGAAATTATTCAATTAATAAAAGACAAATCGTGTTTATATATCTATCATCCATCTAGAAGCTTTTCGATGGAGGAGAGGTTAATTTCTTAATTGATCATATAAATCCGAATCTAAATCATAAATATCAGCTCTGAAAATGAGCTGATTTTTTTTGCTCCATGCCGTCCAATACCATTGATATAAAGCATATTTTTTGGTAATCTTAAAGCTCATCGTTGTTTTGCTTGCAATAATTGTGTCGATTCTGTCTTGAGGCCAGTTTCCATCAACATCTAATATGTGTTGTGCTAGTTCTAATGGATTTTCAACACGCACACATCCAGAACTCATAGAACGATTATTACGTCCAAAAATACCACGGTGATTGGTATCATGCAGGTAAACACTGTGATGGTTTGGGAACAAAATTTTCATTAATCCCAACGAATTATCAGAACCAGGGCTTTGTACGTAACGATAATTATTAGGTTTGTTTTCATTCCATGCCATTGGAGAAACTACCTTTCCAGAAGTATCATAAATCGTAATATTTTTATTGGCTAGATAATTTCGGTTTCTTTTCATTGCTGGAACGACATCTTCTTTTAAGATCGTTGGAGGAACAGTCCAAGTTGGATTAAAAACAACCGTTTTTAAAAACGAAGTAATAATAGGTGTTCTTCTTTTACTAGTTCCTACCACAACATTTCGAACCAAAGTCGTGTCCTGACTTTCAACAACGTTTAAGCTGTAATCGGGAATATTAATAATGAAATAATTTTCAGCCAATTCTGACGGATACCATCTCCAGCGCTCCAAATTGGCAATTATCTGTTTTTTTCTGCTTTCTTTAGAATAGTTTAAAGCGCGGATAGTTCCTACTCCGATAACGCCGTCAGAAGCTAAGCCATGTCTTTCTTGAAATCTTTTAACGGCTTCAAAAGTTTTTTGATTGTAAATTGTTGTAAGGCTGTCTTTTCCTGACATATAGTTCCAATACAAAAGCCTTTTTTTGATGTTTATTAAAGCAGGATTAGTATCGTTTAAAACGATTTTATCAGCAGCTTCAATCGTTTTTACATGGTCATCTGGAAAAGTGTTTATGATTTCAAGTGCTTTTAGCAACTCTTTGTAAATTTGTGTTTTAGGCTGAATGTTTTCAACAACGCTGTCCAATTTGTTTTTGTTGAATCCTTTAATTAAAACAGAATTTACATCAAATTCCTTCGCGTCCAAATCCCAATTGGTATATAATTTTTTAGGGTCTAGCTTTCCTTTATATATATGATTTAGATATTTCTCAAAATTATAAGTCAGTAAAATGTCATAAGCGGCCAAATCTTTATCGCTAAGTGTAGTCACTTTGCTTTCAAATTTTTTAAGCTGAGATATTTTGTAATCTTCTGGCTCTAAGCCTAGTTCTTCAGATTTTTCTAATTGTAATAAAACAAAAGCTCTCTTTTTAAGATTTCCCCAAACCGTTTGGTTTTCAGATGCAATATAGAATTGTTTCAACGTTTCGCTTTTAAAAACATTTATCGTTGCAGTATCTATTTCAACTTTTCTCTCATCAGTAAGTATAATTGCTGGCACCTTTTTTTTGACAATGGGTGTGATTTCGGGGCGCTCTTTTTTGCAGCCCACAAGAATACATATTACTACTAAAAAGTAGATTTTTTTCATATTATAATTTTTTAAACATCAAATAATGTTCGCCAACATCTTTAATATCAAACGATTCACCTACTGTTTGGTAGTTCATTTTTTGATAAAAGCCTACGGCGGCTGTTCTTGCATTGAACCAAATCAGATCCACTTGATTTTCATTGCAATAGGTTTCGCAATGTTTTACCAAAGCCTCTCCAAACCCCTTTTTTTGATGGGTATCTAAAACCGCCATCCCACGAATTTGCGCCTGATTTTGTGCGGCAAATATAGTGTTGATTTTGTCAAATAATGAAATAATTCCTATTAAATCTTTATCCTCAAATAAACCAAAATGATGAGTAGACTCTAAATCATCGCCTTCAAACACGCAACTTTCGATAGGTTTTCCTTTTCTTAATACAGGTTGGCGAACAGCGAAAGTTTCTTTTGACGTAATTTCTTTAATTGTGATCATGATTTTTTTTAAAAATATTGTATTTATAACTTTTTAATTTTAAATCAGTTATAAATAATTGTTGTTTTTTATTAATTTTTTTTGCCGAAAAGCTTGTTTTTAACTGAACTTTCTTTCTATATTTGCACAACCAATGCGAAAGTAGCTCAGTTGGTAGAGCTCCAGCCTTCCAAGCTGGTTGTCGCGAGTTCGAGCCTCGTCTTTCGCTCTAGAAAACAAACTTATTAGTTTTGTTTTTGTGAAAATAAAATTTTTGATTTTTATTTGTTTTTAAAATTAAAATTTTTAAATTTGCACCCGGTTAATGCGAAAGTAGCTCAGTTGGTAGAGCTCCAGCCTTCCAAGCTGGTTGTCGCGAGTTCGAGCCTCGTCTTTCGCTCTTCAAAAGCCTCAAACATTGTTTGAGGCTTTTTTGTTTTTAGACTAAGCCTAAATTCTAAATATTTTTAAAATTGCTTCGCCTGTTCGCTATCGCTCGGGTCCAAATTCCAATTCTGTATTCCTTATGTTGACTTAATTTTGGAATTTGGAATTTTAAAATTGGATTTTACTTTAAATCGCTTAAGTCGCTTTCTGGTTCTAATTCTTGCGCTTCTTGATTTTGTCTAAACAATCTCGCAGATAAAGAACCTTTCAAAGTAATTTTTTCGCCTTTTACTTCAAGCCAGCTTCCTTCTCTTAAGCCCAAAACCGGAATCGAATTGAATGCATGAAATTCTTTAATTCTTGTTTCGCGAGTTTCTCCCATGTGTTTAGATTGCAAATCGGCATCCAGATAATGCGGGTTTAAGTTGAATGGAATTAATCCTAAAGTCTGAAAGCTTGGAGGATAAATAATAGGCATGTCATTCGTAGTTTGCATTGACAAACCGCAAATATTGCTTCCTGCGCTTGATCCTAAATAAGGCGTTCCATTTTTTACAGTTTCAGAAAGTAACTGCATAATATTATTTTTATAAAGCTGGGTAACCAGTAAAAACGTGTTGCCTCCACCTGTGAAAATTCCTTCCGCATTTTTTACAGCATCTTGCGGATTTTCAAATTCATGAATTCCTTTAACATCAATGTTGATGCTCGCAAAAGCTTCCGCAGCTTTTTGGGTATACTCATCATGCGAAATTCCGCCAGGACGCGCATACGGAATAAATAAGATGGTTTTACAGTTTTTAAAATGTGTTTTTAAAGTAGGTAAAATATATTCTAAGTAGTTGCCTCCGTGTAAAGTAGAGGTGCTTGCAATAATAACGCTTTTCATGATTTTTTAGACTCAAATTTTGTTTGTTAAAGATATTAAAAACTCTGTTTTTGTCTAAGTTTTTAATGGTTTAATTAACATATTTTTACGAAGTCATTAGTATTAAATTTGGAAGGACTTGAGATATTTTTACCGTTTTAAGAATATTTCTAATTTATTTTATTTTGTTTCAGAAAATTACTTGTTTTTTAATTGTGGTCGCGGGCCAGGTTTGTTGGTCTCAAAGTGAAGATCGTTCCGTTTTGAATGGAAAAGTGGTTTCGAGCACTTTAGATTTGGAAGGTATTTATGTGATCAATGCGCAAACAGAAGAAACAGTAACAACAAATGCGTCTGGATCTTTTTCAATCTTAGCAAAACCAACTGATGTTCTGGTTTTTTCTTCAATAAGTTTTAAAGAAAAAAGAGTGATGCTGAAACAAGAAGATTTTTCAAATCTTAATTTTGCCGTTAATCTTACTATGATTATGTATCAATTGCAAGAGGTTGTGGTAAAACGGTATGATAATATTAATGCCGAAAGTTTGGGGATAATTCCTATGGGGCAAAAGAAATATACTGCAGCGGAACGTAAATTGCAGACGGCGACTGCGTTAAATGCTACTGCAAATGCGGGATCAATGGCCGGCGGTTCTATTTCTGCAGATCCGTTGCTGAATTTCTTTTCAGGAAGAACAGCTATGCTTAAGAAAGAAGTTGCGGTTGAGAAAAAGGAATTTTTCATGAGGCTTCTAGAAAACATGTTTAGTCTGGATCATTTTATTGACCGATTAAAAATTCCGGCAGATTATGTAAAGGGATTTGAATATTATGCGATAGAAAATGATAAGTTTACGGTGATATTGAACTCTAAAAATAAAACTTCTACAGAATTTCTTTTAGGAGAATTGGCTGTAAAATATAAAGAAATGATTGCTGGTGAGGGTAAATAAGATTATATCGATTATTGTTTTTCTTTTTTTTGTTCAGGTTGGTTTTGGGCAAAAAACAGATTTGAAGTTATTAGTGGGAAGAGTGCAAGAACAGTCGACCTCGATTGAAGGTGTTAATATTATAAATAATGCTACACAAGCTGCTACGGTTTCAGATTCTGATGGTAATTTTTCGATTGCAGTGCATGAAGGAGACGTTTTGGTTTTTTCTGCTGTAAACTTAGAGCCTGTTAAGCGAAGAATATCGGCAGAAGATTTGACTGTTAGTTCTTTGGTTATAAAAATGACGGCTAAGGAAGTGGAGTTAAAAGAAGTGATTGTCAATGAAAATGCGAATATAACGGCTGAGAATTTAGGAATTATTCCGTACGGGCAAAAAAAATATACGCCTGCAGAACGAAAACTTTATACTGCAAATTCGACTTCTGTAGATAAGTTGTTAAATGCGATTTCGGGACGAACTTCGATGCTGAAAAAAGAGGTTAATGTAGAGAAAAAAGAAGCGCTTTTTAGAAAATTGGAATACCTTTTTGAGGAGAATTATTATACAGATAGATTGAAAATTCCAGTTGATGATATTAAAGGATTTCAATTATTTTGTGTGGATGATGCTGATTTTGCTGTATCTTTGAATATCAAAAACAAAACAATGAGTATGTTTTTAATCACAGATCTAGCAAGAAAATATCTAACAATTCTCGAAAATGAAAAATAAATTAGGAGTACTCGTTGTATGCTTATTTTGTCAAATTGTATTAGGACAAAACGGTTTCAGGAAACCATTACACGGTCAGGTTATAAATGATTTTTTAGCCATAGAAAGTGGTTATGTAATGAATATTAATGCTAATGTTAGGACATTTATTGGTTCTGGCGGTTTATTTGATATTGTTGCACAGCCAAAAGATACTTTATTATTCTCAGGCCTTACATTTCAATCAAAAAAAATAGTTTTAACCGAAAAAGATTGTGCTGAGATCCTTTTAAAAGTAAAATTAGATTTAGTTAATAATCAGCTTAAAGAAGTTGTTGTTCATAAAGAATTAAAAGTAAAAGCGTTACAAGGCGGTTCGCAGAAATATGTAGATATGCAGTTTGAAGACGATCAACAGTCTACTGCAAAAAACAATGCAATGCTTTCTGATCAGACTATAAAGTACGGAACTGATTTTGTTCGAATATTTAAAGATGTCAAAAAACTTTTGAGTAAAAAAGACGAAGTAAGAGAGGAAGAAGTTACAGATATTGCTTTTGTAGAATACGCTAAAGATAATTTTACAAAAGATTTTTATTCTAAAACGCTTAATCTGAAAGATGATGAAGTAGAGCTTTTCTTAATGTATTGCTCAAACGATCCGCATTCTAAAGACTTAGTAGATCCAGATCAGAAGTTTCAGTTAATGGATTTTATGATTAATAAGAATAAAGAATTTAAGAAAGCTGAGGCTACTCAAAAATGAAAAAAAAGTTAGTTTTCCCTTTGCTGGGAGTTTTGTTTGTATTGTCTTCGGCATTTGCTTTTCATAAATTTTATGTTGGTGTTTTTCAGGTAAATTATGCGGCAGAAAAGAAAATGCTGCAAATTACTTCACGCATTTTTATTGATGATTTGAATAATGCAATGGAGAAAAAGTATCACAAAAAGACATTTGTTGGTACAAGCAAGGAAACTCCGGCAGATGTTGAATTATTAAAAAAATATTTATCAGAGCACTTTCTGATTAAAGTAAACGGGCAATCAAAAGCAATAAATTTTTTATCCAAAGAAGTCGAAGCTGATGATGTTTTGGTCTGTTATTCCAGAATTAAGGATATAGATAAGTTTAAAACACTTGAAATTTCAAATACGATTTTGGTAGATTGGAATTCAGAACAGCAAAACATTACACATATTTCAGCATTTGATACGAAAAGAAGTGTTCTTTTTACAGAATCTTCAAGGAAAGAATTGTTAAAATATTAATGTATTGGTAAAATTAATGTTTTAATTACTATTTTCACAGCCTAAAGAAATTACCATTAAAATTTTATGAAAAAACTTTCATTATTATTACTTTTTCCTGCAATGTTAGTGGCGCAGGATAAAGCAACAACCACACCAACCAAACAACAGGGAAAGTACGATACGAACAAGTTTAGCCAAATGTACGATTTGCTGGCAACACCAAATATGTTTCGTACGGCTTCTGGAGCTCCAGGGCCTGCTTATTACCAACAGCAAGCAGATTACAAAATTGATGTTGAATTGGATGATAAAAATTCAAAATTAAGCGGATCTGAAACTATTACCTACACTAATAATTCACCAGATAGTCTGGAGTATTTATGGGTACAATTAGATCAAAATCAAGCAAAAGCAAATACCCAATCTTCATTAGCGGAAAGTGACAAAATAAGTCAAGTTCTTCCATTGGATGGTTTTTCTTCTAAATATTTGAAAAAAGATTTAGAGCGCGGTTTTAATATTGAACAAGTTAAAGATGCTAAAGGAAGTGCATTGTCTTATACGATCAACGAAACCATGATGCGTATTAATTTGACTTCGCCTTTAAAACCAGGAGAAAAAATTTCTTTTTCTATAAAATGGTGGTACAATATCAATAACTACAGAAAAGAAGGCGGTCGTTCAGGATATGAATTATTCGAGAAAGACGGAAATAAATTATATGTAATCGCACAATTCTATCCAAGAATGGCAGTTTACAACGATGTTGAAGGGTGGCAGAACATGCAGTTCTGGGGAAGCGGAGAGTTTGCTCTTCCTTTCGGAAACTTTGATGTAAATATTACAGTTCCTGCAGATCACGTTATCGATGCAACTGGTGAATTAATGAATAGAAGCGAAGTCTTTACTGCTGAACAAGTTAAACGATACGAGCAAGCTCAAAAATCATTCGACAAACCTGTTGTTATTGTAACGCAGGCAGAAGCAGAAGCTGCTGAAAAAGGTTTTTCTGAAAAGAAAAAAACATGGAAATTTAGTGCAAAAAATGTTCGAGATTTCGGAATTGCTTCTTCTAGAAAATTCATTTACGATGCAATGGCTGTGAAAATTGGAAACAGAACAGTTATGGCAGAATCTGTTTATCCAAAAGAAGCAAACCCACTGTGGGGAGAAACTTCTACAATGGTTGTAGCGCATACTTTAAAAAGCTATTCTTCTCATACTTTTGATTATCCTTATCCAAAAGCAGTTTCTGTTTCGGCAGAAGATCAAGGTATGGAATATCCAATGATTTGTTGGAATTACGGTCGTCCTGATGAAAATGGAGTGACAAGTAGAGAAGTTAAAAACGGAATGATTGGTGTTATTATTCACGAAGTGGGACACACTTTCTTCCCAATGATTGTAAACTCAGATGAGCGTCAATGGACTTGGATGGATGAAGGTTTGAATTCATTTTTAGAATATCTGGCAGAGCAGGAATTAGATCCAAATTTCCCTTCAAGAAGGGGACCAGCAAAAAATATCGTTCCTTACATGAGCGGTGACCAAAAGTTTTTAGAGCCAATTATGTCAAACTCTGAGACTATTCACCAATTTGGAAATAACGCTTACGGAAAACCAGCTACAGGTCTTAATATTTTGAGAGAAGTAGTTATGGGAAGAGAATTGTTTGATCACGCATTCAGAACGTATGCAAACAGATGGAAGTTTAAGCACCCAACACCAGAAGATTTCTTTAGAACAATGGAAGATGCTTCGGCAGTAGATTTGGATTGGTTCTGGAGAGGATGGTTCTACTCAACAGATTTTGTAGATATCGGAATTAAAGACGTAAAACAATATTACGTTTCAGATACGCCAACTACAGATATAAAAGATGTAAAAGTTAGAAAAGGACGTTTTGGTTTTGAAAAAGGACCTTTTGTTTACTTAGTTTCTGGAGATAATGCAGAAGTAAACGATTCTAAGAAAAAAGCTTTAAAAGTGCAAGATTTCAAGTCTTTGGCAGATTACGTAGATCAGACTTTTACTGCTGAAGAAAAAGCTTCTATTAAATCTCCTAAATACTTCTATGAAGTAGAATTTAACAAACCAGGCGGAATGATTATGCCTATCTTAGTTGAGATTACTTATGAAGATGGTTCTAAAGATAATTACAAATATCCAGCACAAATCTGGAGAAAAAGTAACGAGACAGCTAAAAAAGTATATGCTACTACAAAAGCAATTAAGAGCATTCAAATTGATCCACAATTGCTAACAGCAGATATTGATGTGACCAATAACTCTTGGCCAAAAGCAGAAACAAAGTCAAAATTTGACTAAATAAAATAGAAATTAATAAAATGCTCATCAGGTTTATAAAAGCTTGATGAGCTTTTTTATTTTAACTAAATGTATTTTCAAGGACTTTTTAAGTTAATTTTAAAACTCTAACCTGAAAAGTTTAATATCTTTGCGACAACAAAAATAAAAGTTATGTTTGGTATAGGAGGAGGAGAATTAGTTTTCATACTGTTTATAGTGCTAATGCTTTTTGGTTCTGATAAAGTGCCTGAAATTGCACGTACAATGGGAAAGGCTATGGCTCAGTTAAAAAATGCAACTAATGATATTAAAAGTGAAATTCAAAAAGGAGCAGAGGCTAATGGTCTTGACGCGAAATCTTTGAATGATATTACTGGAAATATCAACGCAGAAATTGATAATGCAAAATCTAATTTGCTTGGAGATACTGGAAACCTTTTAGGAGACACTACAGCTGAAATCGAAAAAGTAAAAGAAGATATTGATACTCTTTCTGGACCTATTAAACGCCAAATGTAATGCTTGAAAAAATACAGGAATTAGATAAAGATCTTTTAATCTTTCTTAACGGATTAGGTTCTGAAACATACGACAAATTATGGCTTATTATTACCAATCAGTTGTATTGGACGCCATTTTTTCTATTACTATTCTATCTTATTTATAAAAAAATAGGAGGAAAACAAACCCTGTATTTGTTGCTTTTTATAGCTGTTCTAATTGCTTTTACAGATCAGACCTGCAATTTATTTAAACACACTTTTCAGCGTTTGAGACCATGCAATGATCCAGAAGTAAATACAATTATTAGAGTTGTTCAGGTTAGAAAATCGTATAGCTTTTTCTCTGGACATGCTGCTAACACTATGGCGGTTGCAGCTTTCTTGTTTTTGATTTTAAAACGCTATTTCAAATATTTCGGATTCATATTTCTTTGGCCTTTAATATTTGCTTACAGCCGAATTTATTTAGGATTGCATTTTCCAGGTGATATCCTTACGGGATATTTCTTCGGAGCACTATTCGGATTTTTACTTTATTTAGTTTACAGAAAACTGAAACCGCAGTATTTTCCAGGATAGATTTTTTTTAAGATGCTAAGGTTCTAAGATACTGAGATACTAAGGTTTTTTTAAAGATGCTGAGGTTCTAAGATGCTGAGGTTCTAAGATTCTGAGATACTAAGATTCTGAGAAGCTGAGGTTCTAAGATACTAAGGTTTAAAGATATATATTATAAATTGCCTCCAGCTTTAGCTGGAGGTTTTTTTATGGGTAATTAGTGTAAAACTTAGTATCTTAGAATCTTAGCTTCTCAGAATCTTAGTATCTCAGAACCTTAGTTAATGATTGTTTTTTCGCTCCATTCCAAACCATTTGGAAGTTGCTGTTTGCTAAATTCAATATGAATGACTCTTCTGCGTTCGTTGTTTGTGGTTTTGTTTGATGCATGAAATAATAAGGGTTTCATGATCATAATACCGCCTTTTTCGACTTCACAAATTGTTTCTTTTTGATTTTCAAAATCTAGATTTTCAATTCGTAAAATACCTTTTGCATGAGAATTATTAATCACTTTTAAAGCGCCATTGTCTTTAGTAGTTTTATCGATATGAATTCTTATAGTGAAATTATTTTCTAATATTTCTGTAGGTGGCTGAACCGCAAATTGATTTTGTTTTACAGTCCAGTTTTCAAAATTTTCCACTTCAATTTTTTGGTCAACAGAAATCGTTAAATCCTGATGATAAGCCACAAACCAATTCGATTTTTCCGGTTTATCAAAGTAAATAGATTTTGTTATAAAAAAGCCTTCGCCAAAAGTAGATTCGATAATATCCTGCAGTTTTTTATTAAAAATGAAAGGAAGTGTTTCAGGTATTTCTTTATGAAATTGTCTAATCGCAAATAAATCCTGAGACTTTCTAAAAGTCGTATTTTCTTGATTATCTGCAGTTTTGTTTTCAATCAGCGAAATTAGATTCTGAATTTCATTTTCTGTAAAAACATTATTTATGATTGAAAAACCTTCAGCGCTTATTTCTGTGTTATAATTCATCTTTAATAGTTGTTGAATTGCCTCCAGCCTTAGCTAGAGGAAGTCTTCATCTTAAATTATGTTCCTCCAGTTCTAGAGGAAACTCAATAATATATCATTCAGTATAAAAACTGAGAGGCTCAGGATCTTAGAGCCTTAGCATCTTTAAAAAAAACTTAGAATCTCAGCATCTCAGAACCTTAGCATCTTAAAAAATCACAATACTCTAGAAACCGTCAACCCATCACGAATTGGCACTAGAACGGTTTCTACTCTTGGATCGTCTTTTAAAAGCTGATTGTATTCTAAAAGTACTTTTGTGCTAACATCATTTGGGTGGACTGGCTCTAGGATTTTTCCGCTCCACAAAACATTATCAGATAAAATGATACCTCCCTTATTCATTTTTGGAACAATCATTTCCCAGTAGTTCAAGTAGTTTTCTTTATCAGCATCAATAAAAACTAAATCAAATTTTAAGTCTAAATCTGGAATAATGTTTAATGCTTCTCCTAAATGCTGAAAAATCTGTTCTCCCCAAGGAGACATATCAAAATATTTTCGCTGAAAATCGATTAATTCTTCTTTGATGTCAATGGTGTGTAGTTGACCATTTTCCTGCATTCCTTCGCATAAGCACAAAGCAGCATAACCAGTATAAGTTCCTATTTCAAGAATATTAACCGGACGAATCAATTTTGACAACATACTTAAAACACGTCCTTGAAAATGACCGCTGAGCATTCTAGGCAAAAGTATTTTCTGATACGTTTCTTTATTAAGTTTGGCTAGCAATTCTGGTTCATTTTCAGAATGCTGTTCGATATAATCTTCTAATTCTTGTGATATAAAATGCATGTTGTAGTATCTTGTAATTGGAAGGCAAAAATACAAAAATATCTGCTTGCGATTGGGCATAAAAAAACCATTCGTTTTGCGAATGGTTTATTTTAAGATTTAAAAAGGCTTTATTTTTTCAAAGCTTCGTTTACGTCTTTGGCTGTTTTTACAGTTCCGTCTTTGGCTGCTTTAGCCGCATTTTCAACTTTTTCAGCTCCTTTTTTAGTAGCATCTTTTACATCAGTTGCCGTTTTTTTAGCTGCATTTTCAACATCGTTTGCCGCTTTTTTAGTAGCGTCTTTTACATCTTGAGCAGCAGTTTCTGTAGCATCTTTTGCTTTAGCGGCAGCGCCTTCTGCTTTGCTTACAGCACTGTCTTTTACTTCTTCGATATCTGTTGTAAGAGAATCAACTTTATTGCCTAGCGTTAATTCATCTTCGGCTGGTTTATTTTCTTTTTTTTCACATGACTGAACAGCAAATGCTAATAAGGCAATAACAGCTAAACTTAAAATTTGTTTTTTCATAATTACATTTTTTTAGGTTGATAAAACTTAAAGGTTAAATGGCTGAAAATAAAATTACAAATTTTAAAATGATTGAGCTCTTTGTAAGATTATTTTTCTTTTAAGAGCAAAACAATTCTTGTGCCAAATTTTGACTTTTTTAGCTTGGTGTTCATTTTTTTCTACAAGAAAATTTAGTTTTTATATAAACTGAAATTAATTACAATGTCGTCTTTTACTTTAATCAAGCCAGCCATTTTTACTGGTGGTTCCAACTCAATATCAGAAAATTTTAAACTAAGCGTTCCTTGAATCTTATCATCAGTATTATATAGTATAAAATCTTTGTATTTGAGCGTCTTGTCGGTTATGAAAAAGTTGAGTCTGCATTTGTAATTCTTTCCCATTGGCTTTATGTCGCTTATAGAAACAGTGCTGTTTGGGAATTGTTTGACTTTTACCGTTCCTTGCAAATCTTTGGTCATTACCTTATTGCCACAATCAAATTTTGACATTTTGATATCAGTATTAAAGGTGTTTTTTTTAACTGAGTTTACATAAACAGTATCCTTTATAGCAAAGGTATTGGAGCAATTATATTTACCAACTGTAGATAGTCCTGTGATTTCTATTTTAATTTTATTAATTGCCACAGCGCTATCTTCTGCGAAAAAAGTGGGTTTAGCACTTCCTAGTAAAAAGAACATTGCTAAACCCATTATTAATATTTGAAATCTCGTTTTCATTTTTTTTTATATTAGAACGCAATGGTTGCTTCGAATACTATACCTTCAAACTTACCGCCATAAAAGTTGTTTACATTTCCAGTAGCAGGATCTCCTACAAACTGTGAATAATCTTTATATTTTTGATTCACGTAGTTTAATTTAGCCAAAATGTTTTTCGTCATAAACCAACCAGCACTTGCTTCAAATTTATCTACGGTAACCTTTTTAGCATCAGCATTAGATAATTTTCCAGATACGGTATTGTATTTTCCTCCGATATAGAATTGTTCAGTTCCTCCAAATCTGTAAATAAGTTCTGAAGCATATTGATTAGCAGTACGTTTTTCGTCAGTACCCGCTTTATCTCCTCCTGAAGCTAATTCGATTGTTCCGAAGAATTCAAGTCCTTTATATTTCACAAAAGGGTTAATCATATATGTAGTAGCCCAGTTTTTGAAATTAGGATTGAACGTTGCCTCTGGAGTAGATGTTTTACTGAAACTAGTAGGAACATCAGTAGTAGTTGTAGAAATAACAGTACCATTAGCATCGGTCTTAGTAATCGTATTTTTATAAGCGTTATTATTCAATATACCCCAATAACCAAATCCTGATCTATTAGCAGAATATATGTTTGCGTTACCAAGATTTGCATTATGGTAATAAGAACCAGTTAATCTTACTCTTAAATCTTCATTAAGCTGTTTGTCATAACCCAATTTAGCTAAGATTGAAGGGCTATGTGTTGTATTGGTGTTTGGACCATTAGTATAAAAAACTTCCTCATTACTTTGATTTAAATTACCATTTGTAACACCTAACATGCTTACCAATCCATTTCTGTTGTAGTAAACCTCCATACCCATTTCTGTAGTGAAAGAATACATGATGTTGTTTCCAACAAATGCATTTCTGATGGTATTACCATTATCAGAACCTCTAAAGTGAGCATCACCAAAATTGTTCTCCATTTGTCCAATTTTAATGGTAGCATATTTCATTACATCAGCCAAGAAGTCTTTTTTGATGAAGTCTAACTTGTCAATTTGTAAGTATCCACCTTTTACATAAGAATCATTGTGGTGTCTTGAAGCTAAATAAACATCTAAATTTACTCGTACTCCGTCAAACAATTGTGCACCAATATACATATCAGCTGCAGGAAGAGTAAAATTGTTTTCAGTATTCATTAAACGATATCCAGTAATTGTTCTAGTAATAGTCCCGGTAGCTGTAGTGGTCGTAGTCGTAGAACTAGCAGGTTGGTTGTTGAATGAATTTGTTGCTTGAAAATCCATGTTGAAGGCACCACCAAAGTCAATGCTAAGGCCTTTAAATTCTCTATTGTCTTTTTGTACGTCAAAAACGTTGATGCCGTCTTTCCCTCTAGAAATTTGGTTTTGCATGTTTCCAAAGCTTACTTGTGCATTTACAGCGAACGTACTTATTACTGTAATAAATAGGATATAAATCTTCTTCATGGCGGTTATAAATTAAAGTTTAAATTAAATTTGATAGTCAGGTCTTGTCCTGTTTTGATTGTTCCAAGCATTGCTGTTGGCGATTTCATTCCGAAGTCTGCGAAAGTGATTTTGTTGCTTCCCTGAAGATTTAATCCATTTGCAGTAACAGTCGTTTTTACAGAAGTTTTGTAAACTTTGCTAACGCCGGCAATGGTGTAAGTACCAGTTAGTTCCCAAGTAGTTTCGTTTACTTTTTCAGCAGACTTCAAAACATATTTTATTTGCTTGTTTTTATCTGTTTTTAGCGTTTCGTATGCCACTTTATCCATGCTTTTTTTCTCACTTTTTACGCTTTCTGCCAATAGAGTAACGGTTAGAGCGTCTATGTCAGTTAGCTTTCCGTTAGCAATGTTTAGAGTTGCTGTTCCAGTTCCAGACGCCGATTTCATTTCCCAGTCGTGAAGTGTAGATGTACCAGCTACAGAAAAAGTTGATTTACTATCTAAGGCATATGATTTTTGTGCTGTCGCAAATGAGGTAATTCCGAAAATTGCAATAACAAGGGCGAATAATTTCATTTTATGGGTTTTCATTTTAATTATGGATTTTGATTAAAAAAATAGATAAACTCGGCCAATTCTATCTCTAAGTGTTTATTGTTTGTTTTTAACTTGTATCAAAGATCTACTTATAAACCAGCTTGGTACATGATAAAAATCATTGTTAAAATTTTATTAAATTGGTATTTAATAACTACAACGTTTTCATTTTCTGCATAATCGATTACTAAAGCAAAAAAGAGTATTGATTTTTATTAAATTGTCATTTTTTAACATTTTTCTAAAAATTAAAAATCTTAAAAGAGAGACAATTTTTAACATTAAGTCGATTTGATTTAGCTTAAAATAATATTGAAGATTACAGTTAAATCTTTTCCTGCTTTAACAACTCCAAGAGCTGCTTTAGGAGGTGTCATTTCAAAATCTCCAAAAGTAATTTGGTTAGAACCCTGCAGAATAATATTTCCTTTACTAGTGGTTACTTTTACTTGGGTTTTGTATTCTTTGCTTACTCCTGCAATCGTGTAAACTCCTGTTAAGTTCCAAGTGTTATCATCTATCTTTTCAGCAGATTTTAAAACGTATTCAATATTCTTGTGTGTTTCGGTATCCAAAGCTTCGTAAGCTACTTTGTCCATACTCGCTTTATAGCTTTTTAAGCTTTCGGCCAATATTGAAATTCTTAAACTATTTATCGTAGCAAGTTTAGAATCCTTAACTATTAAGTTGGCCATTCCAGTTCCTTCTGTAGATTTCATTACCCAGTCGTGTACTGTAGAGGTTCCTGCTACTTCAAAGGTTGAGTTTGCAGCTACACTATAATTTTTTTGAGCATTTGCCTGTAATGCTATTGTTGTAAAAATTACGGTCAGTAAAAATGATTGAATTGTTTTCATGTTGATAAAGTATAGGTTAATCATTTAAATGAGGAAATTTTAAAATTCAGTTAGTGGATGCAGAATCAAAAAATTATCCTTATTTCTTAGACCAAAATTATCGCGCGCGCGAAGAAAACGAAATGATAAAAATCATGGCTAAAGTTTTATTAAATTGTTATAGTAAAGGAAGGAATGGCCTATTAACACTAAGATTTTATCTTTAAAGGAAATAAAATAAGATGTAAGTAATTGCCTATTAGTTTATTGTGTGTTTGGATCGAAAACATCTCGTACTGTTTTTTCAGCCCAATTTTTTTGGAAAGAAATCAATAAAAAAAGCGGGAAAGTGCTTTAAGTTTTAGAAAATACTGGAAATAAACTAACTTTGCAGCATGCAAATGGAGAAAAAAGACATACGAGCCTTATCAAAAGAACAGCTTCGCGATTTTTTTGTTGAAAATGGAGATAAAGCTTTCCGCGGAAATCAGGTTTACGAATGGCTATGGAGCAAAGGAGCCCACAGTTTTGAAGACATGACAAATGTAGCCAAAGCTACAAGGTCTATGCTTGAAAATAGCTTTGTTATCAATCATATTAAGGTTGATACAATGCAAAGAAGTAGTGATGGAACAGTAAAAAATGCTGTTAGGCTTCATGATGGACTTGTTGTAGAGTCTGTTTTAATTCCGACAGACACTAGAACTACAGCTTGTGTTTCTAGTCAAGTGGGCTGTAGTTTAGATTGTAATTTTTGCGCAACAGCAAGATTAAAAAGAATGCGAAATCTAGAACCTGGCGAAATTTACGATCAAGTTCTAGCTATTGATAGAGAGAGCCGTTTGTATTACAATCATCCGCTTTCTAATATTGTTTTCATGGGAATGGGAGAACCTTTAATGAATTATAATAATGTCATTAAAGCAATAGACATGATTACTTCAGAAGAAGGGTTAGGAATGTCTCCAAAACGAATTATGGTTTCGACTTCAGGAATTCCGAAGATGATAAAAAAAATGGCCGATGATGATGTGAAGTTTAAGCTGGCAGTTTCACTGCACTCAGCTATAGATGAAACTCGTGCTCGCATTATGCCTTTCAGTAAAAACTTCCCTTTAAAAGATTTACGAGAAGCTTTAGAATATTGGTATAGAAAAACCAAAAGTAAAATTTCGTACGAATATGTAGTTTGGAAAGGAATTAACGATGATAAAGCTTCGGTTGATGCGTTGGTTAAATTCTGTAAATATGTACCTTGTAAAGTTAATTTGATCGAATACAATCCAATTGATGATGGCGAATTCCAGCAAGCTTCAGAAGAATCGATTATGGCCTACATAAAAGCATTGGAAAATATTGGAGTAGTAGTAAAAGTAAGACGCAGTCGAGGAAAAGACATCGACGCTGCCTGTGGACAACTAGCCAACAAAGAAGCATAGTCTTTTTAAGATTATAAAAACAAAAAGCATTAAAAACGAGAAATATCTTGTCTTTAATGCTTTTTTTCTGGACAAAAAGGATGCTTATTTTTTCAAATCTACTTCTTCAGTAACGCCGTCTTTTGTTACTTTTACAAGCGTATCGCATTCTCCGCTACCATAATCAAGAGTTGCTGTAGCGCCATTTTTAGTTATAGAAACAATTCCTTTTACTGCAATAGATTTTCTGCAGGATGCATTAAACTCTAGAGGAGTTGTAATTTCTGCCGAAAAAGTATCTCCGTTCGGGAAAGTTGTAGAACCGCTTCCGGTAACCACAAACACGTTATCATCCCAATCAAACCATGTGTCATAGCCAGAAGTCATTTCTTTTGTTAGGGTTCCTTTTCTAGTATACACTTTTCCATCATCAAACGTAATGGTTAAATCTATAGAAGCTGTAGAAACAGGATGTGCTGTCACCAATAAATTGGTCTCTTTAATAGTTCTCACGATACTTTTGCTTCCTTGAATTTTTTTACCATTATGATAAAATCCCTCAAAAGTGTAGCTAATGGTTTGTGTAGAAGAAGTAAAATCGTTTGAAAAAGAAACAACCATTTTACCTTTTACTGTATTTCCGTTATTAAGAGTGCAGCCTTCCACACCAAAATCTACTGTTTTTGTCCAAGTGTTATTGGTTAAAACTGTAGTGATTGTAGCACAGCTAGGAAGATATTTTTTTATAGGTCCGTTTGGTTTGGCATTTACATTCAATTGAGAGCTAAACTGATCTTCAGCAATATCCGTAACATCCTCAACAGAAGCATCGATTTTAGCGTTGGTTACAATCTCCTCGTTGGTAATCGCAGCTCCCGATCCGTCATTTGTTTTTTCATCAGAATTACAGCTGATGAAAAAAGACATAGTAATAAAAGTACTAATTAATAAAAGTTTTGTTTTCATAAAAAAATGGTTTTAGGTTCTTCTTTTAACTTAATGAATTCAAATCAGTATTAGTTAGAGCTATTTTTGGCGTTTTTTTTCAGGTTAAAACATAAAATATTTAAATCCTAACCTAAAATAAACAACGTATTTTTATTTAAAATAGTATATTTGGAATCTAAATGAATATTACGTCTCAAATAAAGCAGCCTATTTTTACCGAGATGGAACTTTTCGAGAAAAAGTTCCATGAATCGATGACTTCTAAGGTTGCGTTGCTAAATCGAATCACTTATTATATCGTAAACCGCAAAGGGAAACAAATGCGTCCGATGTTTGTTTTTCTTACTGCAAAAATGGTTTCTGGAGGTGCTGTAAACGAAAGAACCTATCGCGGAGCTTCGGTAATAGAACTTATTCATACTGCAACTTTGGTACACGATGATGTGGTAGACGACAGTAATCGCCGTCGTGGATTTTTCTCAATCAATGCGCTTTGGAAAAATAAGATTGCCGTTTTGGTTGGAGATTATTTATTGTCTAAAGGTTTATTGCTTTCTATAGATAATGGCGATTTTGATCTGTTAAGAATTATTTCTGTAGCCGTTCGCGAAATGAGCGAAGGAGAATTGCTTCAAATCGAAAAAGCAAGAAGACTTGATATTACTGAAGATGTTTATTACGAAATCATCAGAAAGAAAACCGCAACGCTTATTGCTGCTTGTTGTGCGCTTGGCGCGAAAGCTGTAATAGAAGATGATGCTCAGGTAGAAAACATGCGCAAATTCGGTGAATTGATCGGAATGGCTTTCCAGATTAAAGATGATTTATTTGATTACAGCGAAGAAGCCATTGGAAAACCAACAGGAATAGATATTAAAGAGCAAAAAATGACTTTGCCTTTAATTCACGTTTTAAATACTTGTACTCCGCAAGAAAAAAAGTGGCTGATAAACTCCATCAAAAACCACAACAAAGACAAAAAACGCGTAAAAGAAGTTATTGCCTTTGTAAAAAATAATAATGGTTTGGCTTACGCCGAAAACAAAATGGTCGAATTCCAGCAAGAAGCACTTGCATTACTTCAAAACTTCGAAGATTCGGAGTACAAAGACGCTTTGACTTTGATGGTCAACTACGTTATTGAGAGAAAAAAATAATCTTTTTAAATTAGATAATCAGAAAATGTGTCAATTAAATAATTGGTTTACTTTGTTGTAAATCAGTTGTGTATTGCTGTATGTTGGAATTTGGAATTTAAAAATTTGATTTTTTTTTAAGCCCATGCAACCATTTCAAATCGACAATCGTCTATGCTAGTAGAAGTCTGTTTCTAAAACCAAAAACCGAAAAGCTTATTAATGAAAATTATCCAGTTACATCAAGAAGAAACCAAAATCATAAAGCTGGCTGTCGAGAACAATCGTCAGGCGCAGCAACAGATTTATAGTAAGTTTTCTTCTAAAATGTTAAGTGTGTGTCGTCAGTACATAAAAGACATACAATTGGCGGAAGATGTAATGATAACGGCTTTCATGAAAGTGTTTACCAATTTAAGCAAGTTTGAACACAAGGGAAGTTTTGAAGGCTGGATCCGCCGAATTATGGTTAACGAATGCATTTCGTATTTAAGAGTTCAGAAAAAAGTAAAATTTGCCGAAGATGAATTTTTTGTAGAAGAAAGCTTCAATGAAATCGACAGCCAATTTACAGTAGAACAAATTCAGTATTTAATTGATGCTTTGCCCGACGGCTATAAAATGGTTTTCAATTTATATGCAATTGAAGGTTACAAACACAATGAAATTGCCAAGATGTTAGGAATTAATGAAGGAACATCGAAATCGCAATTATCGCACGCTAGAAAAATGCTGCAAACACAAATTACTATTTTAAAAAAACAAGATAATGGAACCGAATAATTTTGAAAAGGATTTCCGTGAAAAACTAAATCAACGCGAAATTGAGCCAAGCAACAAAGCCTGGGATCGATTGGATGCGATGCTGGCTGTAGCAGAAGAAAAAGAACCAGTTAAGCTTAATTCAAAAAAAACGAAAAGGAAATGGCTGTATATCGCAGCAAGTTTCGTCGGGTTTCTATTGGTTGGAACGCTGTTTTTCAATCAAAATAAAAATGCAGTTAAAACGCCAGAAACGATAGTTGTTGAAAAAGAAAAACAAACCGAAGCCGAAAAAGAATCGGTAACAGAACCTGTTTTAAACACTGTTGATTCAGTAAAAACGGAAACTGCAATTGCCGAAAAAACTTCGGGAGAAACAGGAAACAAAAACAAAAAAAGCAATTCCGAAACTTCGGAGCCAATTTCAAATAAAAACACTCAAAATGAATCCAATCAAATAACGGAGTCTTCAATCATCAAAAACAATCAAGAAAAACAATCAACAAACAATCCAACTTTAATTGCCGAAACGTCTAAACAAGATAATGTCGATCAATTATTGGAAAAAGCTGAAACTAAAATTTTAGCAGAAAATGCAGTTAAATCAAAATCAAAAATCAAAATTAATTCTAACGATTTATTAGATCAAGTTGACGGCGAACTGGAGCTTTCTTTTAGAGAAAAAATGATTGCAAAAATCAATAAAAGCTACCAGACCGTTAAAGTTGCTGTTGAAAATCGAAACGTTAAAAATTAAATCATCAATCAAATCAATCAATCAAAAAAAGTAATCATGAAAAATTTTACAATTTATCTATTTCTCTTAGTATTCCTGTTTGTTACTAAAATGGTAGGGCAAGAAACTTTTGAAAACAAAGCAAAAACAATTGCAGTTAATATCGAAAATATAACCAATGAAGAAAAAGCGGCATTAAAGAAAGAAGTCGATGAGGTTAACAATCAATTGGTAGAAGGAACAATTTCTAAAGAAGAAGCAGAAAAAAAGAAAAAAGAGTTTGCAGAAAAAAGAGCGCGCAATATAGAGAATAGAGTAGCTGTAGAACAGGAGAAATTGCAAGATTTGGTTCAGGAAAAAGTCGATGGCAAAGTGAGTTATAATAAAGAAAAAGGAGGAACGGTTTTGTTAATTGGTACAGGCAGCGATTCGATTAGACAGCATGAAACCGAAATAAAGATTCCTGCAATGAAGGTGTACAACGGTCAAGATGATAAAGTGAAGAGAGAATCTAAAAGAACAACTTCTCAATTTGTGTTTGCAATGGGTTTAAACAGTACAATGGCTGACGGTAAACTGCAGGATTCCAATTATGATTTTATCGGATCCCATTTTTACGAATGGGGTTTAACTCTTAATTCCAGAATTTTGAATGACAACAATTTGCTGCACGCCAAATACGGACTTTCATTAATGTATAATAATCTTAGACCAACAGACAATCGCAGTTTTGTTGTAAATGGCGACCAGACAGATTTAGTGACAAATCCGATACATTTAAAAGAATCTCGTTTTAGAAATGTGTATTTAGTGGCGCCAGTTCATTTAGAATTTGATTTTTCGAAAGACGGAAACCACGACGGGAAATCCTATTTTAGAACACATAAAGGATTCCGAATGGGATTTGGAGGTTATGCGGGAATCAATGTAAAATCGAAACAGATATTAAAATTTGAAGATAACGACTATAAAACAACGCAAAAAACAAAAGGCGATTACAATGTAAATAATTTCATTTACGGATTGAGTTCTTATATAGGTTACAAAGAAATAAGCTTGTATTTGAAATATGATTTAAATCCAATATTTAAAAATAATGCTGTCGATGAGAATAATATTTCGTTAGGTATTCGATTCGATTTCAACTAAGAAGAAAATTAAGTTTAGTTAGTAAAAGGGCATCTCGTGAGGGATGCTTTTTTTGCTTTAAAAATGATTAAAATTCCAACAAGATTTACGTATTTTTGCAAGCTCTCAACTTCTAAAATTTAATACACTTTGATTTCACAAACCACCATTGATTCTGTTTTTGAAACTGCTCGAGTAGAGGAGGTTATTGGCGATTTTGTGAATTTGAAGCGTGCAGGAAGTAATTTTAAAGGGCTGAGTCCGTTCTCAGACGAGCGCTCTCCTTCGTTCATGGTTTCTCCGGCAAAAGGAATCTGGAAAGATTTTAGTACCGGAAAAGGCGGAAACTCTGTTAAATTCTTAATGGAACATTCACAATTTACCTATCCAGAAGCCATTCGCTATTTAGCTAAAAAATACAATATCGAAATTGAAGAAACGGAGCAGACTGAAGCAGAAAAAGCCAATACAGATCTTCGTGAAAGTATGTATTTGGTTTCTGAATTTGCTGCTAAGTATTTTCAGGATGTTTTGGTTAATTCTGAAGAAGGAAAAGCAATTGGTTTATCGTATTTTAAAGAAAGAGGATTTACGAATGAAACCATTAAAAAATTCAATTTAGGATATTCTCCAGAAACTTGGGATGCTTTGACGAAAGAAGCCTTAGGGAAAGGATATAAATTAGAATTTCTAGAAAGTACAGGTTTGACAATTCCGAGAGAAGATCGACCATTTGACCGATTTAAAGGGCGTGTAATGTTCCCGATTCAAAGTATGTCGGGTCGTGTCTTAGGTTTTGGAGGACGTATTTTAACGAATGATAAAAAAGCTGCAAAATACCTCAATTCGCCTGAAAGTGATATTTACCATAAAAGTAAAGTCCTTTATGGAATTTATCATGCAAAACAATCTATCGCCAAACAAAATAACTGTTACTTGGTTGAAGGTTATACCGATGTGATTCAGTTTAGCCAAGCAGGTATAGAAAATGTTGTGGCTTCATCTGGAACAGCTTTAACACCAGATCAGATTCGTTTGATAAATCGTCTGACGCGAAATATCACCGTTCTTTTTGATGGAGATGCAGCTGGTTTACGAGCGGCCATTCGAGGGATTGATTTGATTTTGGAAGAAGGTATGAATGTTCGTGTTTGTTCTTTTCCTCAGGGAGAAGATCCGGACAGTTTTGCGCGTAAAAATTCTCATGACGATTTAGTCGCTTATCTAGAAAACAACAGTAAAGATTTTATACAATTTAAGGCTTCGATTTTAATGGGCGAAGCTAAGAATGACCCAATAAAAAAGGCAGATCTGATTCGCGATATGGTTACGAGTATTTCTAAAATTCCAGACCGTATTCAGCGTGAAGTTTATATTCAGGAATGTGCTCGAATCATGGATATTTCGGAGCAGGTCTTGACGAGTACTTTGGCACAGCTGATTCAGAAAGATATAGCTGACGCTAATAAAAAGCAGAAACAAGAACAAAAACCTTTTGAGGTAGTTAGAAATCAGCCTCCGCAGGCAGGTTCATTTTCAGGAGGAGATCCAGAAGATCCAAGAACTGGCCCTCCCGAAGGTTACGATTATCCGGGAGATCCAGGATATTTTCCGCAAGAACAAAATCAAAAAGTAGATATTTTATATGGTTTCGAAAGAAAAGTCATTGAGATTTTGCTATTGTACGGAAGTGTAGTAGAAAATTTTGAAGATGTTTTTTTAAGGGCAGATGAAGAAGGAAATGTAAAAGAAGTTTCAGAAAAAAGACAATATAAGGTATTCGAAAAAATATATCTAAGTCTTCAAGAAGATGAGGTGCAGTTGTCTAATATTTTGTTTCAGAATATTTACACGAACATCATTGATTTTTATAATCAGAATGAAACATTTAGTCTCGATAAATATTTGATGCATTTAGAACCTGATTTTGCTCAAGAAGTAACCAATATTTTGATGGAAGATGAAAGATTAACCATTCATAATTGGGAAGGGCAGAATATTTACCCAAAACATAAAAGTGAAACCATTGAGCAGAATGTTTCAGATACGATATTTTCTATGAGATGGTATTTGGTGTCTGGAATTATAGCAGAATTAAAGAATTCTCTTTTAACCGATCCGCAGGAAGATAATTCAGAAGTTTTGAGTATGGTGATCGATTATTCTAAATTGCTGAATAACTTTTCGAAAAAATTAGGTCGAGTAGTAGTGCCTTATCACTAAAAGAAAAAACTCTATCTAATTTGATAATTCAAAATAGATAGAGTTTTATAATTTTTCGATTCTCTTAAAAGGCTAAGATTTTCGACTTGATTAAATAATTTCTAAAGTCTTAGCTTTGTTCACTAAGTCAACAAGATTAGTAACATTTAATTTTGTTAATAATCTCAGTTTGTAAGTACTGATTGTTTTTTCGTTCAGATTTAAGATTTTAGAGATTTCATTGTTTTTCTTACCATCGCTTAAATAACGTAAAACCTCGATTTCGCGGTTAGAAAGTTTTCTGTACAGACGCTCACTTTTGCTTTGTTTAGCAATAAGTGCCATGTTTTTACGTACTGTTTCGTTGATGATAATTTTTCCTTCGTGTACTTTAATAATAGAATGACCTAATGTTTCAAGTTTTTCTGTTTTGTGTACATACCCAGAAACTCCTGCTTTAATTGCGTTTGGAGCGTACATTTGCTCAGCAAGATCACTGAAAATAACAATTTTTGTTTTTGGGAAATTTTTTAAGATAGATTTAATTTCAAAGATGCTTGAAAGACCTTCTAACTCTAAATCTAGAATTAAAATGTCGATCTCCTTCGTTTGAAGAATATCTCTAACCATTGAAAAATTGCCTACGTTGGCAACAATTGAAATTTGATCGTGGTCTTTAAAATAAGACTTAACGCCAAAGTGCGTCACAGGATGATTGTCTGCTAGACATACTTTAATCATAATTTTTACCTTTTTTAGAATTGTTCATGTTTTTGGAATGGTAAAATTAATAAATAAATTCTGTAATAACTCGCAGAGAATGTTAAAATGTATTATTTTAACGTTTTTGGGATTAAACAAACAGGAATTGGATCCATTTTATGCTTGTTGCTGGTGTTTAATCGTTTATAGATTTCAAAGACAGATTTTTCTCTCCCTTCGAAGTCAGATGCCGTTTTTCCTGACTCCGCGGCTAACATCGCCCATTCTAATTCATCATAACTTGCACCTAATTGATCTTCATCTGTACGATTGTCTCCAAATAATCCATCTGTAGGTGCGGCTGTTAAAATAGATTGTGGAATTTGCAAAAATTCTCCTAAAGCATATACGTCAGATTTCATTAAATCGGCAATCGGACTTAAATCTACGCCGCCATCTCCGTATTTGGTGTAAAAACCTACCCCAAAATCTTCTACTTTGTTTCCTGTTCCGGCTACAAGTAAACCATGAATTCCTGCTAAATAATACAAAGAAGTCATTCTAATGCGTGCACGTGTGTTTGCTAACGCTAAATTAACTTTTGCTGCATCTTCAGTTGAAGGCACTGCGCTTTTAAAAGATTCAAAAGTTTGGGTCAAATCGGTCTTAACGTCAGAAACATTCGGGAAGCGTTTTTTAAGCTGTTCAATATGCTCTCTTCCTCTCGAAACTTGACTTTCTGCCTGATGAATAGGCATTTCTACACATAAAACATTCAGTCCTGTCTGTGCGCATAAAGTAGAAGTTACTGCAGAATCTACACCTCCTGAGATTCCAATTACAAAACCATTTACTTTTGCATTAGCAGCGTAATTTTTTAACCACTCTACAATGTGCGTATTTACTTTTTCTGTCTGAATTGTGCTTTTTTTAGCCATAATAGTTTAAGTTTTAAGATGCAGGGATGTATATTTGCAGAATTATTTTGAGTATGCAACTACTTAAAATTCTGATAACACAAATCTAATTAAAATAAAATGAAAATATATCGCTTTGCAGTGGTTCTATGCCTGTTTTTTTTGTCTTGCAACCAAAAAAGTAAGGTTGAAAAAGAAGTGGAAGAAATTCCTGTTGATATTAAAGTAGAACGATTTGATAAGGTGTTTTTTGAAACTAAACCTCAAGATCTTGCGAAAGTAAAAAAACAATATCCGTTTTTCTTTCCTGGTAATGATGATAACGTTTGGGTTCAGAAAATGAACGATCCAATCTGGAGAGAAGTTTATACAGAAGTTCAGAAAAAGTACAGCAATTTTGAGCCGGTTCGCAAAGAGTTTAATGAACTTTTTCAGCATGTAAAATACTATTTTCCTAAAACTAAAATTCCGAAGGTAATTACGGTAATTGGAGAAATGGATTATAATGCAAAATCTATTTACGCAGACAGTCTTGTAGTGGTAGCTTTAGAATTGTATTTAGGTAAAAACCATAAGTTTTATGAGTTTCCAAATTACTTAAAAGAGAACTTTGAAGAAAGACAAATTATGCCAGACGTGGTCTCTAGTTTTTCGTATCGAAATATTCCAAATTCTATAGATAAGAGTTTGGTTGCTCAAATGGTTTTTGAAGGGAAACAGCTTTACGCAAAAGATTTGCTGATTCCTGAATATACAGATGCAGAAAAAATGGGATATACTCCAGAGCAGATAAAATGGTGTGAAGAAAACGAAGCCTATATGTGGCGTTATTTCATAGAAAATGAAATGCTTTACAACGAAGATCCAAAGCTGAGAGCACGATTTATAGCTCCAGCGCCTTTTTCTAAATTCTTTTTAGAAATAGATAACGATTCTCCAGGACGAGTGGGAGCTTGGATTGGCTGGCAGATGGTACGTTCTTACATGAAAAACAATAGTGATGTAACTTTGGCTGAATTATTCAAGCTTGAGCCAAAAGAAATCTTCGAAAAATCAAAATATAAACCTAAGAAATAATGGCAAATATAAACTCAGAGATTAAATTTAATATAGAATTGGACGAAAACCGTGTTCCTGAAAAATTAACATGGAGTGCACAAGATGGTGGAGTTCAAGCTGAAGAAGCAAAAGCAATCATGCTGTCTATTTGGGATAGTAAGGTAAAAGAAACAATGCGTATTGATTTGTGGACAAAAGATATGCCGGTAGATGAAATGAAGATTTTCTTCCACCAGACTTTAGTTGCAATGGCTGATACTTTTAAACGTGCAACAGACGACGAAAAAATGTCTGACACTATGAAAGATTTCTGTGACTACTTTGCAGAAAAACTGGAGCTTACAAAGTAATAGAAATTCTAATATAAAAAATCCCAAATTCCAATTTCAAAGATTGGGTTTGGGATTTTTTGCTTTTTATTGTAAATTGTCTGAGTAAAACAAATTCTATGCTATTTCCTTTTCTTGTAAGCCTTGTCGGATTGTTTTTTTTACTTGCCAATGCGATACGGTTTTACATGACGTGCAAAAACAGAGATGTATTGTATCGTATTGTAACCACTTATTTGGTTCTGCTGTTTTGTATAGAATTGCTTTGTAATATCATCGGATTCCTTTATCCGAATTCTAATTTCTTCCTTTCGCACTATTATTTTAATTTCCAGTTTATCACACTTAATCTCTTTTTCTATAAAAGTTTTTCAAACCAGAAATTAAAGCAGGTTATGATACTGGTATTCGTTTCGGTGCTGCTTTTTTTAGGATATCAATATTATAGCAAGCCCTCGCTTTATTGGGAATTTAATTTAGTAGAAATAGCTCTAACGTCTATTCCGCTATTGTGTTATGCGGTTTATTTTATTGTTTCAAATTTAAAAAACCATAAGCATAATTATTTCTATTTCTGTAATGGGTTAATTATCTACGTAACAAGTAGTGCGGGTATTTTTCTATCAGGAAATACCGAATCGGTAATTTTTACCGAACCGTTTGTGCTTGATTTCTGGTTTTTCAATTCGCTCTTTTATATCCTTTATCAATTTTTGATTTATAAAGAATGGAAAGCTTTAAACTTTAGAAGAACAGCAAAGAAAAAATTCCAATAAAAAAATCCCAAATTCCAAGTTTGCAATTGAGATTCGGGATTGTTGTTTCTTTTTATTTGACAGATCTTTTGTCTAAATCTTTGAATATCTTTTTTAAAGCTCCTTTCATTAATTTATCTGATGTTTTATAGAACTCTACATTATCAATAAACTTGTTTGATTTTTCGGTAGACCACATCGGTTCGGTTTTTGTTTTTTGAGAAATGTCGACCACATTTTGAGAATAGATGATTTCTTGAGAGTTTAGATCGTAAATTTCAACAAGTACGGCGGCTTCGTTTTTTCCTACTTCGTCATCGGATTGATAGAGTTCAATGTATGAGAAATCACTTTTGCGTTTTGTAGTTGAGATATTGATAAAAAAATCAAAACCGGTTCCGTCTTTTAGTTCTTTTAATTTTGTTTTATTAGGATTTAAATGAATCTTTCGGCTAATTAATAGTCCGTTAACATCATTTATATAAAACAAACGGTCTCCCAAATTCTTTTTAAAAAAGGCTAAAGATTCTTCCGTTAATTTGTCTTTGGATTTTTTAGGGCAATCTAATTCATTCATCAACCATCTTCCTGAGGTAAAATTAACACCGGATCTTGGTCCAGATGTAAACATATAAGTTGGTGTTTTGCAAGATGCAAGGATCAGAGTCAAGAAAATAAAAAAGAATGGTTTTGGGTTCTTCATAAACTATTTTTGGTTGTGCCAAATGTAGTTTAAAAGATAGTTTTCAGGCTATAAAAAACGATTTATTTTAAGGTTTTACTTTCAAAAATAAAAATCCCAAATTCCAGGATTACAATTGGAATTTGGGATTTTAATATTGTGAGTTCGTAAGTTTGGAATTTGGAATTTCAAAAAATTGGAATTTAAATTTTAAAACTCCGAGTTGTTTTTAAAAACTTCCTGATTCACTTCATCTATATAAGATAATAGTTCTTCTTTTCCGGTAGATTCTGTAGATGAGGTTACAAAATATTGAGGCATTTCGGCCCAGTTGTTGGCAAACATCTGTTTTTTGTAAGCTGCAATATGCGAATCTATTTTTGTTTTGCTAATTTTATCTGCTTTAGTAAAAATAATGCAGAACGGAATTTCGCTTTCGCCCATATAAGACATAAATTCGATATCTATTTTTTGAGCTTCGTGGCGAATGTCAATTAAAACAAAAGCACAAACCAGTTGTTCTCTGTTTTCAAAATAATCAGTAATAAATTGCTGAAAAACTGATTTTGTTTTCTTAGAAACTTTAGCGTAACCATAACCAGGCAAATCGACCAAAAACCAATTGTTATTGATTTTGAAATGATTTATTAATTGTGTTTTTCCTGGTTTTCCAGATGTTTTGGCTAAGTTTTTATTGTTGGTAAGCATATTAATCAAAGATGACTTACCTACGTTTGATCTTCCTATAAAAGCATATTCTGGCAAAAAATCCTTTGGACATTTTGATGCATCAGAATTGCTGACAATAAATTCGGCGGTGTTAATTTTCATGTTCTTTCGTTTTAAAACCTCCTAAAAAAAATAAATTTTGACGGCTAAAAATTCTTTTCAGTAAGCCATTTTTCAAGAATTTCATTAAATTCCTGAGGGTGTTCCATCATCGCTGCGTGTCCGCATTTGTCAATCCAGTATAAAGTTGAATTTGGTAACAATTTATCAAATTCTTCAGCTACATTTGGAGGAGTTACAGAGTCATTTCGACCCCAAATAATACAAGTTTCAACGTCCATTTTTGGCAAATCTTTAGCCATATTATGGCGAATGGCACTCTTTGCAATGGTTAAAGTTTTGATTAATTTGATGCGGTCATTAGCTGTAGCGTAAACTTCATCAATCAAATCGGGAGTTGCAATTTTTGGGTCATAAAATACAGCTTCAGCTTTTGTTTTGATGTATTCGTAATCGCCTCTTCTTGGATAGCTATCTCCCATTGCGCTTTCGTAAAGTCCAGAACTTCCAGTAATTACAAGTCCGGCAACTTTCTCAGGATAAAGTTTTGTATGGTACAAAGCAATATGCCCTCCAAGAGAATTTCCTAGAAGAATAACTTTGTCAAACCCTTTGTAAGTGATAAAGTCTTTTACGTATTTCGCAAAACTTTTTACGTTCGTTTTTAAAATGCTTTGGGTGTATATTGGCAAATCTGGGATAACAACTTTATATCCTTTCGTTGGGAAATATTGTGCTACACCATCAAAGTTACTTAGACCTCCCATTAAACCATGCAGAATAACGATCGGAGTTCCTTCTCCAGCTTCGAAATAGCTGTATTTGCCTTCTTTTTTATAGTGTTTGTCCATCTAATCTAATGCCAATTTCAATTTCGACAAATATAGGGTTAATTCAACAAAAATGAATTTTTGATGCCATTTTTTAACTAGATAATTTCAGTAGAATATGTAAAATGTTAAAAATCAGTAATTAAGATGATATTTGTTAAAATACGTAAATGTTAAGAAATGTGCATTATAATCAATTTTTTAAGAAAATTAGCGCATTATTTTTTTGAATGAATAACGTATTTAAGAATCTGTTAATTAATAGTTAAAGTATTGATTAAATGCAGGTTATGGAAAGTGGTAGCAAAGTGGTTAAACTTATTAACAAAGTGGTATAAAGTGGTAATATGTGGTAATATTTTTTATATTTTTGCTGTATAACATGTTAACTAGTTTTTTTTGAACACAATTGTTGGAACATATGAATGTAAAGTCGATGCTAAAGGGAGGCTAATGATGCCTGCACCTTTAAAAAAGCAGTTGACGGCTTCTCTTCAAGACGGATTCGTTTTGAAGCGTTCTGTTTTTCAGCCGTGTTTAGAATTGTATCCTATGGTAGAATGGGATGCGATGATGAAAAAAATCAACAAGCTTAATCGCTTTGTAAAAAAGAACAACGATTTCATTAGAAGGTTTACTGCTGGTGTTAAAGTGGTTGAGGTTGATGCATTAGGAAGATTGCTTGTTCCAAAAGATTTGGTAACGTTTGCAAGTATTTCTAAAGATGTGGTTTTTTCATCTGCGGTTAATATTGTTGAGATTTGGGACAAAGATTTATACGAGAAATCAATTAGTGGCGAAGATATGGATTTTGCAGATCTAGCCGAAGAAGTAATGGGAAATATTAATGACGACGAAGATGGAATATCATAATCCGGTTTTGCTTCATCCAACAGTAGATGGTTTAAATATTAAACCTGATGGTGTGTATGTAGATGTTACGTTTGGAGGCGGTGGTCATTCAAAAGAGATTTTAAAAAGATTAGGGCCAAACGGAAGGCTGTTTGCATTTGACCAAGACGAAGATGCGCTTGCCAATGCACTGCCAGACGAAAGGTTCACTTTGATAAACGAAAATTTTAGGTTCATAAAAAGGTTTTTACGTTTTCACGGAGTAAAAGCAGTAGATGGAATCTTGGCAGATTTGGGAGTTTCATCACATCAGTTTGATGTTCCAGAAAGAGGTTTTTCTACCCGATTTGATGCCGAACTAGATATGCGGATGAGTCAAAAGAATGATTTGAATGCTTATCGAGTGGTTAACGAATATGAAGAACAGGATTTACGTCGTGTTTTTTTTGATTATGGGGAGTTGAAAAATGCACCGGTTTTGGCTAGAACAATTGTTGAGGCAAGAAAAGATTACCCAATCAAAACGACTGAAGAATTGAAAGATGTTCTGAAAAAGTTTTTGCCAGAGAAAGTTCGAAACAAAGTTTTGGCTCAGATATACCAGGCAATTCGAATCGAGGTAAATCAGGAAATGGATGTTCTAAAAGAATTTATTGAGCAGTCGTTGGAAGTTTTAAAACCAGGAGGAAGATTTTCGGTAATCTCGTATCATTCTTTAGAAGATCGTTTGGTAAAGAGGTTTATTAAAAACGGAATGTTTGAAGGAGAGCCAGAAAGAGATTTTTACGGAAATTTTTCAGTTCCATTCAAAACTATCGGAAAACTGATTGTTCCAGACAACGAAGAAATCAAAATTAATAATAGAGCAAGAAGTGCCAAATTAAGAGTCGCAGAAAAGCTATAATATATATTAAGGTAGGAAATAATGAAAAGTGGTGTATTTAGCATATTAAAAGCAAGATTCCTGATTCATGAAGATGCAGTAAAAAATTGGCGATTTATCGTTTTTATAATTCTGCTGGCCATTTTGATGATTGCCAATACACAGCGATACGAACAAAAGGTTTTTGAAATCGCGAAATTAAATAATGAAGTAAAAGAACTAAGATCTGAATTTGTAGATCGCCGTTCAGAATTGATGAAGTTAAAAATGGAGTCAACTATCTCGGATAAAATGTTAGAAAAACAAATTTTTCCGTCGACGGTTCCTCCAGTGAAAATAGAAGTTAAAAAAGAAGAAGAAAAAAGTTTCTTTAAAAGAATATGGCAGTAGACGATAAACATATATCCTACAGAATTTACCTCGTAGCAGTTTTCATCTTTTTGATGGCAATTGCTATTGTCGTTAAATTAACCAATATTCAGTGGGTTGATGGAGATTATTACAGAAAACTGGCGAAACAGCGTACCGTTAGAAATTTTGTAATTCCTGCCAATAAAGGAAATATTTATTCTGCTGATGGAAGTTTATTGGCAACATCTATCCCGAATTATGAAATTCGTTTTGATGCAAAAGCGCCAAAAAAAGAAACATTCGAAAAGTATGTAAAACAATTGTCAGATTCTCTAGCAACTGTTTTAGATAAGCCAAGTGGCTATTTTCAAAAAGAATTAAGAAAAGCACGAGAGAATAAAAACCGTTATTATTTGATTGCCCGCAATTTGAGTTATACGGAATATGTAAAAATTAAAGGGTTTCCATTATTCAATTTAGGTGCTTTCAAAGGTGGAATTATTGTTGAGCAAGAAACTGTTAGAAAACATCCAATAGGTAAAATTGCAGAAAGAACAATTGGCTACGACCGTATTGATCCAGCAACTGGAATAGAAGTAGGAAAAGGAATTGAATGGGCTTTTAAAAGCTATTTGAACGGAAAAGATGGTAAAATTCTAAAGCAAAAAATTGCAAAAGGACAATGGAAACCAATTCGTGATGTAAACGAAGTGGATCCAATTGACGGTTACGATGTGATTTCGACTATAGATGTTTTCATTCAAGATATCGCACACCACGCTTTGTTGAAACAATTGGAAGATTACGAAGCAGATCACGGTTGTGTGGTAGTAATGGAAACAGAAACAGGATACATAAAAGCGATTTCAAATTTAGGAAGAGCAGAAGATGGTTCTTATTATGAAACAACCAATTATGCAGTTGCTGAATCTCACGAACCTGGATCGACTTTTAAATTAGTTGATTTAATGGCGATTTTAGAAGATAAGGTGGCTGATACAAGTACAGTTTACGATAGTCATGGCGGAGAAATTAGATATTATGGAAGAGCTGTTCGTGATTCGCATAGAGGTGGTTACGGGAAAGTTACTTTGGCACGCGGATTTGAGCTTTCGTCCAATACCGTAATGGTTCAGGCAGTCTACGAAAATTACAAAAGCAACCCTTCTAAATTTGTAAATCATATCAATAATTTAGGCTTAAATAAACCATTGGGATTGCATTTTAAAGGAGAAGGAAGGCCTTATATTCCGCAGCCTGGAGACAAACATTGGTCGGGAACTACGCTTCCTTGGATGGCTTTTGGATATAACGTTTCGGTTACGCCAATGCAGACTTTAACTTTGTATAATGCGGTTGCAAACAATGGGGTAATGGTAAAACCGCAATTTGTATCAGAAATTAAAGAATGGAACAAAACCATTAAAAAGTTTGATACAGAAGTAATGAATCCAAAGGTTTGTTCACCAGAGACACTTAAAAAAGTAAAAGCAGTTTTGGCGAATGTGGTGAAAAAAGGAACAGGTTCTAAGTTGTATTCGAAAGATTTTTCAATGGCAGGAAAAACGGGAACAGCTATGGTGAATTATGGCAACGCAGGAAGAGAAGGAATGTATTATGCATCTTCTTTTGCGGGCTATTTTCCAGCTGATCATCCAAAGTATTCTTGTATTGTAGTAGTTCATAAACCTAATACGTCTAGAAATAATTACTATGGAGCAGATGTTGCCGGACCGGTTTTTAAGAGAATTGCGCAAAAGATTTTTACCGATGCGCCTTCGACAAATAAAATCAAAAAATTAGATTCTAGAATTCCGAAGCAGGATGCTAGTTATGATAAATATACGGCTGAAGCTAATAAAAAGCTTAACCAGATTCCGAATTTAAAAGGAATGCCAGGAATGGACGCGATTGCTTTACTAGAAAATTTAGGTTTGAAAGTAAAAGTAAATGGAATGGGGAAAGTAAAGAATCAATCGATTCAAGCGGGAACCAGTATAAGTAAAAACACAACAATTGTATTAGAATTATCGTGAAAGTATTAAAAGACATATTATATAAAGTAGCTATTGAATCTGTAAAAGGTTCAACAGATATTGCTATTCAGAAAATCGAATTTGATTCTCGTAAAGTAGAAGCAAATGATATTTTCGTGGCAATTCGCGGTTCACTTTCAGATGGACACGATTATATCGAAAAAGCAATTCAGCTTGGAGCTAAAGCGATTATTTGTGATACGCTTCCTGAAAATACAGCTAATGAAGTAACTTATATTCAAGTAAAAGATACCAATACGGCTTTAGCTTTTATGGCCGCTAATTATTTTGAAGATCCATCTGCAAAGTTAAAATTAGTGGGTGTAACAGGAACAAATGGAAAAACAACTATTGCGTCCTTATTATTTCAGTTGTTTCAAAAAGCAGGGTTTAAGGTTGGTTTATTGTCAACGGTAAAAATTGTAGTAGATCAAACAGAATATCCAGCAACGCATACAACACCAGATTCTTTAACTATTAATCATTATTTGAATGAAATGGTTGAAGCGGGAGTTACGCACTGTTTTATGGAGGTAAGTTCGCATGGAATTCACCAGAAACGTACAGAAGCTTTGCATTTTGTGGGCGGAATTTTCACGAATCTTTCTCACGATCACTTAGATTATCACCCAACATTTGCTGAATATAGAGATGTTAAAAAGTCATTTTTTGATTCTCTTCCAAAATCAGCTTTTGTTATATCGAATATTGATGACAAAAATGGATCGGTGATGCTGCAAAATACAGTGGCTAAAAAATTGACTTACGCTTTAAAATCTTATGCAGATTATAGAGCGCAGATTTTAGAAAGCCAATTGTCTGGATTATTGTTGAAAGTTAACGATAATGAAGTTTGGGTAAAACTGATTGGTACTTTCAACGCATACAATGTTTTAGCGATTTATGGAACTGCTGTAGAACTAGGAATTGATAGTCTTGAAGCGTTGCGTTTACTGTCTGATTTAGAAAGTGTTTCAGGACGTTTTCAGTATATCGTATCAGATGGCGGAATTACTGCTGTTGTAGATTACGCACATACGCCAGATGCCTTGGAGAATGTTTTGAAAACGATAAATGATATTCGCACTAAAAACGAACAGCTAATTACTGTAGTAGGCTGTGGAGGAAATCGTGATAAAACAAAACGTCCAATAATGGCAAAGATTGCTTCAGATATGAGTGATAAAGCAGTTTTGACTTCAGATAATCCAAGAAATGAAGATCCAGAAGTTATTTTGGATGAAATGGAGCAGGGAGTTGAGCCTCAGAACTATAAAAAAATGCTGCGAATTACAGATAGAAAACAGGCAATTAAAACGGCTTGTCAATTGGCTCAGCCTAAAGATATCATTTTAATTGCAGGAAAAGGTCATGAAACTTATCAAGAAATAAATGGTGTTCGCCATCATTTTGATGATATGGAAACGGTAAAAGAGATTTTAGAACAACTAAATAAATAACAAAAAGGAAATTTCAAATTCCAAATCCCAATAAAATTTGGATTTTGGGTTTTAAAAAATTGGAATTTAATTCGAGATTGGAATTTAAAAAAATAAGAAAATATGCTGTACTATTTATTTGAATATTTTGATAAAACATTGGACGTTCCTGGAACAGGGGTTTTCCAGTACATCACATTTAGATCAGCTTTGGCATTTATGCTTTCGTTGCTTCTGTCGACTATTTATGGTAAAAGAGTAATTAACTTTTTACGCCGTCAGCAAGTTGGAGAAACCGTACGTGAGCTTGGTCTTGCAGGTCAGAATGAAAAAGCTGGTACGCCAACAATGGGTGGTTTAATTATCATTTTTGCAACCTTAGTTCCGGTTTTGTTATTTGCAAGATTGCACAACATTTATATTGTTTTGCTGATTGTAACAACATTGTGGATGGGAACAATTGGTTTTGTTGACGATTACATCAAGATATTCAAAAAAGACAAACAAGGTTTAAAAGGTATTTTTAAAGTAATTGGTCAAGTTGGTCTTGGAATTATAGTAGGAGCGGTTCTTTATTTTAACCCTGCGGTTACGGTAAGAACAGATACTGGACGTACAGATATTTTTAAAACAGCGGGAAACACAACAGTTGTATTACCAGCGCCTATTGAAGAAAAATCTACAGCAACGACAATTCCTTTTGTAAAAAACAACGAATTTGACTATGCTGAAGTATTGTCTTTTATGGGAGATGGATATGAGAAATGGGCTTGGTTAATTTTTATTCCAGTAGTGATTTTTATTATTACAGCGGTTTCAAATGGGGCTAATTTAACAGATGGAATCGATGGACTCGCGGCAGGAACTTCTGCAATATCCGTCCTCGCGCTCGGAATATTTACGTTTGTTTCTGGTAATATCATTTTTTCAAATTATCTGAATATTATGTACATCCCCAACTCGGGAGAAATGACGGTCTTTATTTCCGCTTTTGTTGGTTCATTGATTGGTTTTCTTTGGTACAATTCTTATCCAGCTTCTGTATTTATGGGAGATACGGGAAGTTTGACCATTGGAGGGATTATCGCAGTTTTAGCCATTGCAGTTCGTAAAGAAATATTGATTGTTTTGTTCTGTGGAATTTTCTTAGCAGAAAGTGCCTCAGTAATTATTCAGGTAACTTATTTTAAATATACGAAGAAGCGTTTCGGAGAAGGACGAAGAATTTTCCTGATGTCGCCTTTGCATCATCATTATCAGAAAAAAGGATACCACGAAAGTAAAATCGTAACCCGTTTCTGGATTGTTGCTGTAATGTTAGCCATTTTATCAATCATCACTTTAAAACTGAGATAAATGAGGCTAGTAGTTTTAGGAGGAGGAGAAAGCGGTGTAGGAACCGCGATCCTCGGTAAGAAACAGGGATATGATGTTTTTGTATCCGATTTTGGAAAAATAAAAGAGAGTTACAAAGAAGTTCTTATCATTAATAAAATAGCCTGGGAAGAAGAGCAGCATACAGAAGATTTAATTCTAAATGCAGATGTGGTAATGAAAAGCCCAGGAATTCCTGACAAGTCTCCGATAGTAAAAAAGTTGGTTGCGGCAGGAGTGAAAGTTATTTCTGAAATTGAATTTGCGATTCCTTACACGGAAGCAATGACTATCGGGATTACAGGAAGTAATGGTAAAACAACCACAACAATGCTGACCCATCACCTGTTGAAATATGCAGGATTAAATGTCGGATTGGGAGGGAATATTGGAAAGAGCTTCGCCTGGCAGGTGGCCGAGAATAAATTTGATGCCTACGTTCTTGAATTAAGCAGTTTTCAGTTAGACGGAATAATAAATTACAGACCCGATATTGCAATAATAACCAATATAAGTCCAGACCATTTAGATCGATACGAATATAAATATGAAAATTATATCAATTCGAAGTTCCGAATAACGATGAACCAGACTGAAAGTGATTATCTGATTTACGATGCAGATGATGAAGCAAGTACAGAATGGTTAAAAAAGAACAAAACAAAAGCAAAACTAATTCCTTTTTCATTGACGAAAAAATTTGATGAAGGGGCTTCTATAAATAACAACAAAATGGAAATAAAGATCAACCAAGAAGAGTTTACAATGGATACAGAACACATTGCGTTAGAAGGAAAACATAATATGAAAAACGCCATGGCAGCAAGCTCTGTAGCTAAATTGATGCAAATTAGAAATGCAACGATTCGTGAAAGTCTATCTAATTTCCAAGGTGTTGAGCACCGTTTAGAAAAAGTATTAAAAATACAGAACGTTCAATATATCAACGATTCAAAAGCAACAAATGTAAACGCTACTTTCTTTGCTTTGGATAGTATGAATTCGCCAACAGTATGGATTGTTGGAGGTGTTGATAAAGGAAACGATTACAACGAATTAATGTCTTTAGTACGCGAAAAAGTAAAAGCAATTATCTGTCTTGGAATCGATAACCGTAAAATTATTGATGCTTTTGGAAACGTTGTTGATATTATGGTTGAAGTAAATAATATGAATGATGCAGTAAAAACTGCTCAAAGATTAACAGAAAAAGGCGACGTGGTTTTATTGTCTCCAGCCTGCGCAAGTTTCGATTTATTCGAAAACTACGAAGACAGAGGAAAACAATTTAAGCAAGCGGTGCATAATTTATGATTTTAGATTTTAGAGTTTAGATTTTCTTTAAACTTTGAAATTTTAGATTATTAAATATTTTAAGTTCTTTTTTATTATGACGACGGATGAAATGAAAATGAGAACAAAAAGATTCTCTTTAATGATAATTGAATTGGCTGAAAAAATGCCAAACACAAATGTGATTAGATCAATAACTAATCAAATAGTGAGAAGCGGAACATCTGTTGGAGCAAATTATCGAGCAGTTTGTCGGGCCAGAAGCGATAGAGAATTTGTAGCCAAAATGAATATCGTTTTAGAAGAATCAGACGAGACTTTATTTTGGTTAGAAATAATAAAAGAAAAAATGTGGATTGCTAAAGAGGAATTAGAAACGTTGTTAAAAGAAGCAAATGAATTAACAGCAATTTTTGTGAGTAGTTTAAAAACAGTAAATAAAAGAATCAATCAATAAAAACCGAAGGTTTTGGAAAATAATCTAAAATCTAAAATCTAAAATCAGAAATCTACAATGAAGCAATTAGTAAACAAACTAAAAGGAGATAGGGTAATATGGTCATTTGTGGCCTTATTGGCGTTGTTTTCGTTTATGCCTGTTTTTAGTGCAAGTAGTAATTTGGCTTATATTGGGCACGGAACAGGAAATACATTAGGATATTTAGTAAAACATCTAGCGCATATCTGTATTGGATTCTTAATTATTTACTGGGTGCATAGAGTGCCGTATCACTATTTTAGAGCCATTTCGAAGATTGCGCTTCCAGTGGTTTGGATTTTACTGCTTTATACGCTTTTAAAAGGAACTGTTATCGCTGGTGCAAATGCGAGTCGTTGGATTCAGGTTCCCTTTATCGGAATTACGTTTCAGACATCAACATTGGCATCTATTGTTTTGTTTATTTATGTAGCGCGTTATTTGTCGAAGACTAAAGAAGAAAATGAGCCATTTCAAACCTCATTGATTCAGCTTTGGGTTCCAGTATTTATCACATTAGTATTAATTCTTCCAGCAAACTTTTCGACTACGGCGTTAATTTTTGCAATGGTTTTGATGCTGACATTTATTGGTAAATATCCATTAAAATATATTGCTTTTATCATTGGTTCAGGAGTTGCGATGTTAGCATTTTTCCTTTTAGTGGCAAAAGCTTTTCCAGATTCGAGATTTTTTAGCAGGGTTTCAACGTGGGAAAGTCGTATTACAAATTTTACAACAGACAAACCAGACGAAGATGATTATCAGATAGAAAAAGCAAAAATTGCAATTGCATCTGGAAAATTAGGAGGATTAGGTCCAGGAAAAAGTGTTCAGAAGAACTTTTTGCCGCAATCTTCTTCCGATTTTATTTACGCCATTATTGTAGAAGAATACGGTTTGGTTGGAGGAGTTTCAATTGTTATTTTGTATTTGTTGTTATTGTTCCGATTTGTAATTGCTTCGCATAAAGCTCCTACGGTGTTTGGAAAATTAGTTGTTGTTGGTGTTGGGTTTCCGATGATATTTCAAGCGATGATTAATATGGCGGTTGCGGTAGAATTGTTGCCAGTTACAGGGCAGACACTTCCGTTGATAAGTAGCGGGGGAAGTTCGATTTGGATGACCTGTCTTGGGCTCGGAATTATCATTAGTGTAACGAGAAAAGAAGAAGAAATTGCTGAGGATAAACTGGATAGAGAAAAACGAAAAGAGGCCTTACAGCGATTGATAGATAAAGAAATGGCAGAAGAGGATTTACCAGCAGATGAAATATATGAAGAAGAGGCAATGTATTCGATAGAAGACAATTCTAGAAATCCGATGAATGCGGTTTTAAACAAATAAGATTAAAATATAAAAATTTTTTAAAAAGTTGTAATTTTTAGACAGATGACAAAGTATAAATTCATACTTAGCGGAGGAGGAACAGGAGGACATATCTATCCTGCGATTGCGATTGCAAATGAATTGAAATTACAATTTCCTGATGCAGAGTTTCTTTTTGTAGGTGCCAGAGATAAAATGGAAATGCAGAAAGTGCCTCAGGCAGGTTACGAAATAAAAGGTCTTTGGATTGCTGGTTTACAGCGAAAATTGACATTGCAAAATTTAATGTTTCCTCTTAAACTGGCAAGCAGTTTATTGGAATCAAAAAGAATAATTAAAAAGTTTAAGCCCAATGTGGTAATCGGTACGGGTGGTTTTGCCAGCGGACCTTTATTGCAAGCGGCAGGTTCGGCAGGAATTCCAACAGTGGTTCAGGAGCAGAATTCTTATCCAGGAATTACAAACAAATTGTTGAGCAAGAAAGCCAATGCAATTTGTGTGGCTTATGAAAATTTAGAGCGTTTTTTTCCAAAAGAAAAAATTGTTTTAACAGGGAATCCGGTTCGTCAGGATTTAATTGACATTGAAAGCAAACGTGAAGAAGCAATTGCTTTTTATGGCTTAGATCCGAATAAGAAAACATTACTGGTTTTAGGAGGAAGTTTAGGAGCAAGAAGAATCAATCAGTTAATTGAAAAAGAATTGCAAAATTTCCTTTCGCAAGATGTTCAGGTAATCTGGCAATGTGGAAAATTATATTTTGAAGATTATAAAAAATACAATCAGCCAAATGTAAAAGTGGTCGATTTTATTGAAAGAATGGATTTTGTTTACGCAGCATCGGATGTCATAATTTCACGTGCAGGTGCTTCATCAGTGTCAGAATTGTGCATTGTAGGGAAACCAGTGATTTTTATTCCGTCACCTAATGTAGCTGAGGATCATCAGACTAAAAATGCACAAGCGATTGTTGATGCTAAAGGTGCGATTTTGTTGAAAGAATCTGAGCTTGACAGTCAGTTTAGCATTGTTTTTGAAGCGCTGCTGAAAGATTCTGGAAAACAAAAACAATTAAGTGATAACATTAAAAAATTGGCAAAACCAAGAGCTACACAAGATATTGTGGCTGAAATTGTCAAGTTAATTAGATAAGCTGTAAGCTATAGGCAATCAACTTTAAGCTTGAGAATGCTATCTAAAACGTAATATAGATTAAAAGGATAAAAGAGGATTAGAAAATAAAGACAAAAGTTATAGGCTTACAGCCTAAAGCTTACGGCATAAAGCAAAAAAAAAATGAATTTAAATCAAATACAAAACGTTTATTTTATTGGTATCGGAGGAATCGGAATGAGTGCTCTGGCTCGTTATTTCAAGTTTATTGGAAAACAAGTTTCAGGTTACGACAAAACGCCTTCTATGCTAACTAATGAATTGATTGAGAGTGGTATTGATATTCATTTTGAAGATGATATAAGCTTAATTCCAAAAGATTATTATTTGGAGAATACGTTGGTGATATATACGCCAGCGGTTCCAAAAACACATTCAGAATGGAATTATTTTATTGAAAGACATTACCAGGTTAAAAAAAGAGCTGAAGTTCTTGGAATCATAAGTAAAGATACTTTTTGTTTTGCAGTTGCAGGAACGCATGGAAAAACAACGACTTCTAGTATTTTGGGGCATATTTTGTTTCAAAGCGGTGCTGATGTAACTGCTTTCATTGGTGGAATTGTAGAGAATTATAATTCAAATTTAATCGGAAGCGGAAAAACGGTAACGGTGGTAGAAGCAGATGAATTTGACAGATCATTTTTGCATTTGCGTCCAGACATCGCTTGTGTGACTTCTATGGATGCGGATCACTTGGATATTTATGGAACTAGTGATGCAATTGAGGCTTCTTTTAGAGAGTTTGCTTCAAAAGTAGAAGATAAAAATAATCTCTTCATTACAAAAGAGTTGCCTTTAGAGGGAGTTCAATGTGCTGTAAATGAAGATGCTGTTTATAAGGCTTTTAATGTTCGCATTGAAGATGGGGCTTATGTTTTTGATGTGCAGACGCCATCAGAAATTATGAAAGATTTGCGTTTTGGATTGCCTGGAAGACACAATTTAATGAATGGATTGATGGCTATTGCGATGGCTAAGACTTTCGGCACCCCGACCGATTCTATTGCAAAAGCCATTGCTTCATTCAACGGAATTAGAAGACGTTTTTCATATCAAATTAAGAGTGAAAATTTAGTATATATTGATGATTATGCACATCATCCAACAGAAATAAATGCTGTTCATCAAGCAGTTAGAGAGTTGTATCCAGGACGTAAAGTTTTGGCAATTTTCCAGCCGCATTTGTTTAGCAGAACAAGAGACTTTGTCGACGGATTTGCAGCAAGTTTATCGCAGTTTGATGAAGTGTTTTTGATGGATATTTACCCTGCTAGAGAGCTTCCGATGGAAGGAGTAACTTCTGAGTGGCTTTTGGGTAAAATGACAAATTCGAACAAAAAGATTGTTACAAAAGAAGATTTATTAGGTGAAATTAAAGCCAGTGATGCACCTATTATTGTAACAATTGGAGCTGGTGATCTGGGAGAGATGGTTCCGTCAATTAAAAAGGTTTTAAATGAAAATATTTAATTGGGCAAATATTAGATTAGTACTTATTTTCGGACTGGTTTTGTTTCTATATTCTTTCGCTAAGCACCGAAATGGCGATCGAAAATTGAAAAAATCAGTAGTCGTTTTTGTAGGAGAAAATACGCTTTTTGTGAAGCCAGAGACGGTTAATAAATTGTTGATAGAAAATAGAAGAGACGCTTCCAGTATTAGAAAAGATGAACTAGATTTGAATAAGATAGAGAAAACCCTCGATACGCAAGAGATGATTGAGAAGTCAAACGTTTTTGTAAGTATTGATGGAGTTCTAAAAGCAGTAGTAAAACAGAAGACGCCCATAGCAAGAGTTTATGACGGCGCTGCTTCTTTTTATATTGACTATGAGGGAAATAAAATGCCCTTATCGGACAATTTCACTGCGCGAGTTCCTCTTGTTTCAGGGGCAATAAATGAAAAAAATAACGAAGATTTAGCAGCTTTATTTCGCACAATTTATGACGATGCGTTTTTGAAAAAAAACATCATTGCTGTAGAGATTATGCCGAATGGAAGCTTAAAAATGTTTAATCGTAACTATGATTACTTCATAGATTTTGGAAGAACGATGAATGTTGATAAGAAATTTAGAAACTATAAAGCCTTTTTTCAAAAAGCAGTTTTAGATAGTTCGTTATACAAATACAAAAAAATTGACCTTAGGTTTACGGAACAAGTAGTTTGCACTAAATAATAGAAAATGGAAAAAGATAATATTGCAGTAGGTCTAGATATTGGAACAACCAAAATCGTTGCCATGATTGGCAAAAAAAATGAATATGGTAAGTTGGAGATTTTGGGCATTGGTAAATCCAAAAGTTTGGGTGTTGCCAGAGGAGTAGTAAACAACATTACGCAGACGATTCAATCGATACAGCAGGCGATAGTCGAAGCAGAAAATAATTCAGGATACAAAATTAAAGATGTGGTTGTGGGTATTGCCGGACAGCACATCAGAAGTATTCAGCATACAGATTACATCAGCAGAAATAATCCAGAAGAAGTAATTGGCGAAAAAGATATTCAGCTTCTAATCGATCAGGTAAACAAACTGGCGATGTTACCGGGAGAAGAAATTATTCACGTTTTGCCACAAGAGTTCAAAATTGACGGACAGTCTGAAATTAAAGAGCCAATCGGAATGTATGGCGGAAGATTAGAATCTAGTTTTCACGTTGTAGTTGGACAGGCATCTTCAATCAGAAATGTTGGGAGATGTATTCAGAGTTCAGGAATAGAATTGTCTGGATTGACATTAGAACCATTAGCTTCGGCAGATGCTGTTTTGAGTCAGGAAGAAAAAGAAGCTGGTGTTGCGCTTATCGATATTGGTGGTGGAACAACAGATTTAGCTATTTTCAAAGACGGTATTATTCGCCATACGGCTGTAATTCCTTTTGGTGGAAATGTAATTACAGATGATATCAAAGAAGGCTGTTCGATCATCGAAAAACAAGCTGAACTTTTAAAAATAAAATTCGGATCTGCTTGGCCAGGCGAAAATAAAGATAACGAGATTGTTTCTATTCCAGGTTTGAGAGGAAGAGAACCAAAAGAGATTTCGCTTAAAAATTTATCTAAAATTATCCACGCAAGAGTGGTGGAAATTGTAGAGCAAGTTTTTGCAGAAATTAAAGCGTACGGACACGAAGATCCTCGTAAAAAGCTAATCGCTGGAATTGTATTAACAGGTGGTGGTGCACAATTAAAGCACATTAAGCAGCTGGTAGAATACATTACAGGAATGGATACAAGAATTGGTTATCCGAACGAGCATTTGGCAGGAAACTCTGGAGAAGAAATCTCTAGCCCGTTATATGCAACTGCAGTAGGATTAGTAATGAACAGTATCGAAAACAGTTCGCAAAGCGCTGTTAGAATGGAAATGGTAAAAGAGCAACCAAAAATTGTTTATAGAACCGCTCCGCCAGTACAGCGATACGAAGTAGAAGAAAACTACGTTGAAAGAGTAGAAACCATTGATGAGCCTGAAGAAGTTGTAAGTCAGAAGGTGCCTAAAAATGAATCTACTGAAACCAAAATAAGAAGATCATTTTTTGATCGATATGTCGACAAAATCAAAGAATTTTTAGACAACGCAGAATAATAAAAGAGAAGGATTATTTCTTGCCCCAAGTCAAGAAGTAAAAAATGTACTTAATAAGAATTTCAAAAAACCAAAAAGATGATGAGCAACTCAGAATTTGGAAGTATTTCATTTGATTTACCAAAAAATCAATCAAATGTAATCAAAGTAATAGGTGTAGGTGGAGGCGGAAGTAACGCAATTAACCACATGTTCAAACAAGGTATTAAAGGCGTAGATTTTATCGTTTGTAATACCGATTCGCAAGCGCTTCAAAATAGTTCAGTTCCCAATAAAATTCAGTTAGGAGTTAATTTAACTGAAGGGCTAGGAGCTGGAGCAAATCCAGATGTTGGACAACAGTCTGCAATTGAAAGTATTTCTGATATTGAAAAGATGTTGGATCGCGGTACTAAGATGGTATTTATTACTGCTGGTATGGGTGGAGGAACTGGAACTGGTGCAGCTCCGGTAATTGCGCAATTAGCAAAAGAAAGAGAAATATTGACAGTTGGTATCGTGACCATTCCGTTTCAGTTTGAAGGGAAAGTGCGTCAGGAGCAAGCTATTATTGGAATTGAGAAATTGCGTAAGCAAGTCGATTCTTTAATTGTAATCAACAATAATAAATTAAGAGAAGTATACGGAAATCTAGGTTTTAAAGCTGGATTCTCGAAAGCGGATGAAGTTTTGGCAACAGCCTCTAGAGGTATTGCCGAAGTAATTACGCACCACTATACTCAGAATATCGATTTACGTGACGCGAAAACTGTTTTGGCCAACAGTGGGACTGCTATAATGGGGTCTTCTGTAGCTGAAGGCGAAAACAGAGCTAAAGATGCTATCGTTTCGGCTTTGGATTCTCCATTGTTGAATGATAATAAAATTACAGGTGCCAAAAACGTATTGTTGCTTATCGTTTCTGGAACTAATGAGATTACTCTGGACGAAATTGGAGAAATCAACGATCATATCCAAGATGAAGCTGGTTACAACGCAAACATTATCATGGGAGTTGGTGAAGACGAAAGTCTTGGCGAAGCTATTGCAGTAACTATTATTGCGACAGGTTTTGATGTAGAACAACAAAATGAAATTGTAAATACAGAACCAAAGAAAATCATTCATACGTTAGAAGATGAGCAAAGAAGTGTTCATAATCTAACCAATAAACCGCTTGCATCTTTTGATTTAACTGTGGATACACCAACAGCAAAAGTGGAAGATAAAGTAGTTTTTGATTTAATTGATGATGACGAAACTTTTACTCCGACTCCAGTTCAAGCTGTTGCTCCAGCTATCAATCAGGAAGAGTTAGTGGTTATGTCTGAGTTTATCAAAAATCTTGATGTAACTTTCGAAATTGTTTCGCCAATTACCGATATCGATTTTACAATCTCTGCTCCTGAAACACCAGTAGCAAGAGAAGTGCAACAGCCACCAGTACAACAGCAGCCGGTGCAACAGCAAAGAGTATTTGAAAGAGAAGAGCAAACTACTTTTTCTTTTGATCTTCCTTTGTTCAAGCAAGAGCCTATAAAAAGAGAACCAGTTGTTGAAGATAACAGAGTTTTGTTTGAATTGACAAATGAAACTCGTGATATTAAAGTAAACGATCCAGTACAATTTGTTCCTGTAACTGAAGTTTCAGACAACGGAATCATTAAATATTCTCTAGAAGAATATATGGAAGTTGAAAACGATTTATTGGCTTCTAAACCAGTTGAAAAAGTAGTTGAAGAAACCATCCCAGAGGAATTAAACATCACGTTGAAACCAAGACCAGATTTTGCTAGTCAACCTGATTTGGCTACAACTTCTGAAGTTTCTCCTTTAGAATTAACTATTGAAGAAACATTGCGTTTAAGAGCTGAAGAAAGAAGAAAGAAACTAAAAGAATTTAACTATAAATTCCATAACAATGTTTCTAGAATTGATGAGTTGGAAAAAGAGCCAGCTTATAAAAGATTAGGAATAGATTTGTCTAATTCACAATCTAACAATACAAATTCTAGAATTTCTGTTGGAACAGATAGTAACAACGATTTGCAATTACGTTCAAACAATTCATTTTTGCACGATAACGTAGATTAATTTTAGAATCATAATATTTGGTAACCCGAAAATTGGATTTAATTTTCGGGTTATTTTTTTTATCTTCGCACAGAATTTCAAAATTTGACTTCCTAAATAGGTTTTTAAAGTGAATCTTATGGTCACCCTGAGCGAAGTCGAAGGGCCAAATTAATATATCAATTAATAAGCTTCGGCTTATTTTAAATAAAACATAAACATGAGTTTACAAACACAAATCATGGACGAAATCAAAACGGCCATGAAAGCAAAAGATACAGTAGCATTAGAATCTTTAAGAGCAATTAAATCGGAATTGTTATTAGCTTCAACAGCTTCTGGATCTAAAGAAGATTTATCAGAAGATGAAGAAATTAAATTACTTCAGAGATTGGTTAAAACTCGTAAAGAAAGCGCAAGAATCTTTACAGAGCAAAACCGTCCAGATTTAGCAGAACCAGAATTGGCTCAAGTTGCTGTAATCGAGAAGTTTTTACCAGCTCAATTAAGCGAAGAAGAAGTAGAAGCTGTAATAGCAAAAATTATTGCTGAAACAGGAGCTTCTGGAATCGCTTCAATGGGTAAAGTAATGGGATTAGCATCTGCTCAATTAGGAGGAACTGCTGAAGGAAAAACCATCTCTACAATTGTAAAGAAATTACTTTCGTAAATAATAATTTTAGATTTTAGACTGTAGATTTTAGATTCCAATCAGTAATCTAAAATCTATAATCTAAAATCATAAATAAACTGACCTCGTAGTTCAACTGGATAGAATATCAGATTTCGGCTCTGAGGGTTGGGGGTTCGAACCCCTCCGGGGTCACTTTGAAAAGAAAAAGCCTGAGAATGTAGATTCTCAGGCTTTTTTTGTGGTTCGAAAATTTTCAAGCTTTTCTTGTAGTTTTATAGGTGCCATTATTTAAAGGAAATTTTGGTTCGAATCCCGTCATGGATTTGTCACGTCTTACAATTCTTTTTCAGGTTCAAAAGTTAAGGTTTAATTCCCAACCTATTGCCCAAATCCGTTGTAGCAGTTATGAGATGTTTTTCTCTTTTAGGTATTTAATAATTGACTTAAAATCGGGTTTAATAAAAGTCTTTATTTCCATTTCTTTTAGCTTTTCTTTCATTAATTCATTTACATCTGATAAACTAATTAAAATTATTTCACTATTAGGAATATGTAATTTATAATCTTCTAATTGAATTATTGTGCTAAATGGAAGACTAGAATAATTTCTTGAGTTTTTAATCTCAATAATAATATTACCATAAATGTTTTCTATTGTAATATCTGGTCTGAATTTTCCGTATTTTCTTTCAGCATAAACGTTATAATTTGGAAACGCCAAAGTAATTTCTGAAATTAGATTTTGAATATATTCCAATTCATTTATATTTTTTGAGAATTCCATATTGTTAATTTATAGGTTGAAATTTAAATGTTTTTTCATTAGTGAAAGTAAGATATTCGACTATATACCAAATAATTATTGCAAATAATGTTGAAATTGAACTTGAAACAATACTTTCAATATTACTTATCCATCCTAATTTTTTTGCTCCAATATTTAACAATAAAATTGTTATTGGAATTATTAATAAACGAAGTTTATTATTTTCAAGTTCTTTTGAAAATTCTTTGTTTCTATTCGGAATTTTCCCGACCAAAATATAGCTATCTTCTGACGAGATTATAACTTCTTGATTAATTTTTGAAGTATCTATATTATTATTCTCAAAATAGTTAATTAATATTTTGTGATAAGAATTAACTTTAGTTTTCAATGCGACATAAAGGTTATTTGTTGGAGGAAGTTCAATTTGGATAACCAATTCATGTCCAGTAATTTGAAATAATAAGGTTGAATCAGAAGCCTGAAAACCATGTACAAAACAATTGTGAAGTATAGGTCTGTTCTGATAAGCAGTATTATTAATTATATTGATAGAGGAACATTATTAGATGGAAAAAGAACTTGAATTATGTTCAACAAATTTTGCGGTGTATTATTAAATGTCAATTTTAATTCTGCGGTCATAATTTAAATTTTAATAAAATATCTTATAATGTGTTTTTAGCAATTTTGATCAAATATCTCATAACGTGTGTTGTGCGACGGTACTATATTTCTGTTATTTCAACTGAGTAATTTCCTAATTTAGGTGAATTTTTACCAGTTATAATTATACTTGGTTTTGCAGAATTAAAGTCAAATTCGGTATTAGCAAATCTCGAATTAAAATCTAAATGAAAATCATCTTTTGTAATTTTAATTCCTTTTTCGTAAATATCTAATTTAATCATAGGCTCAAAACCACCGATAATTAATATAACTTCTAAAACTTCAATTGTAGTTTGTCCAGCTACTTTATACTCTACAAGTCCATTAAATTGAAAACCATCGTTTCCATATTCTTCTTTATTATTTAGGCTATCTTTAAATTGATTTAACGCGCTTATACTTTTATCCATTTATGTTTGTTATTTGTTTGTACATTAATATTGCTAAACTATTTCCTGTATTCTGGTAGTGGTTATTAAAATGGATTTCGTTTTGTAATTCAGGCCATCTTCCTGTTTCTTTTCTTATAATATAGACAAGTTCTGCTTCAATATTTTCTATTTTTTCCTTATCTAAATCCTTAAAATTCCAGATTAAAATTTTAATTGTGTTCAAATTTTTCCATTTGTATCCATGATAACCATTTTTGCCATCCGCATTGAGTCCTCCATTTAATCTGTTTTTAATACTTCTTTTTGTTGTTCCAACATAGAGAACTTTATTGTTAGTATGTAGAACGTAGATTTTGTAATCTAATCCTGTTAAAGGTTTGAAAAGTTTTAATACTACTTTTTTTGACTTGAAATCTATCCAGCTTTCAATTTTTAAATCTTTTAAGATTAAATCAAATATGTATGGATTATTATCTGTCATTTATTTTTTCCTATTTATTTGGCAATGTCGCACAACGTTCCCGCGCTACAAGCAGTTTGGGATTAAATTAAGCCCATTCTTCGGATTTGCCAAATATTCCAAATACAAAACCATTTTTAAATTAAGCCTAATACCTAAATTGCTTGTAGCGTGTGTTAGTGGCAGTTTTCTATTCTTATGTGTGCTTTTTTTTCGGTCTTTCATAATTCCAAAAATCTTCCATCTTTAGTGCACCTAATAGAATTCCTATTTTTCCAATTATTATTTTTTCTTCTGGATAATTCATTTGATCTTCTTTTGAAAAATGTGACTCCGGCTTCGCAATTAAAATAAAACCACCATCATTTAATTCAGCTGGTCGTTTGTGATAATCTATATCACTATGATAATAAGCGTCACTTAAGTAGACAATAACAGGTGTCATACCTCGCTGACGATTAATTTTGAAAATATAACTATTGGAAGTTGAAATGTCTTCCATTGATTTCACGTTGTGGTGAGATCCAACAGTGTCATGAAAGAAGTCTAATATTGAACGGTGCAAATCTTTTCCCATTATATAATTTTTTTTGATTTATTGAGCGACATAAATTTAATGAAGTTGTTATTATCCTTTTCTAAAAAAGAGGTTATGTGAAGTGGTAAATTAAATCTATATAAAAATTCCTGTTCTAATGAAATAAGTTTTTGAGCAAATTCTTGTATTTCTTTAGTAGAGTTAAGATTTACCTTTTGCACTATATCAATATCGTTAATTTCAGACTTTTCTAAACTCGAACCAATCAAATATAATTCTTCAACAAAAGGGTATAAACTAAATTTTTTTTCTAACCATTTTATTATTTCTCTGAAAACTTTCTCGTTAATTTGTTTCATACTCTTTTAAAATTTCTTTTGGAAATTGGTATTGCGAATAGTCAAATTCAGCGTCTTCACAATGTTTTTCAAACGCATAGATGTGATTTAAAAGTTTTTCAAAAATATCCTTTTTCTGATCAGGAATTACTTTAAGGTTTGATTTAACCGTGTTCGTAATAATACTATTGTTTGGTAAAATTTTTTCACGCCTTACTTTATACCAGAGTGTTAAATCCCAACGTATAGGCTCTTTAACATCTGCTCCAGAGTTTGGACCAAATTCTTTAAATATCTTTCCGTTTTCAATAAATATTGGTTCTAAGTATTGAAGAAGTTCCTCGAAAATTTTTATTTCTGGCGTCAAGTCCGTTTGATGTTTATCACTAAATTGTGATTCTAATAAAGCCTCAACTGCAAGAATTTTTTCTAAACTAAGAGAATTAAGCAAGACATACAAAGTTGTTAAATCGATAATATCTTTTCCTTGCTTAAATTCTATTGTTTTTCCAGTTATTTTATCAATAGATTCTTGACTATATTTTTCTTGTCTTCCCGTTAGTATTAAAACAACTAATCGTTTATAATTCTTATAGTGTCCATTATCAATATACTTCTTTAATGTATGCTTAACTTTTTCAATGTTCGAAGTTGCAGTTACCTGAACTGCCAAAGTTCCTTTTTGATCTCTTAAATCGATACTGTCGTAATTTTTCCCTTCAACATAATTTACGTTTTCAAAATTGCAATTATAAATTATGTTTAGAATCTCAATCAATACATTTTCAGCATGCGCATTAATGCTAAACTCTCCGTTAGCATTCAGGATTTTCACCTGCTCACTAAAACGTGACAAGTATTTGCTTATTGATAAAAGAGATTGATGTTGTTTCATAGGTTCAAAATTGCCACTAACGTTCTGGCGCTACACGAGGTTTGGGATTAAAGATGCGATGTTTTCGGTTAAACACAAATTTTCCAAGGACAAAACCATCTTTAAATTCAACCTAAAGCCCAAATCTCGTGTAACGGCTGTTGGCGGTTCGGTTGTTTATTTCCACTTACTTCTTCTAATTTTCCATTCTTTCCAAAATTCTAAATATCCATTTCTTTCAAATTCATCTTCTGGAATCGTTTTTTCTCCGCTTTCGACATAAAATTCTTCTACTTTATCTACAAATTTTAAGACTTCAGATTTGTAAAAATCAAAACCTAGTAAAGTTTCTTTTCCACTTTCGGTTTTAAGTTTTATACATCCATTTTCGTGAATAACTTCCCAATCAATTCCGTTTGGACAGCCACCAACGTAAACTTCTTCCGTATCTTCCGTAAAAACTAAAAAGTGTCCACAACAAGGAATTAAGTGTTCTCCAACTTGGTTTTCTTTTGTGTGATTTCTTTCTAAAGTTCTCAATAAAAATAACGCAGTTGCGCTTAATGTCCAATCTTCGTCTTCTTTAATTCCCGCAATTAGTTCGTCTCCAATTATAACTTTCACATTTCCGTGTGCACATAAATCTGCACTAATGTCTTCTTTAAAGAGCCAATGCATTTCATTAATTTCAATTGAAAACTTATTTGCGTTCATTTAGATATTTTAAATTTCAAGTATTTTTCTGCGTAAGTTCGGTTTCAACTGACCGCCAACTGGTATATATGTCTGACGATTTCCGACTTATCTACCCTAAATTGGGTCGCTATGCCTGACAAATGTTGGTGTTTTTTGTTTTCAAAAATAGGATTTTTATTTCAGAAACGATCAAACGAACTTTTTATTTATAGAATACTTTTCATACTAACATTAGTGTGAATTTCGATGGTCTTGCTACATTGCTTAATTAGCGAGAACTCGACTCTACCAATAGCGATATTAAATTCAAATAGCAAAATTAGACATCATTTAAAATCTTTAAATCTTCTAATAAATGGTTCGAATTCTGTACCATCAGGGTCACATAAAAAAAGCGCAAGCCAGTAAAAATAGGCCTTGCGCTTTTTTATTTATGTAATTTCTTTATATGTGCTCGAGAATATTCAAAAAAAATGAAATAATTTTACTTATTATATTTTTCAAAGAGTTTAATAGCCTCCGTTTTTAAGTCACTATAATTTAAGTCATCATTAAACCCTATTCCTGAGTTATAATGTGTGTTCCCTTTACTGGCGCAAAGGAGGTATTTTGTCCCGCCCAATTCAATAGAAATTGGTGAAAACTCCGTTTGTACTCTCAAGACAATTTGACCTGAATCGTTTATTAAATAGAAGAGATGTTTATTATAAATATTTCCTTTATTTTTATTTTCGTAGCGCTCAAATGCTTGTACCTGATAGCCATTCCATTTAAATTGATCATAACAAAACATATCTTTTAAATTGTCTTTTAATTCTCCCTTTGCATATGCCTCATAGAGCTTGTCTTTGTAAGGTTTTGCTTTTTCATATTCTTTTCTAGAGTAATAAATTTGAATAAGTTTTGCATAAGAATGATAATCAGCAGGATCTAATTGAATGAGTTCGATGAAAACGGGCTCTGCTTTTTCGTAATTTCCTTTTAAAGATTCTAAAAGTCCAATGTTAAATAAGACATTTATGTATGAATGTGATTCTTTTGATATTTTTGATTTTGCTGTATAATAGGCTTCTAGCGCTTTGTCATTTTCTTTTTGCTCGTAATAAATTTGAGCTAACATTAAATAAGGTCTGTTTGGACATTCCTTTTGCAGTGTTGCCTTCTTATAATTTTCAAGAGATAAATTAAACTCTTTAATTTGATAATAAGAATCACCAAGTCCGCTATAAGATTCTGCATCATTTGGATTTAAATTTATTGCATTTTGAAAATAAGTTATAGCTTCATTGTATTTACCCATATAGTTTAATGTAGAAGCTTTTATATAAGCGGGTGCAGGATCTTTGCTGTCTTTATTTATAGCTAAATCCATGAATTTAATGCAATTTGTATCGTCTTCTTTCATGTAATAAGCAAGTCCAATGTAATAGAGAGATTTTGCTGAAAAATCTTTGTATTCAGAAGTGTATTGACTAATTATTTTGTCAAATTGCTGAGTGTCCGATAAGTTTTTAAGCTCATTTGTTACTTTATCTTGAGCAAGAATCGCTAAGCTGAAAAAGATTAAAATGAATGTTAAGATATTTTTCTTCATATATATTCTAGATTATTGCATTCCCAGTTTTAATTTCCCCATTTCGGATATAATTGGCTAAAATTACTCCCGTTGTAGTTACCGTACTTTCAACTAAAGAAAATGCGGACGGATTTGCATTATCATCAAAAAGCTTTTTTCCTTTCCCAAGTAACAAAGGATGAATTTTTAAGCGAAGTTCATCAACCAGGTCATTTTGCAATAATAAATGAATCAGTTCGCTGCTGCCCCAAACTTGAATGTCTTTTCCATCAGAATTTTTGAGGTTTTTGATATCATCAAGACTTTCAATAAAAACGGAATTTTTCCAATCTGATTTTTGTCTGGTTTTAGACAAAACATATTTATTTCCATTATTAATTCCTGGCCAAAATTCGGAATGTTCGGGCCAATAATTTTCCCAAATTTCGAATGTTTTCCTACCCAAAAGATAATCTGCCGGTTGCAGTTCGTTTTGAACCGCTTTATTGTAAGCTTCGTCACCGTATGGAACTGTCCAACCTCCAAATTTAAAACCTTCAGATGTATCTTCTTTTGGCCCGCCTGGAGCTTGCATTACGCCGTCTAATGAAATCATCGATAAAACAATTATCTTTTTCATAATAGCTAAAATTAATTACTTCAATTTGATTTGGCTATGTTTCAACTTAGGTTTGTTGTATTATTTTTTCTTAGAATTTCTAATAATATAATAAACCGAAAACGCAAAAACTACAATATATATAACTGCCATTGCAGGATTCTCAAATTTTAAACTTTTAAAATCAAATTGCTTGTATAAAGTTACGCCTAAAATGATCGCAATAATCCAAAAAACAAATGTAATAGGTTGGTTTTTATTTTCCATGGTTCTAAGTTTAAAGTTAATTTTAATTCCGATTAGTTGCCATCGTATATGATAACACTTTGAAGTCCGAGTTTTTCTAAATCTACTTCGATATTTATATTGGGATTTTCTGCCAGTTTTAAGATTGATTCTCGCATATTAGTTCCAGAAACGACTCCAAAATCATTTTCAATGGCAATTTCAATAAACTTCAAAAAATCATTGAAATATTCTTTGGAATTAGTTGAAACTAAATTAGCGCGGTCTAGCCACAATAATTTTAAGTCTTCGTTTGTAATCCAGTTCATGATTCCTGAACCATAAGAGTGCGTAGATCCGGATGGTGAATTGTCTATTTGCGAAATAATTGCTTCAGCAACAGATTTTGGTTTTGCACCAACATTTCCAGAAAAAATTCTACGTCCTAAAATGAGATGCGGATTAAATGCAGCACATTCAGAAAACATTATTAATGTTAGTGCCGTAGCAAGATCATCAGCTGCGGTTCCATTTTGTTTGTAGAATTCGTCTGTATCTTGTAGCATCTTCTGCATGAATGTTTGATATTGCTCGTCTGGTTTTTTCTTCCGAGTTTCGATCTCATAAAGAAGTTTATGGGTTTTGAAATCTTCGCCAAAAAATTGACAATATTCCAAGACAGCATTAATTCTTTTGTCATTATCAGAATTATGAAACAAAAGATAGTTGCCTAATTTTGATTCAAAGTGCTTTTTAAGCAAATTTCCTTCACCTGTAAGATCGGGAACTACTTTTTCATAAAAGTGTTTGTCACTAAAAAAATGTAAGGTATTCCAATCTCCCATTATTTTTTTTCTTTACAGTTTACTTTGTTCAGTACTTAAAATATCAAAAATAGTCTCACTCTTAAAGTTTTCTAGAAACAAATTGATTAGAGGAACCGTTGGGCTTTTTGGATATTTTTTCAAGAAACGATTAAATTCCTGAATGTTTTCTGGATAAATATATTTTTCGTCTGAAGACCTTTCGGCCGTTGGCGTATTGTCTTGACCCACCAAATAATCCATTTGGTAATTTTTGTATTGCTCTTTTACAGATGGAATTAATTTTGAATTCGGGTATTTGACCATAAAATTTTCCCACGAAATGATTCGGTCGCCCAAATCTTTAAAAGAGATTACAAGTCCTGCATCTGCAGAATAGAGCGACTTATTTTCTTCACTCTTTAAGTACAGATAATCTTTATAGTCATTCGTTACATAATCTTTGAAAATCTTATAATAGAAATCATGAAGCGGATCTATTTCAACGTATCCTTCTCCAATTTCAGAATACTCCAATTCATGTTTAGAAAGTCTTTCGCCCAAAAGTTTAACCGCTTTTTTGTCGGCTTCGTCTTCATTATAAAACTTATCCAATACTCCAGATTCTTTTGCGGCGATCTCTTGTAATAAAGTGCCATTTGCTTCAAAATATTTTTCATACAATGCATTGGCCGCTTCTCTGTTGGGTAATGATTTTAATTGGAGAACCACTTCATTTTTGTTTTTAGAAAACTGTTCTAATAAGTTAGAATCTGATTGTGCTGTTTTGGCATCATCTTCAACTTTAAAACTGTCTTTTTTTATTTCTGCTTTGCCAGAAACGCTTTTATTAGCTGTTTGTTTGCAAGAAGAAAGTAAAATTAAAGAAGTAATAGCGATAATGAATTTTTTCATTTTATAGGTTAAATTTTTTGTAGTGTTTTTTAAAATAAAAAAGGACAAAAAGATAAAATTCTTCTTTGCCCTTTATTTTTTTAGAAATGCATTAGATTAAAGAAAATTACAAAGACTTAAATTCGCCCGAACCCTTAAAGTCTTTAAACTCTGAGTATACTTCTATACCAAGAAGTATCCATTTTCTAGTTCCTCCAGCCTCATATTCAAAGGTGTTTTTCTTTTCTGTTTTATTTATAATAATGTACACTGTAGACCATCCTGTACCACAAATAAATCCAGTTCTTCGAATCATTGCTGAAGTAGCATTTTCGCCATCGGAATTAGCGTACAATTCGATTTTTGAAAGGAGATCCTCTTCAAGAACAATATTTGAAAAATAGTTATTGTGATTTAAAGACTGCGTTTTGGTTTCCCTATTTTCAAATTCAAATTTTTTATCTTTTTCCTCTTTGCTTGGCCTTGCGATAAAAGATAAAGCAAAAAAAGCAAAAAGAATCGCAGCTGAAAGGCTAACTTTGTTGCGAATTTCTGAAGCCGTTTTTGTACAAAAAATGACAAGCCCTAATACTGTGGCAATGTTTACTATCGCCCAAATTAACTGTATCATAAATTTAGTTTTGGTATATCAAATGTACATTTTATTTTAAAAATAAGAGAATACTTATTTTAATTGTTCATCAATAATTGCTGCGATATCGGTATTTGAATAATCGTAAGCCAGAATAGTTCCATTTTTGTCAATGACAACGCGAGTCGGGATGCCGTTTACTTTGTAACTGGTAACTACTTCTGTTTTTGAATCAAAAACAACGTTGAAGTCAAATTTTTTATCAGTGATATAAGCAGAAACTTTTTTAAATATATCTTCTTCTTTGCCATTTTCCCAAGTGTTTACAAACAAAAAGGCAACATCTTTTCCTTTGTATTTAGTCACTAAATTCTGCATCTTCGGAAAAGAAGCTTTGCATGGTCCACACCAAGTTGCCCAAAAATCAAGAACGACCACTTTACCTTTATAATCAGAAAGTTTTGTTTCTTTTCCGTCTAGATTTTTTAAGGTAAAATCAATTGCATTTGTACTTCCAAATCTTTCAATTAGATCTTTGCTTTTGTTTTCTTTTGCTAATACATCTGTTTTTTGCTCAATTGCATTAAATTCTGCAAGAGGCAATTTCTTCTCGATATAAATCTCTTTTAGTTTAGCTAGAAATACTGATGATGTATTGCCTTTACTAATTTCGTCGTCAATATAAGCTTTTACTTCGTCTTTGCTTTTCACCTTATCCATCATTGTCAAATAGCGATCTTTTCCTCCAGAATCCAAACCGTTATTCTCTTTTACGGCACTTTGATATTTAAACGCCTCTTCATATTTGCCTTGTTTATAAAGCAAAAGCGCATAAGTGTCTGCAAACATATTAAATGACTCTTTATATGCAGGATAATAGCTTTCTTTATTTCTCTGTTCAAGTAAATACATTGCTCTCTCAGATACTTTTACAACAAAATCAAGATCTTTTACTGGCGTAGTAAGGTCTCCTCCCGATTTCCCCCAAGCAAAGTCGTTGTACAAATCACTAGCGTTTTTTAAATATGGTTCTAATGCAATTGCTTTTTCATATTGTCCATTCTCCAAATATACCGTTAGTAAAGCGCGATAAAAAGTTCTCGAAGATTCTGCTGAAATATCTTTAAACTTGGCGTTGTAAGTCTTCATGCTTTCCATAATTGAAGCCTCCGTTTTATTAGGCTGATCATAGAAGCTTCGCATAAAAAACATTTTTTCAAGTTTACCTGTAGGATACCTAGCCGAAATTTCTTTTCCGAGTTTTTCAGTTTCTTCGGGTTTACTGCTGCCTTGAGAAATATTGTAAGCAAGAGTTAAATACTCTTCTGTGTTTTTTTCAATGCATTTTGATGTGAAAGCAGTCAGATCTTTTTGGCCTTGTTCGGCATTAAGAGACTTCTTTAAATACAAATAATTTACAGCATCTTTGTCTTCTCTTAGTTTTGGATATTTTGCAAATAAAGCGTCATAAGCGGCAATAACATTTTCTTTTTTGGTATCTAATTTTAGGTTTAAAAAATGATTCCCATAATTTCTCATGAAAATTTGGTTCATCAGCGATTTTCCTAATTCAATATCATTTTGTGTTTTTAGCAATACCGAATAACCTTGGTCTTTATTGCTGTCAGCGATTTTGTGCAGATCATTTATAGTTACCATAAGTACTCTAGCCGAATCGGAAACTTTTGTGGTGAATTCATAACGTTTTCCGTCCTTTTTTAAAGAAACTAAATCATTAGAAAAATCATCTGAAATAGCATACAAAACATTTGCTTTAGCATTGTCTTCTATAACAAGACCTTGCGGTGGTTCGTAAATATAGGTATTGGATTTGCCTACATTGAATTTATTGTTTTTTAAATAGATTTTTCCGCTTTGAGAAAAAGCGGTGTTGAAGATTGCAAAGAGGAGTAAAAGAATAGTTTTTTTCATTTGTTTTTGGTTTTTTGATTGATGATTTCTTAAATTTTAACGAATGCTAAATTATACAATGTTGTCTTTGTGCGATTTTTATTAAGAAAATATTAGCATAAAAAACATATAATAATTTCAGAACAATCAAAAAGAAGTTAGATCGTAGAAGAAAAATGGGTTTCTTTTATTCCAATTGCAGTCCGATAAAATTCGTAACCTTTTTCAGAGCGATCGGGGAGAAATCTATTGCGGTATTCATCCGCTCCGAAATCTTCCAAAAGTTTAATTCCAAACAGATTTAAAAAGCTAGGCACTTCGTCAGGAAGTAAACCAAAAGTCCAGTGTTCTTCTATGCTTTTAAGATCTTCTAACAATTTTTCCCCTCCTAAAAAAGCATCAGGATTTTGAAGGATGTCTTTATGTACGTAAGTAAAAATAATTTGACCCTTGTTGGCAAATTTTGAAATAAACGAAAAAGTACTTTTTACCGCTTCTTCGGTTAAATAATTGGTAACACCTTCCCAGATTATCGTGGTAGGTTTTGAAAAGTCAAGATTGTGTTTTAATGCCAGCTGATTTAGATCTTCTTTATTAAAATCAATCTGAAGAAAAGTCACATTTTCTGGAATCTTACCGATACGTTTCTTATAGATTTCAGCCTTAAAATTTGAAGTATTCGGATGATCGATTTCTATTACGGGAATCGATTTTAAAGAATCAAGACGAACTGCTCTGGTGTCAAATCCGGCACCTAAAATAATGACTTGTTTTACGCCTTCGGAGATCGAATTTTCCAGTAAACTATCAATATATTTTGTTCTTGCAATTCCTGAAGAAAGAGCTCCTGGAATCTTTTTGTTTATGATGCCATTAATATATTTTCTAAAAAAAGGAAATTGAGACAGACGTACAGCCAGTCTCAGTTTAAAGTCTATAAAATGTATGGCATAAGGATCAGAAAACAATCTTTCGTTCGCATTGCGTTTAGTTTCCAACGCTCTAAAGAAGGCCATATATTGTGCCGTTCTACTTGTTTTTGCAGCTTTCATTCTGCTTTTATTTCTTCGAAAATAAATTCTCTACCACCCAAGCTGGACCAATCAATAAAAACTGAAGATCTTTAAGGAATGAAGGTTTTTTACCTTCGATATTATGCCCATAAAATTGTCCAATCCATGCCAAAGCAAAGACACCAATCGAGAAGATCCATAACGGAACCAATTGCGAGATGTAATAATTGACAACTAGGCAAAGCATAGAAAAAATGGCAATTTTAGCCGCCATTGCAATCGATAATCTCACGTAAAAAACGAGAACAAAAAGCAAAACCAGAAATGCCCAATTTTCAATAATAGGAGCATTTAATTGTAAGTTATTGGAGATTATCGTACTCGGAATACTCAAAAGTAAACCAACGATCGAAAAGTAAATAGCAGGGACACAAATATAATGTATCGCTTTGTTTTTTGGGTTCTGATGACTTACGGCATATTCTGCAAACCATTGATCTAATGTTCTCATTTTTGTGGTTTTAAGGTTAGATGCGTAAATCTAATGAAATTTCTTTTAGGTTTTACCGTGCTCTATTTTCATTATTTCATCGACAATAGAAATGGCTTTTTCTAATGTAATTCCGTTCTCTTGGTCTAGCGTTAAAGGATGATTTTCTTCGATCATTTTTATCTCTGGAATTAATCCTAAACCTTGTTCAATGGCGATAGATTTTAAAGATAAAGTTTTGCCATAAGTAGGCACATTGGTCTGCATCCAGCCAAAATAAGGTTCTTGATTTACTCGATTGGGATCTTCCCATAAATCCATTCGCAAACAAAAATTATCTTCACTTATTGTAGTCCATACATTAAAAACCAAATCTTCATGATAATCTAGAATAGGAATGGTTAATCTGCCACGATGAAAAAAATGTTCTTCATCGATATAACACCAGCTTCCTCCGAATTCAATTCTTTGTTCTCTTTCTTCGGGCGGAATGGAAAAATAATAAGCAGGAAATTCATTTCCAAAACACAAAGGCATTTCATCGAAAACCTCTCCGCAACAAGAACATGTGTAGGTATACATTTTTAATTTTTTAAAGAATCAACTTTCTGGTTATACTGAAAAACATTATCCCATAATTCGTCAATGGCAACAAGTGCTTCATTGACTCTAATTACATTCCATTTTCCGTTAGTTTCTATTCCTAAACCAATGCTTTTTAGTTTTGCTAAAGCATCGTTTACATCAAAATCCAAATCGGTATTTAGTTTGATTTTAAACCAAGATTCTATTTGATCGTCTAGCTCTTCGGCAGTTAAAGATTTTTCACTTTCGTGCAGAAAAGTATAGGCAAGAATCGTTTCTTTCAAAGCTTCTTCTTCAGACGAATTTAATAAAGAATAAAATGCTCCGCTATTGTTTCCAACATTCTTAAAATACAAGCTATCTGAGAGTGTTTTAGAATATCTGATTTTTTTGTTTATAAAGTTATTGTATTGACGGAAACAATACGCTCCTAAGATCCCCAATGCAATTAAACCTTGATTTAAGGACGTTTTACTGTTTAAGAGATCAATTGTTTCGCCCGTTTGATAAGCTTCGTACATATTAATCAAAGCAGGAATCACTTTGGCACTTAATAGAGAAAGTCCACCAAAAACACCCGGAACCCAAAGCAATAATTTATCCTTCAGAGACATTTTCGGAATGGCATTTGGAAAAACCGTTTCGAGATCATTCTTAGGAACACGTTTAAAGATTTTTAATGCAATAGAACCTGGATCGATTGGCATTTTACCCAATTTGACTTTCTTTTCTTTGAGGTAATCTGCATCGCTGTAATTGAGGTAAATGAGAACACGATCGTAATATTCGATCTCTACTTCTTTGGTCCAGAAAAAATATTTTTTGACTTTTTCTTTTGCTTTATGATGCCCACGCGCGTAGAGTTCAAAATCTTTAAAAGCATTAAAATCGATGGCAAGATTCAGACCCACCAAATCAGATTCATTAAAGGCTTCGTCTAATGCATTCTGATTGATTCTGTAGTAATTGCCACGCTCTAAAACTTTAAGAAGTGTTTCTTTAAAAACAGGAAAATTGCTTTTATTGATAAATTGCTCACGTTCTTTCTCGCTTAAATCGGGATCGTAAAGGGCGTAATGCTGTTTTAGATTTCGATTAAGATTAAAAGATTCGTAATGATAATAATGTTCGATGATTTCGAACAATTTCTTAAAATCGCTAACCTTTTCTGGATTTTCGGCAAAAGCTGCAATTTGCTGTTCCAGTAAGAATTCTTTGTTGAATGGAATATAATGTTCTCTAGTCATTTGGACTTTAATTTCGTGGCATTTACAGAACGCAAAAATAGTGCTTTTTTTTTAGGTGCAAAGAGGCAAAGGGGCAGAGGTACAAAGTGGCAAAGAGACCGAGAACATTCAGTTTGTCATCCTGAGGAACGAAGGATCACACAAGTAACTCCATAAAGATAATCAGATAGCAATTTCCTCATAGTTTTGTCATCCTGACGTAAGGAAGGATCACACAAGTAGCTCCGTAAAGAGAGTCGACAAACTTTGTTAATCCCCGAGTGTGATCCTTCGTTCCTCAGGATGACAAAGTAGGGCGTGTGTTTTTTGTGTTTAAGAGGATCACAAACAAAAAAAAGTGAAATTTCCAATCGGTACCAGCGATTTGAAATTCCACTTTCTGTTCCAAAAAAAAAGTGACAAAAAATTAAGAAGCTCTCTAGAAGCTTTTTTAGAAACTAAAAATTATTTAGCACAATATTACCACTAAATAAAATGATGGCTATAGGTGTTTTTACCTGTTTTTGTAAACGGTTGTAGATTTTGAGTAGCTGAGCCGCAAATATTATTGTAATACCGTTTTCTTTAGTTCGATTACGCCTTGAATGTATTTTATTAATTCTTCTTTGGTTACAGCAAAAGGAGCTTTTTCTGCCTCGAATTTTAAATACAAATTGGCAATGCTTTCGGCATCGAGATTTTCTGTAAGGTAATGATGTTCTGAATATTGTATAAGATGATCTACAAAAAGTTCGCGTAGCTTTCCTTTTTCGACTGTTTCAGGATCGCCTTCTTTTATTTTTTCGATTACAGATTCTGGTAAATCGATTGTGAGATACATACAATCGACAGAAACTTTTGAAAGCATTTCTTTTGGGACTCTTCCTGTTGCATCGCAATAGGCGCATGGTGCAGGAACCCATTTCAATTGTCGGTTTAAACGGCGGATATCATCCCAATCAACAAATCTTTTTCCAAGGCATCTTGGACATTTTACAGTAGATCTTTTAAAAAGATTAAAAATGGACATTGGTTTTTAAATAGCTTAGGGGTTGGTTTGTGGCGAATTTAAAGAATTAAGTAGGAAAAGTTACTTTAATCTATACTTTTTTTAAGAAAAGAATTAACAAAATTGCAAATTTGTATATTTTGAGAACTGATTAGAAGTAGAAAAAAAATAATTTCGGTAACAATATTAGGCGATGACAAAAACGAAAGAAATCATTTTTTATTTTCGATTAAAATAAGAGGATATGGATATTAAACAAAAAAGACATTAAAAATATAGAAAAAATCTCACTTTATTTCTTGTAAATTTGATAGAAAGTTCATTAAAAAAAATAATAACTACCTATGGAACATATAAAAACTTCAAAGCTTCAAAATTTTATTCGAATATTTTTGGGATTGTTTATGATAACAGCTGCTATCGGACATTTTACTTTTCAGAGAACAGATTTTCAGGCACAGGTTCCCAATTGGGTTCCTCTGGACAAAGATTTGGTAGTTATACTTTCTGGAATTGTCGAAATTCTTTTAGGTTTGGCAATGGTATTTTTAACCCACTACAAAGTGAAAGTCGGAATAACGCTGGCCCTATTTTACGTTTTAGTTTTTCCAGGAAATATAGCACAATACCTAAACGGAACTTCTGCCTTTGGACTCGACACAGATCAGGCGCGTTTAATACGATTGTTTTTTCAACCCGTTTTAATTTTTCTGGCTTTATGGTCAACTGGGGCAATTGCTGTGTTGTTTAGCAATAAGAAATAAGGAGAGTGAAATATTTAGTTTTTTTTAAAGTAAGAGATTTCTTGAAATTAAAAAAAATTAAAGAATTTTAAATATCTTTGAATTATGAGCACAGCAACAAAACCAAAACATATTGACAGAAATATTAGCCGAATTAGAGAGCTTAGAGATATGAAACAAGAAGCGTTAGCGATTGCCCTTGGCATGAGCCAGCAATATATCTCTACTCTTGAAGGAAGCGAAAAAATTGATGATGAAAGACTAACTAAAATTGCCGAAGCTTTAGGGGTTTCCGTAGAAACTATTAAGAATTTTAGTGATGAAGCCGTTTTTAATATTATTGGTAACACAGTAACTAATCATGATAATTCTGCTTTATTTCAATTTCACCCAACTTTTAATCCAATCGATAAGTTGATTGAGTCTTATGATGAAAATAAAAAACTTTATGAGCGTTTGGTTCAGGCAGAGAAGGAGAAAGTGGAGTATTTGGAGAAGTTGTTGAAGGAGAAATAATATTTTATAGAATAATATAAAAATGGAAAAAGAGACTTTTGTTAGAAAGTCTCTTTTTTTTGATGTAATTAAGGTTTGCAAATTATATGGACTCCAATTCCATTTTCTTGACAACTATTTATTAAACCACTTAGTAGCCATAATATTTGAATAACTTGATTTTTTTCTGAAAATGAAGTGCCATTTTTTAGTTTTGTTAAACGGTCTTGTAATGAGTTTTTAGATATAAAATTTACAACTAAAAATATTTCTCTCTTTAAATTTGGGTTTAAAAGCAGTTTTTTATAGGCTGATATACCTTGAGCTACAGAAGGACCATTTCTTAATCTATTTATAGCTGTTTTTGATGAATCAATATTGAAATTTTCTGACCAGAGAATTGATTTTTTGTCTAATTCATCATCAGATGGAATCATATTTCCAATATTCTTTAATGCTTGCCCAACAATTTCATGAAAGCTACTTGCAGAAAATAATGCATCTCCATGTTTAGCATGAATAAAATGTAAAGAGTGGTCTTCAATTGAAATATAATCCGCCCACTCATTTCCTAAATCATCTAAGAATGAGTAATCAGTCGTATTTGTTATTTCATTTTCAATAAAACTAAAAATTGAATCTGATGTAAATTGAGTTGACGTGTTACTGAAAGTTCCCTTCTCGCTTGTAACAATATTTAGTAAATCATTTTCTTCAAAAGCTTCAATAAAATTATCAATATAATTAATTAGTTTACTGTCTTTGAAAAGCTTTCTATTAGTATAGACTAGACTTAAATCTTCAAAGTTTATTATATAATCATTATAGTAATTAAAATAGCTCAATAAACTTGATTTTTTTCCATTTTGAAATTGCAAAATAAGATTTTGCGCCTTTACAGAAGATAAGGTTATTGATTTTTTATTGATGTTTAAAACCAGATCATGAGCAAAATTATTTTTTAGATGAAAATTAGTATTGAGGCCATAATAAACAGCTTCAATATCGAAAACATTCTTAAGTGCTTTTAAAATTTTTTTTAATGGAATTTGCCTTGCGGGTAGATTTGGTATTAATAATTCACATCCTAGTAATCTTCCTGATTCTATATCTTCGTGTATTTTTCGAAGATTAAATAATAATGAAATTGGTACTAGTGTATCTCTAGTTGATTCATAGTCTATTGCAGTTGCAAAAACATCTAGAAAGGAGCTTATAGGATTGTAAGTTTTTATTTTTTCTATGACTTCCATTGCCCATACTAATAATTCATCAATATATTTTTTTTCTCCAAATTTTGTTATTCGAGAAGTATTGAAAGCGATTGATGTTTTTTCATCTTCATTATTAACTCTTAGAGAGTTTAAAACATACCTTCCTGCTCCATAAGGTGAAAATGATTTTTTTAAGTCTAAAGCTTCTATAGTTTTTCCTCTAATTGAATCTTGAACAATGCTTGTATTATTAAGTGAAAATTTTTCTAATGAAGTATTGGAGTCTATGAAAATAGTATTTAGAATTGAATAATCAATCACTGTGAGCCCCTTATATAGTAATTTATCGATTCCTGAAATATTTCTCTTGGAAATAAATATATAATCTTTAAAATCAGCAATTAATAAATAAGCAAGTTTTTGCTCGCGCCATTTGGGAGAAATTTCCTCATCGATAATGTTAGGTAAATATTCTAATTTAAAGATGCATATTGAGTATTCAATGTTTATTGTTCCAATAGTCATACTTTTTTTTCTCTCATCTAAAAGATATTTTTTTCCTAGTTTATCTTCAGAACATTTTGTAAAGATTTCATTAATATGTTTACGTGTAATAAATTTGGATGAATCTTCTTTTTTGTAGAAATAAGCATTTTCATTTAAAATAATGTGATCTAAAATAGCCATATGTTTTTGAATTATTTTTTAAATAGAATATCGGTATCAAATAAAGTAATCTTTGAGCGCTTTATTTTATGGAAATCCATAATTCAATATATTTATTTCCAAACAATTATATCAATAAATAAAAACTCATCACCAAGTACTTTTACGTATTTTACAAACCCTTAAAAAACAAAAAAGCCCAACTTAAAAAAGTTGAGCTTTTCAAAAATTATCTAATTATCCAAATTGACAAATTATCTCATTGGCAAATTATTGAGCAGAATCTGATATTTCCTTCCCACAGGAATAATATCACCATTAGACATCGTAAGATTTTTGGTTGTAACAGCAGAAATTTTGGTTGTATTTACAATATAAGATCTGTGAACTTGTACGAAGTGCGCACAATCAATTTCGGCACTTATACTCGCAAGCGAACCGTAAATGACAATAGGAGATTTTAATTTGCAGTTGTACAATTTCATGTAATTACCTAGACTTTCTATGTATAAAATATCAGAAAGAGGCGTTTCAATTACTTGTCCGTTCGAGCGGTAAGAAAGCACTTTTTCGTCGGTAGTGTTTTCCTTTTTAAGGTTATTTCCAGAATGATACGTTTTGGCTTTTTCTATTGCTTTTGAGAATTTATCGAACGAAATGGGTTTCATTAAATAATCTATCGCATCGTTTTGGTAAGCCGAAAGCGCGAAATCAGAATAAGCCGTTGTTACAATCGTAATTGGGCGTTTGGGCTGTAGTTCCATTAATTCTACGCCTGAAATTACAGGCATGTTAATGTCGAGAAAAATAATATCGTATTGGTTTTCGTTGAGCAGTTTTATGGCTTCCATACCGTTAAAAGCGCTTCCAGAATGTTCCAGTTCGTCAAATTTTGAGATGTGCGAAATCAGGGCTTTATGTGCCGGCGATTCGTCATCAATTATCAGACAGCGGTAGGTAAGTGCCATATGGTCAATTTTACGGTAAATATATTTTTATCTTTTTTACAGCTCAAATTGTGTTTTAAGCCGTAAACTTCCAAACGTCTTTTTAGATTTTCAATTCCGATGCCTGTGCTCGAAAGACGAGATCCTGAATCGAGATAATTGTTTTTTAAAGTAAAAGTAACGCTTCGGCAATTTACCTTCAAATCAAGATTGATAAAAGGTTCGGCAGTTTCGGCAGAAAATTTCACTGCATTTTCTACCAAAGGCAGAAAGAACAAAGGCGGAATCTCGATTTGATCGTGAACACCTTCAATTTTTTGCGTTACAGCTAGTCTTTCGTTTCTAAACGTATAATATTCAATGTATTTTTTTATAAACGCAATTTCTTCCTGCATTAAAACATAATCTTTCTTAGAAGCTTCAATCTGATAACGCAGCATGTCTGAAAGATTCAATATTCGATCAGGAACTTTCTCTGGTTCTGCCAACGCTTCTCCGTAAAGATTATTCATTGCATTCAATAAAAAATGCGGATTTAGCTGTTGTTTTAAAAACGAAAGTTCCGATTTGAAATTCATAATATCTTTATCGGCTTGGCTCATTTTTTTGCTAATAACAATATGCAGGAAATAAAAAAAACAGCCATTTATAATAAGCGATACAATTTGAAGGGCTTTTAAATTTCCTAATTCCACAAGCGGAAGAAACCAGTTCATGAAGAAATAAAAACAAGTCCAATAGATGGCAAGAAGCGTAAAAAAGATTTTAAACCTTTTATGAAATAAAAAAGGCTTAATGATGCAGATATTAAAAATCGTAATCCAGACAATACAAGGAAAGTAGCCCATGGCAATTTTGCCAAGAATATAAGACCAGCTATGTCCGTCGAGTTTGACTTCGTCGTAAATACAGGCGAAAATAACTAAATAAACAAGTGTGTTTACGATTAGGTTTCGTAGAAAAAAGTTCTGGTAGATTTTTGCAATTGTCATAGCGGCAAAAATAATACAATCGTATAGTTTGTAGGTATTTATCAGGAATAATTTATACCAACGCCATTCGTATAAATCATACGCCATTGGTATAAAATTGCTGTTAAAATAGGGACTTCTCCTTTATTTTTGAATTCGAATTTCTAATCTCTTTTTAATAAAAAATAAAAATGTACCAGTTTAAAGAATTAAAAGATGCCGATATGGTCGTGGAGATTTTTAAAACAAATGTTCAAAAAGAATCTGATCGTGACTATGTGGTAACCATGATGCAAAAGCAGTTTCCAGAATGCAAAATTAATTTTGATTTGGAAGATTGCGATAAGATATTAAGAATAGAAGGCGTTGATTTGCAATACGATAATGTTGTGAGTCATGTTGCAGGTTTAGGCTATACTTGCGTACGGTTAGAATAATGTTTTAAAACCATCAAAATTAAATCGGGTGAAAATACGCAGCTGTATTTCCTTTTTTTGTAAGTATTTTGCATAATATTTTAATTTAAAATTAAATACAGAAATGATCGGTTTTATACTTTCGATTTTACTTTTTCTTTTAGAACAGCTCACTTAATAAAGCTGTTTAAATTCTCCCATCGTTACTGCTTTTTCATTCCGAAAAGGTTTGTGCTTTTTTGCATATTATTTTTCTAATTTTGTGCCCATGAAAAAAGCATTCCAACTCTTCGATTTTAGCCAGAAAGTCAATTATAAAAACGAAATTTTAGCGGGCTTAACTGTAGCCATGACCATGATTCCAGAATCGTTGTCGTTTGCTATTTTAGCTGGATTTCCGCCGTTAGTTGGTTTGTATGCTGCTTTTATTGCGGGATTGGTTACGGCTATTTTTGGAGGAAGACCCGGAATGATTTCAGGCGGTGCAGGGGCAACGGTAATTGTTTTGATTGCCTTAATGAAATCGCACGGAATTGAATATGTTTTTGCCGCAGTCGCATTGGGCGGTGTGGTTCAAATTTGTATCGGACTTTTTAAACTTGGAAAATTTATTCGATTAGTTCCGCAGCCCGTAATGTTTGGTTTTGTAAACGGTTTGGCAGTTGTGATTTTCATGTCGCAGCTAGAACAGTTTAAAACCATGGTAAACGGTCAGGTTTCTTGGCTTCAAGGAACTCCGCTTTACATTATGTTAGGTTTGGTAGCTTTGACTATTGCAATTGTTTTGATTTTTCCGAAGATTACAAAAGCGGTTCCAGCATCTTTAGTAGCTATTATGGTCGTTTTTGCTTTGGTTATTGTTTTTAATATTGAAACTAAAACGGTAGAAGATATTGCTTCGGTTCAAGGCGGATTTCCTCCGTTTCATATTCCGAATATTCCATTTTCTTTTGAGACTTTTAAAGTGATATTTCCATATTCGGTAATTGTTGCGGCTGTAGGTTTAACAGAAGGTTTGCTTACGCTGAATTTAGTTGACGAAATTACTGGAACGAGAGGAAACAGCAATAGAGAATGTATTGCACAAGGAAGCTCGAACATCTTAAACGGCTTTTTTTACGGAATGGGAGGTTGCCCAATGATTGCACAAACGTTGGTGAATCTTGGAGCTGGTTCTAGGGCTAGGCTTTCAGGAATTATTGCTTCTCTTACCATTTTGATTATCATACTTTTTGGAGCACCCGTAATTGGAAAACTGCCCATGGCGGCCTTAGTTGGAGTCATGATGATGGTGGCCATTACAACTTTTGAATGGGCAAGTTTTAAGATTATCAATAAAATGCCAAGACATGATATTTTTGTTGGAATTCTAGTGGCATTAATCACGATTGTATTGCATAATCTGGCTTTGGCGGTTTTAATTGGCGTAATTATTTCGGCTTTGGTTTTTGCTTGGGAAAGTGCTAAACGAATTCGTGCAAGACATTATATAGATGAAAATGGAGTAAAACATTACGAAATTTATGGGCCATTATTCTTTGGTTCTACTGCCGCTTTTTTAGAAAAATTTGATATTCAGAACGATCCTGATCATATTATAATAGATTTTAAAGAAAGTCGTGTTTCTGACATGTCGGCAATAGAAGCTTTAAATAATCTGACAAAAAAATACAATCAGCTAAATAAAACAGTAGAGTTGCAGCATTTAAGCCCAGACTGCAGGCAATTACTCAAAAATGCAGATGCTGTTATAAATGTAAATGTTATTGAAGATCCGACATATAAAGTGGTTAGTTAATTAGATAATGTGTCCATTTGATAATTAGATAATGATTTTGGAAACGTGTATCTGTAGAGACACACTGCAGTGCGTCTACACAATATATATAAACAACAAACCCGACAGGTTTTAAAGCCTGTCGGGTTTGCTGTTTTTGTCAGGCTGAGCGAAGTCGAAGCCCGCGTGCTAATTGGAGCGCCCTTCGACTTCGCTCAAGGTGACAATCAGTTTATTATCAAATTTTCTAATTTTCTAATTGACACATTCTCAAGTTCTCAAATTAACACATTCTCAAATTATCTAATTAGAATAATTTGATTTTCGTAACTTTGCCAAATGAAACTGACAGAAACACTAGAAGACTTTTATACAGTAAAAATAAAAGGAATGCCCGAGAATCTTAAAAAGGAAATCGGACATTTTAATGTTTTTAAATTGGATGATTATGTTGGAAGTACTTGCAATCCATTGCCTTATACCAGAAAAGACTTTTATAAGATAAGTCTAATCATTGGTAAAAACAAAGTGCATTATGCAGATAAGGTTGTAGCGATTGAAGATCAGGCATTATTCTTTGCAAATCCACAAATTCCGTATAGTTGGGAGCATATTGATGAAAATCAAACGGGCTTTTTCTGTATTTTTACAGATGCATTTTTTAGTCAGTTTGGAAATTTAAAAGAATACCCATTATTTCAGCCAGGCGGGAATCCTGTTGTTCCTGTTTCTGCAGCATTAGCAGAATCTCTAAAAACGGTCTATTTAAAAATGTTCGAAGAAATCAATTCTGATTATGCTTTTAAATATGATGTGCTTCGAAATCTGGTTTTTGAAATTATTCATTTAGCATTAAAAACACAAACCGTAACTGCTTCATTATATAGTAAATCGAATGCTACAATTCGCGTTTCTTCTTTGTTTTTAGAATTATTAGAAAGGCAATTTCCTGTCGAATCCATTTCACAGCAAATTAATTTTCGTTCGCCGTCAGAATATGCCAATCAGTTAAATGTACATGTGAATCATTTAAATAAAGCGTTAAAAGAAACAACAGGAAAAACAACTTCTCAGATTATTTCGGAGAGAATTGTTCAGGAAGCTATGATTCTTTTAAAACAAACCAATTGGAATATTAATGAAATTGCTTGGTGTTTAGGTTTTGAAGAATTGTCTCATTTTATTAATTTCTTCAAAAAAAATGTTCAGGTTTCTCCTAAAAACTATCGATTAGCAGAAATTGATTGATTTTTGCAACTTCTTACTTGATTGCTTTAATTTTTAAGAAGCCCTTTGGCAATACCTTTGTCCTGTAATTATAAACGTAAAAATTTAAGATCATGGAAAATAACAAAGTTTGGTTTATTACAGGTGCTTCAAAAGGACTTGGATTAGAGTTAGCGAAAAAATTATTAGCAGAGGGTTTTAAAGTGGCTGCAACGTCAAGAAATGAAGCTTCTTTAAGTGCAGCATTAGGAAAAGCATCAGAGAATTTTCTTCCTCTTGAGATGGATTTAGTGGATGAAAAAAGTGTAAAAACAGCAATTGATAGAGCCGTAAACCATTTTAAAACAATCGATGTTTTAGTCAATAATGCTGGTTACGGATTGTTGGGAGCTTTAGAAGAATTAACAGATGCAGAAGCTAGAAAAAACTACGAAGTAAATGTTTTCGGATTATTAAATGTAATTAGAAATGCAATGCCTATTCTTCGTGCCAATCAATCGGGGCATATTTTTAATATTTCTTCTGTTGGAGGATATTATGGAGAATTTCCGGGTTGGGGAATTTACTGCTCGACTAAGTTTGCGGTTGCAGGTCTAACTGAATCTTTAGCGGCAGAAATTAAGCCTTTTGGAGTGCATGCTACAATTGTTTATCCAGGTTATTTTAGAACCGATTTCTTAAAAGACAGCTCGCTTTTAGTGCCAGAAAATCCAATTGCCGAGTATAAAGAAGTGAGACAATCTGAAAGTGCTCATAAAGACGATATCAATGAGAATCAGCCAGGTGATCCAGTTAAATTGGCGGAAGCTTTAATTAAAGTAAGTCAAGACCAAAATCCGCCTTTGCATTTATTTTTAGGTGAAGATGCTTTTAATATGGCAAACCAAAAAATAGCAAGTGTTCAGAAAGAATTAGAAGGATGGAAATCGGTTTCGGTTTCGACTGGTTTTTAATGGGCCAATTTGATAATGTGTCAATTTGATAATTTGTCAATTTGATAATGATTTGACCTCATGTATGTCTGTAGAGACGCACCGCAGTGCGTCTCACGCAACGTAACCACAATGATTGATATGCGTAACGTAGACGCACTGCGGTGCGTCTCTACAGATATATACTGTGCGAATTTGTTTTTTTTGAATTGCCTCCAGCTTTAGCTGGAGGTAAGCATTTAGAATAGAAGAAAGGCTTTAGCCAAACGACAAAGTTTGCCTAAAGCCTTTCTCTTATAAAGTTTAATTTTTTTATTCAGCTTTAGTTGCAGGCAATTCAATTAATTATTTAATTCAAGAATTTTCTAATTATCAAATTTTCTAATTGCCTCATTCTCTTATTAGCGAAGCATCGATTTTACATCACTTAACTTCCCGTCAATTTCTCCAATCTGCAGACCTAAAATATGAGCAATTAAAGGGTAAACCGACACATTCTGAAATGTTTTTACTGTTTTATCAACTTTAAAAGCAGGACCTTTTGCATAAAATATAGCGTGCATGTCTTTTTCCTCATTGTCATAACCATGCGTTCCGCCATTTATATGTGTGCTTTCTTTGCTTACTAAACTCCAACCTTTATCGGCTTCTATAACGAAATCATGCACACGCGGATTTGTTCCGTAATGTAATCTTTTTGGGACTTCTGTCGCTTTCCAAAATTTAATATGTGGCACTTTTTTCAAAGCATTGGCAATAGAATCCTGATAGCCTGGTTTTGCCTGCAAACTCATAATTGGATTGACAACATCCTTATATCCTAGCCATTCTGGTTTTAAATAATCTAAAACAGCTACTTTTTTATCGTTACTGATGGTGGCCATTCCGTGATCTGAAACGATAATTAAATTAATTTGTTTTCCAATAGGCAATTGATCTAATCTTCTTGATATTTCGCCCATAATCGAATCCATTTTGATCACTGTTTTTTCAGTTTTTGGCGAAAGCGGACCAAAATTATGGCCTGTATGATCGGGTTCGTCAAAATATAAAGTAACCAAATGCGGACGTTGTTTTTCTGGAAGCTGTAACCATTTCATAACCGTATCGATTCTAGCTCCGTATGGAACTTTGCCATCGTAGTTTTTGAAATAACTCGGATTTCTTTTGTCAATATCAGAACCTGGCCAAAAGAAAGAAGCGGTTTTTACACCTTGCTGTTCGGCTAAATTCCAAATCGGATTTCCGCCATAAAATCTCGAATCATTTTTAGCATTACTAGATAATGAGAAAGATTGATTCAAAGAAGCATCATAAAAAACATTATTGATGATTCCGTGATGATCTGGGTAAAGTCCCGTTACAATGGAATAGTGATTTGGAAAAGTTTTACTTGGGTAAGAAGGTTTCATTGATTTGGCATGAACGCCTTCTTTTTCAATTTGCTTCAGATTCGGAAGATTATACATTTTGCCATAATCCCAGCGAAATCCGTCCATCGAAATTAAAACAACATAATTGTCTTTGCTATTTTGGGCTTGTAAAACGAATGAAAGAGAAAGAAAAACTAAAGATAGGAGTGAAGTAAAATACTTTTTCATTTTTTGAATATATTATGCCTGCAAAGGTAGATATAACAGATTTTTTAAAGAAAAAGAGAATGTTAAATAAAAAGACAGCCACGATTTGACCATTGAGAATAGCCACGAATTCACGAATTATTTTTTTATAATCTGTATCTATTTTGTTAGCCACAGATTACACAGATTAAAAGGATTAAAATAAAATCTGCGAAATCTGTAGGAGTAAATTTTCACGCAGATTTAAAAGAGATTTAAGCAGATTTTTTAAATTTTAATCTGCATAGATCTGCCAAAATCAGTAAAATCTGCGTGAAAAAAATTATAGACAAAGCTTGGAAAATCCATTAAATCAATGAAATCTGTGGCAAAAAATAAACACACAGATTTGAAAATATAATTCGTGAATTCGTGGCTAAAAAAAAGCGCTAGAAGTAAATCTAGCGCTTTTAATTTTTAAGAAGAGAATGAAATTACATCATTCCTGGCATTCCGCCTCCCATTGGCATTCCGCCTCCAGCATTTTCTTCTTTAATATCAATTAATGCACATTCTGTAGTTAAGATCATTCCAGAAACAGATGCAGCGTTTTCAAGAGCTACACGAGTTACTTTTTTAGGATCGATAATTCCAGCAGTAAGCATGTCTACATATTCGTCAGTTTTAGCGTTGTATCCAAAATCACCTGAACCTTCAGAAACTTTAGCCACAACAACAGAACCTTCAAGACCAGCGTTTTCAACGATAGTTCTTAATGGAGCTTCAACCGCGCGAGAAACGATTTGGATTCCAGTAGCTTCGTCAGCATTGTCTGCTTTTAAGTCCGCTAAAGCAAGTTTAGCTCTTAATAAGGCAACACCACCACCAGCAACGATTCCTTCTTCTACAGCAGCACGAGTTGCGTGTAAAGCGTCATCAACTCTGTCTTTTTTCTCTTTCATTTCAACTTCAGAAGCTGCACCAACATAAAGAACTGCAACACCTCCAGCTAATTTAGCCAAACGCTCTTGTAATTTTTCTTTATCGTAATCAGAAGTAGTAGTTTCCATCTGACCTTTAATTTGGTTTACTCTGTTTTTGATGATATCAGCTTCGCCAGCACCGCTTACGATAGTTGTATTATCTTTATCGATAGAAACTCTTTTTGCGTTTCCTAACATTTCGATAGTTGTATTTTCAAGAGTATAACCTCTTTCTTCAGAAATTACAGTTCCGCCAGTTAAGATTGCGATATCTTCTAACATTGCTTTTCTTCTGTCTCCGAAACCTGGAGCTTTTACAGCAGCAATTTTAAGCGCACCTCTTAATTTGTTTACTACTAATGTAGAAAGAGCTTCTCCGTCAACATCTTCAGCAATAATCAATAATGGTTTTCCTGATTGAGCAACTGGCTCTAAAACTGGAAGTAATTCTTTTAAAGAAGATACTTTTTTGTCGTATAATAAAATGTAAGGAGAATCTAATTCAACTTCCATTTTCTCTGGATTTGTTACGAAATAAGGAGAAAGGTATCCTCTGTCAAACTGCATTCCTTCAACAACGTCAACGAAAGTATCAGTTCCTTTAGCTTCTTCTACAGTGATAACACCTTCTTTTCCAACTTTAGCGAAAGCTGTAGCGATTAATTCACCAATAACTTCGTCATTGTTAGCAGAGATAGAAGCAATTTGTTTGATTTTATCAGAATCACTTCCAACAACTTTAGCTTGTTTCGCTAAGTCAGCCACGATAGTTTCAACAGCTTTGTCGATACCACGTTTCAAGTCCATAGGATTTGCACCTGCTGCAACGTTTTTAAGACCTTCTTTTACGATCGCTTGCGCTAAAACTGTAGCCGTTGTAGTTCCGTCTCCAGCTAAATCATTGGTTTTAGAAGCAACTTCTTTTACCATTTGCGCACCCATATTTTCTAGTGCGTCTTTTAATTCGATTTCTTTTGCAACAGAAACACCATCTTTAGTAACAGTTGGTCCACCAAATGATTTTCCGATAATTACGTTACGACCTTTTGGTCCAAGAGTTACTTTTACAGCATTTGCTAATGCATCAACACCACGTTTTAATCCGTCACGTGCTTCAATATCAAATTTTATATCTTTTGCCATTTTAATTTTTGTTTAAAGTTTGATTTGTTTCAAGTTATTGAAGTTCTTAATTCTTAATACTTCGTACTTAATACAATATTTTTAGATAATCGCTAAAATATCATCCTCGCGCATGATTAGATAATCAGTGCCTTCTAGTTTTAACTCGGTTCCTGCATATTTACCGTAAAGAACAGTATCTCCAACTTTTACAGTCATTGTGTGATCTTTAGTTCCGTTTCCTACTGCAACTACAGTTCCTTTTTGTGGTTTCTCTTTGGCAGTATCTGGAATAAAAATACCTGAGGCAGTTTTAGTTTCAGCTGCAACAGGCTCGATAAGTACGCGGTCTGAAAGCGGTTTAATGTTTAAAGCCATGATTTTATATTATTATAAGTTATACGTTTTTTTTCTGTTCTATAAACTTTCAGAAACTATGCCATGCTAGAAAAACTGACATTATTTCTTAAAAAAAATGCCAGCTTTGACAGGCTGGCATTAGATTGTATATCGAGCTACTTTTTATTTTGCTGGTGCAGGTGTTGCAGGAGCAGGAGTAGTTCCTTGTGCTGGAGCTGCAGGTGCATTTACAGGAGCTTCAGTTTTATCAATGATTTTAGAATCTGTATCACTTAAAGATCCAGAGAAGCTTAAGCTAGAAAGTAAAATTAGCACAATTAAAACAGTAGCTAAAGTCCAAGTACTTTTATCTAAAAAGTCAGTTGTTTTTTGTACTCCACCTAACATCTGCGTTCCGCTGATAGTAGAAGACAATCCGCCTCCTTTAGGGTTTTGTACCATGATAACGATGATCAATAGAAAACAAACTATTGTAATTAAAACTAAAAAAATTGAAAATGTGCTCATTACTTAATTATTGTTATTGTTATTTTGTTGTAAAATCTTTATATCCGATATGCGGTCTGCAAAGAAAGTAATTTTTTCTGGATATTTCAAAATTAATATTTCATAAGCTTGAATTGCTTTTGTATATTTCTTTTGTTCCAGATATACTCTGGCCAGAGTCTCGGTCATTAAATACGAATTGTCCTCTATAACGGGCTCAATTTGAACTGTTGGAGTACTTGTTCCAGGTTTAATTGGAGAGATTTTCGGATTGGTTTCGATAAATTTATCGATAATTTCAGCCTTCTTTTGTCTCTCTTCTTCTTTAGCCGCTTCAATTTTAGCTTGTTCTTCTGGAGAAATTTCATTTGAGCGGTCAATTGGTTCTGTTCGAGACAATTGAAGCCATTCTTGAAATGAATGTTTTTCGCTAAGAGAAAAATCCAAAGGTTTTCCAATTTCTAAATGTTCTGCAGCTGTTCTAGCAGGCTCATTAGGCTCTTCCTCTTCGATTATTTCTTCAAGCGGCTCTTCATTTTCTTCTATGATTTGCTCTTCTTCTTTATCCTCAGATTTAAGAACTTCTAGGATTTCTGCTTTTGGTTCCTCAGGTGTTTTTGTTTCAGCTTCTTTAATCGAAGAAAGAATAGATCGTTCAACAGAGTTCATTTTAAATTCTGGAATAATCATTTCTTCAATTACGCTGTCGTCTTCATCTTCTTCAACAACATTTAGAGCAGGTTCTTCTACAATAGGATCTGCTTTTACTTCTTCAGTTTCTATAGGTTGTTCAGCGCTTTTGGCTTCTGCTTCTTTAATCGAACTTAAAATAGAGTTTTCGACACGCTCATTTTTGGGTTCTTCAGCTTTTACAGGTTCTGGTACAGAAGGTGTTTCCGAAACCTTTATAGAACTTAAAATCGAATTTTCTATACGATCAATTTTAGGTTCTTCAGTTTGTCTAGATTCTGAAAACGGAGCTGTTTCAACTTCTTCTTCTATATTATCTGAAATAGTAAGTTCAACAGGATCAATTTTCTGTTCTTCTTCTTCTTCTATTGTAGGTTTTTCAAAAGTTACAGTTTGCGCTTCTTTTATGGCAGTAAAAGTAGATAAATCTATTTCCGGAAGTGGTTTTGGTTTTTCCTCTTCTATTATAGGTTTTTCAAAAGTTACATTTTGTGCTTCTTTTATCGCAAAAATAGAAAAATCTATTTCAGGAATTGGTTTTGGCTCTTCTTCCTTAATTGATGGTTTTTCAAAAGTTATTGTTTGAGCCTCTTTTATGGCAAGAAAAATAGAAGGATCTATTTCGGGAAATTTTTTAGGCTCTTCAACAATTACTGGTTCTTGAGCTTTTATTTCCTCAACTTGTACTGGTTCTTCTTTTATAGGTTCTTCAGTTTTTGCAGATTCTTCAACTTTTACAGGCTGTACAACCGAAGGTATTTCAACGACAGAAGTTTGAGCTTCTTTAGTTGTATCTGAAACAGGCAGTTCTTCAATATCGGTTTTTACTTCAATTGCTTTTTGAATCTGCTCTGGTGAAATTATTTCACTGTCAAAAACAGTAATTTCGAGAAGATCTCTCAATTTCTGTTCGTAAAAATCATTTTGAATAGAAGTGAAAGCTTCAGATGTAATAAAATCAAATAAAACAGAACGATCAGCCGTGTATGCTGCTGTAACTTTCAAAGCATAATTATACTTAAAGCTATTTTGATTGTAAAGTCCTTTTAATCGCAATGCGCGCGCACTTTGAAAATACGGAAATTCATTCAAAACACTTCCTAATGCGTCCGCCTGCTTTTCTGTAATAGCATCGGGTTTATTCATTAAGTAGGTATAATCGCTAACGTTCATTATTTGTTTTTTTGTTTGATCGGTTAATTGTTTATTTGTTTTTGCTTGTTTTATCGATTAAACGGTTTTATAGTTTAACGACTAAACAAACAGGCAAAACTACCATTTTGCCAATGATTGATTAAAGATATCTTGCGTGATTCTTTCAAAAATTACTCTGATTGCCTCGTTTAAAACAGATCCTGTTGGAAGATCTCGTCCAGGGAAATCATAATAGAATTCAAAAGATTTTTCAAAATCGTCTGTTTCTTTCTTTTTGTTCGTAAAACGCACATTTACACGAATAGATAAACGGTTTTGTGCTGCCTGCTGATCTGCAGTTGCCGTCATTGGTGTAATTCGGTAATCTGTAATTTCACCTTCGTAAACCAAATCGCCACTATTGCTAACCAAGTTTAAATTGGTCTGATTCATAATCAAATCCTGCAAAGCCAAAGTAAAAGTTCTGTCGATTCCTGGTTCAATCAAATCGGCATTATTCTGGAAGAAGTTAACCTGAAATGTTTTGGCATCGATTTTTCCAGTTCCTGTAAAGTTGTAAACAGAACAGCCACTCAACATAAAAAGGCTTAATAGTGCGAAAAGAGAATATATTTTTTTCATAATGTGTATTAGTCAAATTCCAAATTTCAAATTTCGCCAAATATAGTAATTTGGGATTTGGGATTTAAAAATTGAGATTTATTATAGGTCGAATTGCTTGATTTTACGGTATAAAGTTCTTTCAGAAATACCTAATTCATCAGCAGCGGCTTTACGTTTTCCTTTATTTTTTTCTAATGATTTTTTGATCATTTCGATTTCTTTCTGCTCCAAACGTAAAATTTCTTCCTCCTCGATAGTTTCAGCAAATAAATAATTATCGTCTTGCATCTGATAATTATCTTCACGTACAACAGGAGAGGTCACAACAGAAGTTCTTGGCTCTTCTTCAAAATCAATCTCGCTATCATTTTGCTGATTTCCGTAAATTTTCTGGATCAAATTCGGGTTAATGTCTTGAACTTTAGAAGTCCCATTTTTCATCAATTCGAGAGTCAGTTTTTTTAAGTCGTTCAAATCGCTTCTCATATCAAAAAGCACTTTGTACAAAATATCTCTTTCGGTACTAAAATCACTTTCTTTTTTGCTGTCGTTAATAACTGAAGGTAAATTGCTTCCTTCGGCAGGCAAATAAGATTGTAAAGTAGCTAAGGTAATATCACGATTAGTTTCTAAAACTGAAATTTGTTCTGCCACATTTCGAAGCTGACGAATATTTCCGCTCCATCTGAATTTCTGTAAAAGCTGAACAGCATCATCGTCCAGTCTTAAAGGAGGCATTTTATATTTATGAGCAAAATCGGCTACAAATTTTCTGAACAACAAATGAATATCGTCGTTTCTTTCTCTTAATGGAGGTAAAGTAATTTCGACTGTGCTTAAACGATAATACAAATCTTCACGGAATTTACCTTTTTCAATAGCATTAAATAAATTCACGTTTGTTGCCGCAACAATTCTCACATTCGTTTTTTGAACCTGAGAAGATCCTACTTTTATAAATTCACCATTTTCCAAAACACGAAGTAATCTTACTTGAGTTGTTAAGGGTAATTCTCCAACTTCATCAAGAAATATTGTTCCGCCATCAGCCACTTCAAAATAACCTTCACGCGTGCTTGTTGCGCCTGTAAAAGCTCCTTTTTCGTGACCAAAAAGTTCACTGTCAATTGTTCCTTCCGGAATTGCACCACAGTTTACGGCAATATATTTACCATGCTTTCTGTGCGAAAGCGAATGTATAATTCTAGGAATATTTTCTTTTCCAACACCACTTTCCCCAGTTACCATAACCGAAATATCAGTTGGAGCAACCTGAATGGCTTTTTCGATAGCGCGATTTAATTTCGGATCATTTCCAATAATCTCAAATCGCTGTTTTATTGCTTGAACTGTTTCCATGTATATTTTTTCTTTTGCCACAGATTAAAGTGATTAACACAGATTCTCTAAATTATAAAATATATCTTTTATATTGGAGGGATTTTGTTTGAAAATTAATCAGTAATCCTACTTCTGAATTAGATAACTTAATATAATTTAAAATCTGAGCAATATGTTCACTTGAAAATTCTTTTATAGCTTTTACCTCTAAAACTATATCTTCATTAATAATGAAATCAGCATAAAATTTATGAGGTAAAATAGTTCCTTTATATTCAATTGAATATTCCTTTTCTCTTTCAAAAGAAATATTATTTTCTTTAAATTCTAATTCTAAAGCGTCTTTATAAACTACTTCTAATAAGCCTGGGCCAAGATTTCTGTGCACTTCCATGCAAATACCAATAATCTTGTAAGTTTCTTTTTCTCTATAACGTTGCATAAATTTTTAATTTTCATCAAAATTTAAAAGTAAGAAAAATATTAAAAAAAATCTTTCTAATCCTTTTAATCTGTGGCAAAAAAAATTAATTCATGTTACTCAAACCGACTGCTTCACCTTTTAAAGTTCCGCTAGTACAGCTTGTGATTTTTACGTTTACGAAATCTCCAATCTTATAATTCTCCTTTGGAAAAACTACTGTGATGCTTTGAGAGTTTCTTCCTGAGAATTCTTCTTTGGATTTTTTAGAAACTTTTTCGACTAAAACTTCAACTGTTTTTCCAACAAATTCTTCGCTTCTAAACCAAGCATGTTTTTGTTGTAAATCAACGATTTCTTGTAATCTTCTTGCTTTAGTTTCTTCCTCCACATCATCTTTCATTTTTCTCCCTGCCAAAGTTCCAGGGCGCTCAGAATACGAATACATATAACCGAAATTATATTTTACATATTCCATCAAGCTCATTGTATCTTGGTGGTCTTCTTCAGTTTCTGTTGGGAAACCAGCAATCATATCTTGCGAAATCGAAGCATCAGGAATAATTGCCTTAATTTTATCAATCAAAGCCATATATTCTTCACGAGAATGCAGACGATTCATTTCTTTTAAAATTCTATTACTTCCAGATTGAACCGGTAAGTGAATATGTTTACAGATGTTTGGATATTTCGCAATAACATGCAGAATGCTTTCGTGCATATCCTGCGGATTAGAAGTCGAAAATCGAATACGCATTTTTGGAAAACCAACAGCAACCATTTCTAGCAATTGATCAAAATCAACCGCAGTTGCTTTCTGCATTTCAGAAGCGTTTACGAAATCCTTTTTCAAACCACCGCCATACCAAAGGTAGCTGTCAACGTTTTGGCCTAAAAGAGTAACTTCTTTATAGCCTTTGTTCCATAAATCCTGAATTTCAGCCATAATACTCTGTGGTTCACGACTGCGTTCGCGTCCGCGTGTAAAAGGCACAACACAGAACGTACACATATTATCGCATCCACGAGTAATCGAAACCAAAGCTGTAATTCCGTTACTCATTAAACGTACGGGTGAAATATCTCCATACGTTTCTTCTTTTGATAAAATTACATTAATGGCATCACGTCCTTCTTCAACTTCAGCCAATAAATTCGGAAGATCTTTATAAGCATCTGGACCAACAACTAAGTCAACGATTTTTTCTTCTTCTAGAAATTGGCTTTTCAAACGCTCCGCCATACAGCCCAAAACGCCTACCTTCATTTTTGGATTCGTGCGTTTTACTGCATTGTATTTCTCTAAACGCTTGCGAATAGTCTGTTCTGCTTTATCTCTAATAGAGCAAGTGTTCACCAAAACCAAATCGGCCTCTTCTAGAACAGAAGTAGTGTTATAACCTCCGTCAGACAAGATGGAAGCTACGACTTCACTGTCCGAAAAATTCATCGCACAACCGTAACTTTCTATAAATAGTTTTTTAGTATTCTCAGGTTTATTTTCCAAAACAAGACTTTCGCCCTGTTTGCTTTCTTCAATAATCTTTTCCATTGTAAAAATTCAAAGTGCAAAGATAGGGTAATTGAATCTAATATGACAAGATGTCAGATAAAGAATTAACAATGTTTTGAGAAATGTTGATTAATAGTATTTTACATTTCTCTTTTACGTTTTTACAATATTTTAGGAGCTATTTCCAGCTTTCCACTTCAAGTCCTCATAAAAAAAGCAAAGTTTCTAATGTTATAAAAAGAGCTTCCTTTGGTCGCTTTTTTAAAACAAGAAACTTTTGCTTTTTTTTACTCCGGGCTTTCCGTTGCAATCTGGGCTAGGAAATTCGATTTCAAAAGAAAACTTAACTAAAGTAAGTTGCAAATTAAATCGTAGATTTTAAGAAATGTTTTTTACAATTTAAAATTTTAGCTCTGAAATCTAAAATTAAAAGGGATTTCTTGGTTAAAAATCACTAAAAGTTATACCTATATATATTATCGAGATTATTACAGATAAATCTGCAATTTTAAGTTTCATAATATCAAAATACCTCAAAAATGCATTCGTAAGGTTAATATTTAAAAAAAATAAATACTTTTGTTGCAGAAAAATAGAGCAATGGCAAAGAATTTAGTAATAGTGGAGTCACCTGCAAAGGCGAAAACGATCGAGAAATTTCTTGGGAGTGATTTTCAGGTGGAGTCAAGTTATGGACACATAGCGGACTTACCATCAAAGGAAATAGGAGTAGATGTAGAAAATGGTTTTAAACCTAAATATGAAGTTTCTCCGGATAAAAAAGCCTTGGTAACGAAGCTGAAGTCACTTTCTAAAAATGCCGAAACGGTTTGGTTAGCATCCGATGAGGACCGCGAGGGAGAGGCTATTTCATGGCACTTGGCGGAAGAATTAAAGCTAGATACAAAAAAAACCAAACGAATTGTTTTTCACGAGATTACAAAATCTGCGATTCTTAAGGCAATCGACAATCCAAGAGAAATTGATTATAATTTAGTAAACGCGCAACAGGCACGTCGTGTTTTAGATCGTTTAGTAGGTTATGAATTATCTCCGGTTTTATGGAGAAAAATCAAAGGTGGACTTTCAGCAGGTCGTGTACAGTCAGTTTCTGTACGTTTGATTGTGGAAAGAGAACGCGAAATTCAAAACTTTAATGCAGTTGCAACGTACTCAATTGTTGCAGAATTTGTAAACGAAGCAGGAAAAGCTTTCAAAGCAAAACTTCCAAAAAACTTCAATACTAAAAAAGAAGCCGAAGATTTCTTAAATCAAAACATCGGTTCTAAATATAAGGTAGCCGATTTAGAAACTAAACCTACCAAAAAATCTCCAACAGCGCCTTTTACAACCTCTACATTGCAGCAAGAAGCAGCAAGAAAATTGTACTTGCCAGTTGGAATTACCATGCAATTAGCACAGCGTCTATACGAAGCGGGACTTATTACTTATATGAGAACCGACTCGGTAAACCTTTCTAAAGAAGCAATGGATGCTGCACAAGCAGAAATTATCAAATCTTACGGAAAAGAATTCTCTAAACCGAGAGTTTTTGCTAATAAAAGTAAAGGAGCACAAGAAGCGCACGAAGCAATTCGTCCGACTGATATGTCTCGTCACACCGTAAATATTGACCGTGACCAAGCTCGCTTATACGATTTGATCTGGAAAAGAACTTTGGCTTCGCAAATGAGCGACGCACAATTGGAAAGAACAAACGTAAAAATCGAAGCAGATAATCACAGCGAAATTTTTACAGCTTCTGGAGAAGTATTGCTTTTTGAAGGTTTCTTAAAGGTGTACTTAGAAGGTCATGATGATGATGAGGAAGAGCAAGAAGGAATGCTTCCGGCTTTAAAAGTAAACGAAAAACTGGCGAATAACTATATTACAGCCACAGAACGATATTCAAGACCACCTGCACGTTACACTGAGGCATCTTTGGTTAAAAAATTAGAGGAGCTTGGAATTGGTCGTCCATCTACATACGCACCAACTATTTCGACAATTATCAATAGAAATTACGTTGAAAAAGGAACTCTTGAGGGTGTAGAACGTAATTATACACAACTTACTTTGCAAAACAGTAAAGTAGGAGAGAAGCTTCTGAAAGAAAATACAGGTTCTGATAAAGGAAAATTGGTTCCAACAGATATCGGAACTATTGTTACAGATTTCTTAGTGAAGAATTTCGGAAACATTCTAGATTATAATTTCACTGCAAAAGTTGAGCAAGATTTTGACGAAATCGCCGAAGGAAATATTGACTGGGCAAAAATGATGCAGGATTTCTACAACAAATTCCACCCAAATGTAAAAGAAGTTGAAGCAAATGCTGAACGCGAAAGTGGTGAAAGAATTCTAGGAAAAGATGCAGACGGAAGACAAGTTTCTGTTCGTTTAGGAAAATTTGGGCCAATGGCTCAAATTGGAGAAGCAGACGATGAAGATAAAAAGTTTGCTAGCTTAATGGCAGATCAGAATATTGGAAATATAACATTAGAAGAAGCTTTGAATTTGTTCTTGCTTCCAAAAAGTTTAGGTGAATATAAAGGAGAAGAAGTGGAAGTGAGCAATGGCCGTTACGGTCCTTACGTTCGTCACGGAAGCGTTTTTATTTCACTGCCTAGAGGAGAAGATCCGCTAAGTGTTTCTAAAGAAAGAGCTCAGGAATTAATTGACGAAAAAGCACTTGCTGATGCTCCAATTGCAGTTTATAAAGGAGAAGCTGTTCAAAAAGGAGTGGGACGTTTTGGACCATTCATTAAATGGAACGGACTTTTTGTAAACGTAAGTAAGAAATACAATTTTGATAATCTTTCTCAAGCTGATGTTGAAGAGTTGATCGAAGATAAACTTCAGAAAAACATTGATAAGGTTATCCATAATTGGGAAGAAGAAGGAATTGTAGTAGAAAAAGCCCGTTGGGGACGCTCTGTGATTCTGAAAGGAAAAATCAAAATTGAATTAAGTAAAGATGTTGATGCAACGAAATTAACATTGGCTCAAGTTCAAGAAATGATCGCGGCAAAAACACCAGCAAAGAAAACTGCTGCTAAAAAAACAACAACGGCTAAAAAAGCTCCAGCTAAAAAAACAGCTGCTAAAAAGAAATAAGTATAAATGGAATTTGATTTTCTAGAACCAGTTAATGACGCAATTGTAAAATTCGTCGGCGCACTGTCTTCACAAGAGCTTGGAAGCAAAGTTGTCTTTCATACCCAAGATCAGTTTCCTGATATTGCACAGATTAATATTGCTATAATTGGTGTTTTAGAAGACCGTACAAATATCAATATGATTAACGAAGTTAATCTTTCTGCTGTACGTAAAAAGCTTTACGGAATGTTTCCTGGCAACTGGGATGCTTCAATTGCAGACCTTGGAGATATACTTGCAGGCGATTCTGTAGAGGATACTTATTATGCATTAAAGAAGGTTACGGCTACATTAATTAAGAATAAAGTCATTCCTATAGTCCTGGGAGGTTCTCAGGATTTGACCTATGCTTTGTATCGTGCTTACGATGATTTAGAGCAAATGGTAAATTTGGTTGCAGTTGATAATAGATTTGATTTTGGTAAGGAAAATGAATCAGTTTCGGCTAATTCGTACTTGACGAAAATTATTATTGATGAACCAAATAACCTTTTCAATTACTGTAATATAGGGTATCAAACCTATTATAATTCGCAAGAAGAAATTGATCTAATCGAAAAGTTATTCTTTGATGCATATAGATTGGGCGAAATTTCAAACAAAATCACTTTGGCTGAGCCAGTTTTTAGAGATGCAGACTTGGTTAGTATTGATTTGAATTCTGTAAAGTCTTCTGCTTCAGCAAACATGGTTACTTTTGAGCCAAACGGATTTAATGGAAAAGAAATTTGTGCTTTAGCAAGATATGCTGGTATTAGTGATAAAGTTTCTTCATTTGGAATATTTAATCATAACAGTACAACGGCGGAGTCGGCTATTATTGCTCAGATTGTTTGGTATTTTATTGAAGGCTATCACTATCGCTCAAAAGAATATCCATTTGGAAGCCGAGCTAATTATTTAAAGTATATAGTTCCGTTGGATGATGAAGAATTGATATTCTATAAAAGTGACAAGACAGATCGTTGGTGGATAGAAATTCCATTTGAATCAAACGGCAACAATAAATTGAAAAGAAATACGTTATTACCCTGTTCTTACGACGAATATTTGTCGGCTTGCAATCAAGAATTGCCAGAAAGATGGTGGAAAGCGCAACGAAAAAACGCTTTGTAGTTCGAAAATTTAAGCGAAATCTTAAATTTTTAAAACTTGTTTAAAATAGTTAAAATTAATTAGTAAGAAAATACGTGTAATATATAAAAATTAACGTTTTACATCGATTTTTTAGAACAGTTTATCGATAAAATATTTTTTTTTTATTTTATTTAACATTATTTTTGAACGGTAAAATAAATTCGCAAGTAGTATTGTTTTTTAGATAAATAATAAATACGTTTACGGACTTTTAATAATGAATAGATAATCCCAAATTTATATGAAGAAGTTTATTGCATTTGCAGCAATGTTAACACTAGTAATCGGCTGTGGTAAGTCAGGTGACAAAGGTGAATTAGTTGGTGTTACAGGAGGGAAATGGCATCCCGAGAAGCCTTATGGAATGACATTAGTTCCGGGCGGATCTTTTATTATGGGTAAATCAGATGCTGATTTAGCTAACGTAGAAGATGCTCCAACTAAAACTGTAACCGTGCGTTCATTCTATATGGATGAAACAGAAATTACAAATAGTGAATATCGTCAATTCGTAGAATGGGTGAAAGATTCTACAATGAGAGTTCGTTTAGCAATCTTAGCAGATGAAACTGGACAGAAAGCTACTGATGGAAAAGGTAAAAAAGGCGGAAGCATTGCTGATTACGCTTTTAATGATTCTGATCCAGAAAAAATGACAGCTTATGATAAATATATGTATGACAACTACTATAGTGTTGGTACTAAGGATGATCCATATGCTGGAAGAAAATTAAACAGAAAAGTTAAGTTAATTAAAGATACAAAAGCATATCCAGATGAGTATTACGCTGAAGTAATGGATTCTATGTATTTGCCAATTGAAGAATCATACAATGGTTTAAGAACAATTGATGTAAATAAGTTGAAATTCCGTTATTCTTGGATGGATATTCAAGCTGCTGCAAAAGCTAAAGTTGGAAAAAGAAGTGATTTCGTAAAAACAGAACAGGTAAATGTTTATCCTGATACTGCAGTTTGGATCAAAGATTTCGCTTACTCATATAATGAGCCAATGCACAACGATTATTTCTGGCACAAAGCTTATGGAGATTATCCTGTAGTTGGTGTTACTTGGAAGCAAGCTAAAGCATTCTGTGCTTGGAGAACTTTAAACAAAAACAGTTATATTAAATCTAAGAAAAAAGGACGTGATCTTGTAAACTCTTTCAGATTACCAACTGAGGCAGAGTGGGAATACGCTGCTAGAGGAGGTCTGGAATCTGCTACTTACCCTTGGGGAGGTCCTTATACTAAAAGTGATAGAGGTTGTTTCTTAGCAAACTTTAAACCAAGTAGAGGAGATTATGCTGCTGATGAAGCTTTATATACAGTAGAAGCAAAATCATATGACGTAAATGGTTATGGATTATACAATATGGCAGGAAACGTTTCAGAGTGGACAGATTCAGCTTACAATCCAAACGCATACGAATATGTTTCTACAATGAATCCAAACGTAATTGATGGTAAAAATCAAAGAAAAGTTGTTCGTGGAGGTTCTTGGAAAGACGTTGCTTATTTCCTACAGGTAAGTACTCGTGACCACGAATATGCTGATTCTGCTAGAAGTTATATCGGATTCAGAACTGTACAAGATTACATGGGTACTCAAGTTACAGGAAACAGAAAAAAGTAATTTTATAATTTTATCAATATCCAACAAATCTATTTTAAACCTAAAAAAAAAGTATTATGGCATTATTAAGTAAAAAAGCAATGAATTTCGCTTATGGTATGGGAGCGGCAGTGGTAATCGTTGGAGCGTTATTCAAAATTACTCACTTTGAGATTGGACCATTAACAGGTACAGTTATGCTTTCAGTAGGATTAGTTACTGAGGCGTTAATTTTTGCGCTTTCTGCTTTCGAACCAGTTGAAGAAGAACTAGATTGGACTCTAGTTTACCCAGAATTAGCTAATGGACAAGCAAGAGAGAAAAAAGCTAAACCTGAATCTGCAACTGATGCTCAAGGATTATTATCTCAAAAATTAGACACATTATTAAAAGAAGCTAAAATTGACGGTGAATTAATGTCAAGTTTAGGAAACAGCATCAAAAATTTCGAATCTGCTGCTAAAGGAATTGCTCCAACTGTAGATTCAATCGCTGGACAAAAGAAATATTCTGATGAATTAACTTTGGCTGCTACTCAAATGGAATCATTAAACGGTTTGTACAAAGTACAATTGGAAAGTGCTTCTAGAAATGCTGAGGCTAACAAAGAAATTGCTGAAAACGCTACAAAATTAAAAGAACAAATGGCTTCTATGACAGCAAACATTGCTTCTTTAAACAGTGTTTACGGTGGTATGCTTTCTGCAATGAGTAACAAAGGATAATTAGTTTTTAACTAAATATTAAATTTATTAATAAGAACTAATTAAAGAAAAATGGCAGGAGGAAAATTAACCCCTAGACAGAAGATGATTAACCTGATGTACCTGGTTTTCATCGCAATGTTAGCAATGAACGTATCAAAAGAAGTAATTTCTGCTTTTGGTTTGATGAATGAAAAATTCGAAGGTGCAAACACTAGTTCTATAGAGTCAAACGCTGGTTTATTAAGCTCTTTAGATCAAAAAGCTGCTGAAGCAAAAGGAGAATTTGCTATTGCTGCAGTAACAGCTCACAAAGTTGAAACAATTACAAAAGATTTTTATGATTATATAGCTACTCTAAAAGCTCAGGCAGTTAAAGGTTTCGAAGTTGATAAAGCAACAGGAAAAATGCCTTACGAGTCTATGGATAGAGGAGATAATATCGACGACTGGTTTACAGGAGACGGTTACACTAAAAAAGGTAACGAAATTATATCTAAAATCGAAAAATATAAAGCTGATATTAAAGCGGCTTTAGGAACAGACAAAAAATACGCGTCAATTATTTCTGAGGTTGAAAAGAAATTCGATGTTTCTGATGTTAAAAACAAAGAAGGGATTAAAGAAAAATACTTAGCGTACCACTTTAAAGGATTCCCTGCAATTGCTACAGCTGCAAAACTTTCAGCTTGGCAGAATGACGTTAAAAAAGTTGAAACAGACGTTTACAACAGTGCTTTAGGTAAAGCTGCAGTTGCAGCTGCTTCTTACAGCAACTACCAAGCAATCGTTGTTTTAGATAAAAATGCTTATTTCCAAGGAGAAAAAGTTACAGGTAAAGTTGTTTTGGGTCGTTATGATGAAAATACTACACCAACTTCTTTTCAAGGTCCAGGACAAATTGTGAACGGACAAGCTGTTATCTCTTTAACTGCAGGTGGAGTTGGAGAACAAGACATCAACGGACAATTTACTTTCTTAGAGGATGGAAAAAATATTCCTTTAAAATTCTCTGGAAAATATGTTGTAGTTCCAAGACCAAACGCTGCTACAATTTCTGCAGACAAAATGAACGTAGTATATAGAGGAGTTGTTAACCCAATCTCTGTATCTTTTGCTGGTGTTGATGCAAACAAAATTGTTGCAAGTGCTCCAGGTTTAGCTTCTGCTGGAAAACCAGGAAAATATAACATGAGCCCAGGTCAAGGTACTGAAACTACAATTTCTGTAACAGGTACTTTACCAAACGGTGACAAAGTAACTGATAAGAAAACATTCAGAATTAAAGGTATTCCTGGTCCAACAGGAACAATTAGAGGTGAGATGGGAGTTGTTAAAGGTCCTAAATCTAACTTAGAGATTGCTACTATTGGAGCTAAACTTCTTGATTTTGATTTTGAAGTTGGTTTAGATGTTGTTGGATTCAATATGAAAATTGCTGGACAACCTACAGTTGTTGTTACAGGAAACAAAATGAATGCACAATGTAAACAAGTACTTTCAAGAGCAGGTAAAGGAGACCAAGTTACTATTTCTGAAATTAAAACTAAACTTGTTGGAGCTGGTAGTTATTTATTACCAAGAACTGCTCCTGTAATTTACGAAATACAATAATAAAGTAGTGTAAGCTACATTCAATATCTTATAACGATACCACGATGAAAGTAAGAAATTTTTTAATAGCTATTGTTTCTATCGCTGGAGGTTTTGCTTCTAATGCGCAATCTAATTTGCTAAACGCTAAAACTCCTGCTCAGATTGGACTTAAAACTCCTGCTCAATTAATATCTGATAATGATAAGCCATTGGCTTATGGTTATGTAGATGATAGAGATATCTTGATGGGAAAAACAACATGGGAGATCATTGATTTAAATGAAAAAATCAACTTTCCATTATATTTTCCAGTAGATACAGCTAATATTGGTCCTAACAGACGTTCTCTTTATGACGTTTTAACTAAAGCTATTAAAGGTGGAAAAGTTACTGAAGTTTATACTGACAGTTATTTCAATACTAAAAAATCTATGAAGGACATCGAGGGCTCATTATCTCGTATTGATACAACAGATGCAGGTAGAGAGTTAATTAACCAATATCCAGATGACTATAAATCACGTGTTGTGAAGAAAAAAGTTGTTTCAGGTAAAGGTAAAAATAAATCAGTTTCTTATGTTGAAGAGACAGTTGGGCCAACAAGAACTGTTCCTGCTGAATATATCTTAAAACAAGATCTTACTGCTGCAGATGTTACTCAGTATAAAATTAAAGGATACTGGTATTTTGATAAACGTCAAAGTGAATTAAAATATCGTTTACTAGGAATTTGTCCTGTAACTCCAGACGTTTATACAATGAATAGTGATGAAAAGGATTATATTGAATTGTTTTGGGTATTCTTCCCAAATGCCAGAGAAGCATTGCATGAAGCAAAAGCTTTCAATGACAACAACTCAGCTCTTCCAATTTCATTCGATCAGATTTTAAATTCAAGACGTTTTAATGCTGTTGTTTACAAAGAAGAAAATCTTTATGGAGACAGAGCAATTAGCGATTATATGAAAGACAACGCACAAAATCAGTTGTTGGAATCTGAAAGAGTGAAAGAAAAAATTCGCAACTTCGAACAAGATATGTGGAACTATTAAGTTGATACATAGCATGATAATTAAAAAACTCTTACTACCTTTGTAGTAAGAGTTTTTTTTTATGTCAATATGTTAATATAGCTGCCTAATGTAGGTAAGATATATTATTTTATATTTATGTAAGAAAAATAACAATATTTATGATAAAATTTCGTTTAATGTCTTGTAAAAATTATCATGATGAAAGTAAGAAATTTATTAATCGCTATTGTTACTGTTCTTGGAGGCATATCTTCTAATGCTCAGTCTAATTTACTTAATGCCAAAACTGCTGATCAGATAGGGTATAAGACACCCGCTCAAATGATATCTGATAATGATAAACCTCTAGCGTATGGTTATGTTGATGATCGAGATGTTTTGATGGGAAAGATGGTTTGGGAAATTATAGATTTAAATGAAAAGATAAATTTTCCGTTATATTTTCCGGTTGATACGGCCAATATTGGTCCAGATAGACGTTCGCTTTATGATATTCTAACCAAAGCAATGAGAAACGGTAAAATAACAGAAGTTTATACAGACAGTTATTTTAATACAAAAAAGACTTTAAAAGACATTCAAGGATCTTTGTCTCGTGTTGATACAACAGATGCGGGTAGAGAACTTATTAATCAATATCCTGATGATTATAGAACGCGTGTTGTTAAGAAGAAAGTGGTTACAGGTTCTGGAAAAAATAAGAAAGTCAATTATGTAGACCAAACGGTAGGACCAACTAGAACAGTTCCGGCCGAATATATTTTGAAGCAAGATCTTACGGCGGCTGATGTAAGTCAATATAAAATTAAAGGATTTTGGTATTTTGATAAGAGGGAAAGTGCATTAAAATATCGCCTTCTGGGAATTTGCCCAGTAACGCCCGATGTTTATACTATGAATAGTGATGAAAAAGATTATATTGAGCTATTCTGGGTTTTCTTTCCCAATGCCCGAGAAGTACTGCATGAAGGAAAAGCTTTTAATGAACAGAATTCCGCCTTGCCGATTTCCTTTGATCAGATTTTAAATTCAAGACATTTTAATGCTGTGATATATAAAGAAGAAAACGTCTATGGCGATCGTGAGATTAAAGATTATATTAGAGATAATGCACAAAGCCAATTGCTAGAATCTGAAAGAGTAAAAGAGAAGATTCGTAATTTTGAAGAAGATATGTGGAATTACTAAGTTCATAAACTCATAATAAGAAAAACTCTTGCTACCTTTGTAGTTAGAGTTTTTTTTATTTTATCTATACACTTCACAATGCTTGATTATTTAATCGTCGGATCTGGATTGGCTGGAATTTCTTTTGCCGAAATCGCCTTAAAAAACAATAAATCTATTTTAGTTGTTGATGACAAATCTCAGAATTCTTCGAGAATTGCTGGAGGTTTGTACAATCCCGTTATTCTGAAGCGTTTTAGTGAAGTCTGGAACGCCAAAGAGCATTTGGTTTTAATGAATGAGTTTTACCAACAGGTTGAAGACAAACTGAACGAGAAATTTAATTTTAAAATGCCAATTCTTAGAAAGTTTTTTTCAATTGAAGAACAGAATAATTGGTTTGCAGCTTCAGATAAAATAAACTTGGCTCCTTTTTTATCAACGAAACTAATTACTAAGAAGTATCAAGGTATTGATTCTCCTTATGATTATGGAGAAGTTCTACATACAGGCTATGTTAAAACTGGACAACTATTAGAAAGCTATAAAACCTACTTAAAGGAAAATAATTTGCTTCTTGAAGAATCTTTCCATAGTTCTTTCTTGGAAATTCTTGATTTAGGAATTCAGTATAAAAATATTAAAGCACGCCATATCATTTTTGCAGAGGGTTTTGGATTGCATAAAAACCCTTATTTTAATTATCTCCCTTTGGATGGAACAAAAGGGGAACTGTTTTTAATAAAAGCGCCAGATTTGAAATTGGATTTAATTGTTAATACCAGTGTTTTTATTTTACCAGTAGGAGGCAATTTGTTTAAAGTTGGAGCTACCTACAATTGGCATGACAAAACAGATCTTCCTACCGAAGAAGGGAAACAAGAGCTTTTAGATCGCATTAAAGAAATTATTACCTGCGATTTTGAAATTGTAAAACATTTTGCTGGAGTTAGACCAACAGTTGCCGACAGAAGACCTTTGGTAGGTACTCATGAAGCATACGAATCGATTCATCTTCTTAACGGATTAGGGACACGTGGTGTAATGCTCGGACCGGCTTTAGCGAAAATGTTGTATGATAATATTGAAAGCGGAACTCCAATAGATAAAGAAGCAGATATAAAACGCTTCCATAAAAGATATTTAAAATCTCTTATTCCTGACCGGCCTTAGGATCGTACGAAACAAACATATTAATGTATAAGTTTCTTGAAAGACGAAGTACAAAAGGAAACAATGCAACTAATGTCAAGATAATTGCAATAAAGGCTTGTTCGATTGTGGCTCCAAAAAAGACAAATGAAACAATAAAAGCAGCAATTCCTACCGCAACATTTAATCCGTAACTAACGTACATTGCGCCATAAAAAAAAGAAGGTTCAATTTGGTATTTGAATCCGCAATGGCTGCAATGCTCGTTCATTTTGAGAACCTTACTCAAATGAAGCGGATTTTTGTCTTCATACATGCTTTCTTTTTGGCATTTTGGACAACTTCCTGTTATAATGCTATTTAATTTGGAACCTCTTTTAAACATTTTAATGCTGATGTAATTTTAGAAATATTGTAAACTAAGAATTAATCTTTATAAAAGTGCTTACAATTTCAATTTTGAGTTTTTAGAATAAAATGTAAATATAGCAATAATGTTTGTTTTTTGCTCGGTCTTGTATTCTCATTAGTTTAAGATAAATCTTTGTCGTAATTTTTTGTTGGTAAATAATTTATTATGTAAAAATTAAATCAACGCAATTTTAATAGAATTGTGCTTTAATTTGTTGATAATTTTTTTGCTTTTACGGTTTTCCTCATTATTAATGGTCTTCTTTTTCGTATTATTGTGCAAGTTAATTTTTTTAATATAAAATAGAATAATGGCAATAAATTTACAAAAAGGACAAAAAATTGATATAGGCCTCTCTAATATTACTGTTGGTTTAGGATGGGATCCAAATGAAGGAACTGGCCATGATTTTGATTTAGATGCTTCAGCCATTATGATTAATGCTGATAGAAAACTTTTAGGTGAAAGCTATTTTGTTTTTTATAATAATTTATCATCTCCAGATGGAGCTTTATTGCATACAGGTGATGATCCAACTGGAGGAAATAGTGATGGAGACGATGATGAAGCGATAAAGGTAGATTTAGCTAAAATTAACGATGCAATAGAAGAAATCCTTTTTGTAGTTACAATTGAAGATTTTGAGCGCAGAAAGCAAAACTTTGGACAGGTCCGAAATTCTTATATTAGAATTGTTGACGATTCAAATGGTCAGGAGATTGCTAAATATGAATTAGGAGAAGATTTTTCTATTGAAACAGGTGTTGAATTCGGAAGATTATATAAGAGAAATGGTAACTGGAGATTTGAGGCTTCAGGAATTGGCTACAGAGCTGATTTAGGTTTCTTCTTAGAGAAATATTATTCGGGAGAAATAATTAAATAAAGGAGATTCTTGAAAATAAATCATAAAAATTACAGCCATCTTTCTTTTGATTTATGGCTGACATTAATAAAATCAAATCCAGAATTTAAACAAAAAAGGAATCTGTTATTTAAGGACTTTTTTGAAATGGAGCATGGAATTGAAAGGGTAAATGAAGTCGTAAGATACTACGATGTTTTATGCAATAATATTAACGAAAAAACAGGATTAAATATTGATACGTACGAAATTTATTATTTAATTTTAGCGGCTTTAAATGTTGATTTTGATAAAAATGGTACAGATCGCTTAAAGGAGTTTTACAGCCATACAGAAGAACTATTTTTAAAGTATAAGCCAGTTTTAATTTATTCTGATATCGAAAAGATGTTTAAAGAAGTAACTAATCAAGGTAAATCGATAAATATTTTGAGTAATACAGCATTTATTAAAGGAAAGGTTTTAAGAAAAATATTAGAACATTATGATCTGGCTGAATATTTAAAATTTCAGATATATTCTGATGAAGTCGGATTTTCAAAACCAAACACTGAAATTTTTAAATTGGTATTTGATGAAGTTAATAAATATAAAAAAATAGAAAAAAAGGATGTTTTACATATTGGCGATAATAGTATTGCTGATTATAATGGAGCATTAAAATTTGGTTTTGATGCACATCTATTAAAAATATAAAAGTGAATATAAGCTATAGTTTACATAAAATTGTTGAAGAAGAAATCTGTCCTTTTAAAGAGACAGAATACAGCAGATTTAAATTTGGAGATAAGTTTTTTGCAGAGAAATTTGCAGAAGATCTTTTTGACGGATTTGTTGCTCAACATAAAGATTTAATTTTATCAAATAGAGACATTGTTATTTTACCAAGTCCTTATTTATCTATTCCAACTGCATCCAACTTTTTGTGCTATTATTTTAAAAAAGAACTAAACAGCTATTTGTTTAAAAATGGGAAAAAAGCTTGTATTGAATCTAAAATTTATAGAAATCAAACTTACGTAACAGATTACGGAAATTTAGATTTTGAACAGAGAGTAAAATTAATATCGAATGATACGTATTACATCGATCGTAATTTTATTGAGGGCAAACTATGCATTTTTGTAGACGATATTAAAATAACAGGTAGCCACGAGCATACAGTAAATAAAATTTTGGATCAGCATAATGTGAAAGGAGATTTTCTATTTGTTTACTACGCAGAATTGACTAATAAAGAGATTCATCCGAAAATAGAAAATCATTACAATTATTTTGCGGTTAAAAACGTAGAAGACATTGTCTCTATTGTAAATAGTGAAGATTTTCAATACAATACGAGAATCGTAAAATATATATTAAGCCTGGATGACAAACAATTTGCTTATTTAATTTCTAATATTTCTAGAAAGAAAAGTAACGAATTATTTCATCTTGCAATTAGTAATAATTATCACCAGATTTTAGAATATCAAAACAATATTAACGTAATAAAAATAGATTAGATTATGGCTATTAATTTACAGAAAGGACAAAGAGAAAATATTAATGCACCAAAATTTACAATTGGTCTAGGATGGGATACAAACAACAGTAGTACAGGTTCTAGTTTCGATCTTGATGCTTCGGCTTTTATTGTTGGTGCTAACGGAAAAATATTATCCGATTCTCATTTTATCTTTTACAATAATCTAAAAGCTCCAGACGAATCTGTTATTCACACAGGGGATAATTTAACAGGAGATGGAGACGGTGATGATGAGCAAATTAAAATAGATTTAACTAAAATAAATCCCGCTGTAAAAGAAGTTTGTATCGTGGTTACAATTCATGATGCTCAAGAAAGAAGACAGAATTTTGGACAAGTGCGTAATTCATTCATTCGTATTGTAGATGATTCTAACAATACAGAAATGGTTAAATATGAATTGGAAGAAGATTTCTCTATCGAAACTGCAGTTGAATTTGGAAGAATTTACAATAAAGATGGGCAGTGGAAATTTGAAGCAATGGGTGTTGGAATGAAAGGCGGATTGGAAGATTATTTAAATAAATATAACTAAGATATGGCAATTAATTTAGAAAAAGGACAACGTATTAATCTTGAAAAAAGTAATGGCTCAAAACTAGTAAACATCTGTGTAGGTGTGAATTGGGGAGCAATCGAGAAAAAAGGTTTTTTTGGCACAAAAAAAGAAGCAGTAGATCTAGATGCTAGCTGTGCTGTTTATGACGACAAGAAAAATCATATTGATTCGGTAAACTTTAGAAAATTAATTTCTAATGATCGTGCAATTAAACACAGTGGAGATGATTTAACGGGAGATTTAAATGGTGACGACGGATTGGATAATGAAGTTATCACTTTAGATTTTTCTCAGTTAACGCCTTCTGCAAGTCATGTTGCGTTTTTTATAAACAGTTTTAGAGGTCAGGATTTTAAAGATATTCCTTTCGCATCTATCAGAATATACGAAGGGACTCCAACTAGAGTAACTCAAGAATTTGCGCGTTACGATGTTGCAAATGATGCTTCATTTGCCGGTAACGTATCCATGATTTTAGGTGTTTTTTATAAAAGAAACGACGAATGGAAATTTAACGCAGTTGGAGTACCAACAAGCGATAAAAAATTAGAACAAACTATTGTTACAATTCAACAGAATCACTTATAAAAATCATGGAGAATCAATTAGTTACTCAGGAGAATACTGCTTTGATTGATAAAGATGGAAATGTAAATTTAGCTTCAATTACAGAAGCGGAAGTAAATAGTTATAAAAGCATTTCAAACCAATTGAATGAAAATGACGCCAATTCGATTCTGAATTATGGTGCAGAAATTCAAAATTCTATTGCTAAACAAAGTGATAATTTCTTAACGAATGTAAGAACTTATAATTCTGGCGAAGTAGGAGGTTTGATTAATGATTTATTAACTGAACTGAATTATATTGATGTAGAGCAGTTAAATCAAAGTCCATTTAAAAGATTTATATCAAAAGTTCCATTGCTTAATAAGTTTATTATTGACGTAAAAAAATTATTCCAGGAATACGACAGAATTACTGTAAATATTGATAAAATCAGTAATAAGGTAAAAGCAGGAATGATTAATTCTGTGAAAGATAACAGCGCACTTCAAACTATGTTTGATGGGAATGTGAATCTTATCAAAGAAATGGAAAAACACATTATTGCAGGACAAATTCGTTTTAAAGAATTAAACGAAGAGCTTGCTGTAATGGAAGCAAATAGCGCTCAATATCAGGATTATCAAATATCAGATAAAAGAACTTTCATCAATCGTTTAGACAAACGTCTGGCAGATATGAAGATTGTACGTTTTATCATGTTACAGTCTTTAGCGCAAATTAGAGTTGTGCAAAACAATAATACTTCTATTGCAGAAAAAGCACAGTCTATACTGACTACAACAATGCCAGTTTGGAAAAATCAGCTTACTCTTGCGGTGGCACTTCAAAGACAAAAACAAAATATAGAAGTACAAAGAAAAGTATCAGAAACAACAAATACTATTTTACAGAAAAATGCTGAAATGCTGAAACAAAATAGTATTGAAGTGGCTAAAGAAAACGAAAATACAGTCGTTTCTCTTGAAACGCTTAAGATGACAACGAAATCTTTGATTGATACTTTGACAGAAGTAAAGCAAATTCATGAGCAAGGTGCAGAAACCAGAAGACAACTTGATGCCGGTTTACAAAGTCTAGAACAAGAATTGAAAAAAGGTGTTGTAAGCTAAGATTAATAAAAATTGAATGTTTGGAAATTAAATAAATGCAGGAGGAAGAGGAAAGATATCTTGAAATAATAAAAGAGAGTAATAGAAAATTAGTGGTTTTAGAATTGTTAGCCAATTTCTTTAATCACAAGGATCTTGTTGGAGTTTTGGTACGAACAAAAATCATTCACAAACTCTTCGAAAAAAATAGAATTTTAGATATTAATAAACTGGAACTTTTTCATATTCAATATACTAACAGTTTAATTGATTTGTTTCAAAAACTAAAAAAATCAAAAGAACAGCAGTATGTTTTAATTTCAGATGAGATTTATATTAACGAAGATATTTTAGCAAAATTAAAATCGGAAATCGGGGAGACAAAGCTTGCAAAACAACTGCAGCTTCATGCTCAAAATATGTCAAGAAAGATAGAAGAACTCTATCAATTGTTTGTTACAGAAAAAGATGTTTTTTTCAATTGGAATGATTTGTTGACTTTCTCACAAAGCATTCAAGCAGAATATTATAGAGAAATTACTATTGATCAATACGAGAAGCTTTCGCAGTTTAATAAAAGTGTTTATGAAAATGCACACGCACGATTTGAAAGAAAGCTTTTAGGACGACTAAATATTTTAGATTTTAAGATCAAATTTTGTTGCGGATTAGTTTGTAATAATGAGATTATAGAAGTTTATGAATTCAGGGATTCTAATGACAAATTTGTTTTTGTTGCTAACGAAAAATCATTCTATTTCTTAAATGAAGAAGCTGTAAAAGGAATTGATCTTTCTAAAAATGATTCTTCTAAACAAATTATTATAAAAGGGCTGAAAAATAAAAATGCGGACCTAAAAAATGAACTTAGTACGATAAAAACAACACTGCCTGAAAGTGTTTTAGAAGTGCTAAATGAATATCTAGAAAAAATTTCGTCTGTCGATTTTCTGGATGAATTACAGAATGTTGATGAACAGACTAATATTTTAAAAACAATGTTGAATATTAATATTAATTAAAAATAAAATGGCAATTAACTTAGAGAAAGGACAAAGACAAAGTATCGATGCTCCAAAATTTACTGTTGGATTAGGATGGGATAGTAATTCAAGCAGCACAGGATCAAGTTTTGATTTGGATGCTTCAGTTTTTTTAGTTGGTGCAAATGGAAAAATTCCGAATGACAATCATTTTATTTATTACAATAACTTAAAATCACCTGACCAAGCAGTTACTCACGCAGGTGATAACTTAACAGGAGATGGTGACGGCGATGATGAAAAAGTATACATCGACTTATCTAAAATTTCTCCAGAAGTTCACGAAATCTGTTTTGTGGTTACCATTCACCATGCTGATACAAAAAGACAAAATTTTGGACAAATTAGAAATTCATTTATTAGAATTTTAGATCAAGCTAATGTTGAGTTAGTTAAGTATGAGCTTGACGAAGATTTTTCTATAGAAACGGCTGTCGAATTTGGTAGAATTTACAAAAGAAACGAAGAGTGGAAATTTGAAGCTGTTGGGATTGGAATGAAAGGCGGTTTACAAGATTACTTAAATAAATATAATTAATTTTAAAACATTAACTCAAATGGCAATTAACTTAACCAAAGGTCAAAAAATTGATTTAAGAAAAACTAGTGGTGAAACATTAACCAACTTCTGTGTTGGAGTAAACTGGGGAGCTATTGAAACAAAAGGCTTTTTAGGATTATCAAAAAATGTAGTGGATATTGATTTAGATTTAAGCTGTGTATTAATCGACGATCAAAACAAACTATGTGATCATTTGTATTCCCCACTTTACAGAGTAGAAGTTTTACAACAATTTGGTTTGCCAAAAGGTAAATTGATAAGTGTAGATGGTGCATTGAAGCATACCGGTGATGACCTTGCAGGTGATACAGGCGGCGACGATGGTTTGGATAATGAAATTATTACAGTTGACCTTTCTAAAGTTGATGCCAAAGTAAATCAGATATTTTTCTTTTTGAATAATGCAGGAAAAGAAGACTTTTCTCAAATTCCTTATGCAAAAATTAGAATGTATGAAGGAACTCCAACAAAAGTAGTTTCTGAATTTGCGTCGTATAATGTAGCCGCAGACCGTCAATACGTAAACAAGCGTTCTATTATTATGGGTAAATTGTACAAACGTAATGGAGAATGGAAATTCAGCGCAATTGGAGATCCAACAGACGATACTTTTTTAGGACAGACTATTCATAAAATAGTTCAATCTTACCTATAAATTGAAAACATTCATGGATTAGAGTTTCTCAGGTGATAGATCTGTTTATCAAGCTGAGAAACTTGTAATATTTTCATGCATTATTTCATTTTTAGTAGCGACTTTAAAAAGAAGCTCTAATATTTATAGCGCTTTTGAAACTTCAACCTATAATATTCCTGTATAAATCGTTATATCATGAGAAGACTGCCTGTATATTTACTTTTAGACACATCTGGTTCAATGACTGGCGAACCTATTGAAGCCGTTAAAAACGGTGTGCAAATGATGATCAGTTCGTTGCGACAAAATCCGCAAGCCATAGAAACTGCTTTTTTGAGTGTCATTACTTTTGACAGTACGGCACAGCAGATTATTCCATTAACCGATTTGGCATCTTTTCAAATGGTTGATTTAAAAGCGAGTGGAGTTACGGCTTTAGGCGATGCTTTAAAATTGACTGCACAGAAAATAGAAACTGAAGTTGCAAAAACAACCACAGAGCAAAAAGGCGATTGGAAACCATTAGTATTTATTATGACTGACGGAATTCCGACAGATAATTGGGAAAACGGTCTGGCAGAATTTAAAAAAGTAAAAACAGCTTTTACGGTTGCTTGTGCAGCGGGAGGCGGTGCAGATACCAATGTTCTAAAACAAATTACCGATACTGTAGTAAGTTTAGAAAACGCAGATAGCGCTAGTATTGGCAAGTTTTTTCAATGGGTAACAGCTTCAATTGGTGTAACTTCTACAAAAATTGAAGATTTAGGCAGAGAATTTACAAATGTAAAAGAATTACCTCCGCCACCATCTGAATTAAACATTGTGGTTTAAATTCAGTAAAAGGCGGGGTTGTACCGTCTAATTAATAGTTCACGAATTCATTGTTTTACTAGTTTTTAAAAATTATTATGAGAAGACTACCAGTATATTTTTTGCTAGACACTTCGGGTTCAATGTACGGAGAGCCAATTCAAGCTTTGAATAATGCTTTAAGTGGTATGATTAATACATTGCGTTCAGACGCGCAAGCATTAGATTCTCTTTGGATTAGTATTATAACCTACGACAGAGAAGTAAAAGAAATTGTACCCTTAACCGAATTGGTTCATTTTCAGCTTCCTGAAATAACTTGTCCGCAAAGTGGTCCAACCAATACGGGAGCAGGTTTAGATTTTGTAATTCAGAAAGTAAAAACAGAAGTTATAAAAGGATCTGCAACTTTAAAAGGCGACTGGAAACCATTATTATTTGTTTTTACAGACGGAAAACCATCAGATATTCAATTCTACAGAGAAAAAATTCAAGAAATTAAAGCCTTAAATTTTGGTGCAGTTGTAGGTTGTGCGGCCGGACATATGGCCAACGACAGTATTTTAAAGGAACTTACAGACAATGTTGTCCATTTAGATTCTGCTGATAGTTCTACTTTAAAGCAATTTTTTAAATGGGTTTCTGAAACTATCGAACAAGGAAATAAAAGCCAGGGAACAGGAGAAAGTGTAACGCTTCCGCCACCGCCAAGCGAAATAACAGTTGTGATTTAATTAAAAAAAATGCTTGATATGCTATTTACATTTTCAAAAGTGCTTATACATGTTGCCACAGCAGTGGATGAAGCTTATTATGAAGGAAAAGAAAATGAGCTTGAAAATTTAGAGCAAACTTCAGATGAGATATTAGACACCATGAATATAGATAATATCAATATGTGTTACGGGACAACAGGTATTGAAGATTTCAATATTAAAAATGTAGAGCAGATCTTAAAGCAGAATTACATTAAAAAGGATTTTATTATCCACGATGTAATTGTTAGAAAAAGTTGTGCTTATTTAAAAGTGAAACATGATATACCTTTAAATGGAGGAAATAAATGTTATGGCGCTTGTTTCTCTATAAATTATATGCAACCAAATAACGGAATAGCAGTTTACGGCTATCCAACCAAAAATACCGCAGAAAGAGAGGCTTTTAAGGAAATAGCGAGCGAGATAATCAAGGCACTTTCATAATGTATACAATTAAAATTCTTATTGAAATTCTGATTATTGCATTATTTTTTTATTCCAAATTATTGCCATATAAAGATAAGCTTCATCATCAGTTTAAATCGTATTTTGATTTTTTCAATAGTATATTTTTCCCCATATTAAATTTCCTGAAAACATTTGTAAAACCTGCTCAAGTCGGCGTTGGATTGGCAGTTGATATGACACAAATTATCCTTTTATTTATTTTTTTAATGCTATTAAAATTCCTTTAAAATGAGAAGATTACCAATATATTTTTTAATTGATATTTCAGAATCAATGGTTGGAGAACCTATTCAGCAAGTTGAAGAAGGTTTATCAACTATTATTCAGGCATTAAAAACAGATCCGCATGCTCTGGAAACGGTTTATGTTTCTATCATCGTTTTTGCAGGACAGCCAAAAACTTTAGTGCCGTTGCAGGAAATAGTGAGTTTTTATCCGCCTAGATTTCCAATTGGAAGCGGGACATCGCTTAGTAAAGGTTTAGGGCATTTAATGTATGAATTAAGAAATAATATTGTTAAAACGACTTATGAAGTAAAAGGAGATTGGAAACCAATCGTTTTTTTATTTACTGACGGAGTTCCGACAGACGATACGCAGGCAGCAATAAACGAATGGAAAAATAATTGGCAGCGAACTGCAAATTTAATTGCGGTTTCATTTGGAAACGAAACGGATACAAAATTATTAGGGCAGTTGACAGAAAACGTACTTCACTTTAAAAATACAAATGTACAATCGTACAAAGAATTTTTTAAATGGGTTACAGATTCTATTAAAACCAGCAGTATTAGCGTAGAAAATAATTCATCTGGTTTTGAATTGGCAAAATTAGATGGAGAAACGCTTTCTAAAATTGATTTGACAAAAGAAGAACCAAACAAGCAATATGTAGATGATAATTATGTGGTTTTAAGCGGAAAATGTCAAAATACTAAGAGACCATATTTGATGAAATACCGCAAAAATATTGCGCCATCTATTTATGCTGGAATCGAATTGACGTCAAAAAATTACAAATTAGTTGGCGCTTATCAAGTTGACAATAATTATTTTGAATTGGCTGATAATAGTAATTTCAATACAAAAGTAAATACAGAAGAATTGTTTGGTGCACCAACTTGTCCATGTTGCGGCAATCAAATTGCATTTGCAGTTTGTGTTTGCGAAAAAATACATTGTATTGGCGACGAGCAAATTAGTACATGCCCGTGGTGTAACAATCAAGGATCTTACGGTTATGGCGAAGGTGGTTTTGATGTAAACAGAACGCAAGGATAATACGTATGGAAGAGACCAAAAGATATCTTCAGTCTTTTTTATTCCAGAATAAAATTGATATTCCAAAAGGCAAACAATCGCTTTTTGAAGATTTTATTTCTAGTGAAAACAATATTGCAGCAGTAAAAATAATAAAAGAAAAACAGCAGATCATTATGCAAAATTGGAACTTAATAAATCGAATAGATGATATTACGAATCAATCTGTTTTTCTGCCAAACGGTACCGTAAATAAAGCATACCAAGCAAAAATTGATTTTATACAATTGGGTTGGGATGATATTATTTCGTACGAAATGGAAAATTTAGAAGAAACCGGACTTTCATTTGATCGCGAAGAAAAAGTGCTTTCGGGAAATCCGAAAATAAGCGGCGATTTAAAAATAAAAATGCTTTTTAAAATTGATGGCGAATCGGAAGAAACGCCTTTAAACGAAAAAGTTTTTACCATAATTATAAATCCTGACCCAAAATCACTTTGGAAAAGTATTGAAAGTGACAAAAAAGCTCCTTTTGCTAAAGAAGATAATGTAGCGGTTGCGAGTACTTTTTTAGATAAAAAAATTGTTGTGGCTTCCAAAAGAGGAAGAAGTCATGCCAATGTGGGCTCTTTTAGAGAAGACGATTTTGCATTCAAAAATTTTGATACAAATGGCTGGAGTGTTTTGGCGGTTTCAGACGGCGCAGGTTCGGCGGCTTTATCGAGAAAAGGTTCAAAATTAGCTTGCGATACTTTAATTGAGTACTTCGAAGAAAATCTAGATAAAGAAAATTTAAAAGAATTTGACGAGATTTTACTTCATCATTACCATAAAACAGATTCAGATTCATCAAAAAAAATAAGTCATTTTGGTTACAATACATTATCAAAAGCGGCTCATTTTGTTAATCAAAAGATTGAAGAATTTGCGACGGCGAATAACGAAGAACTGAAAAAATTTCATGCAACTTTAATTTTTGCTTTAGTTAAAAAATATGATTTCGGATATGCCATCTTAACTTTTGGAGTTGGGGATTGTCCCATTGGTTTGCTAAATAAAGATTTAACCGAAATTACATTGATGAATGTTATCGATGTAGGCGAATTTGGTGGTGGAACACGTTTTATTACCATGCCTGAAATTTTTCAAAGCGATAAACTTTCTTCACGTTTCGGCTTTAAATTAGTAGATGATTTCTCTTATTTAATACTAATGACAGACGGAATTTACGATCCTAAATTTGTGGTCGAAGCCAATTTAGAAAAAATAGAAAAATGGAATGAATTTCTGTCTGACTTAAAAGGCAATAATGAAGATGGATCTAAAGTTGATTTTGAATATGAAAATGCAGATATTGCGACACAACTTTCAATCTGGATGGACTTTTGGAGTCCAGGAAATCATGATGACAGAACGCTTGCTATAATTTACTAAATATGAGTACAGTTACAGTAAAATCAATAAACGACTATACCAAAACATATCAATTTGTTGATAACGGAGAACCGATGCGCGGTGGTGTAAAAGACGTTTATTTTAGTCCCGACAGAAAATATGTAGTCGCCATTTTTAGAGATAAATTAGACTTCAATCAGAAAGAAAGGCTTCAAAAAATTACCAATAAATACTATTCTCAAATTCAAAATGGAGAAGCTGGAGATTATTATTTAAATGAAGTTTTCAGATGGCCAACGGACGTTATTGAATACAATGGTTTAACGGGAATTATTGTCCCTGTTTATAAGCCAAAATTCTTCTTTAAAAAAGGATATCAAACCAGTGAATTAATTCAAGGAAAAGAAAAGAACGGAAAATGGTTTGCAGGACCCAAATTTAGAAATCCGCATTTTCCGTTACGTGTGGCAAGTTCTGAATTGGGCGATTGGTTAAGCTATTTTCAAGTTTGTGTAAATCTTTCTAGAGGCGTTAAAAAAATGCATGCCATGGGATTGGCTCATTCTGATTTATCATACAATAATGTGTTAATCGATCCGATAGAAAGATCGGCTTGTATGATAGATTTGGACGGATTGGTTGTTCCAGGATTATTTCCTGCAGAAGTAATTGGTACAGCCGAATTTATTGCGCCAGAAGTACTTTCGAGCAAACATTTAGATAAAAATGATCCGAACAGAAAATTGCCAAACAGATTAACAGATTTGCATGCATTGCCAGTTTTGATTTATATGTTTCTATTGCATAGGCATCCGTTAAAAGGAGGAAAAGTCCATGATTTAGATACCGAAAAAGACGATTTATTGTCAATGGGCGAAAAAGCGATGTTTATCGAACACCCAACCGATGCCACAAATAGGCCAAAACTAAACCAAGTTTCGAAGTGGGATTTACCTTGGGCAGATATTACAAAATTGCCTTATACCATCACAGGACCTTATTTAAAAACCTTGTTTGATAAAGTTTTTATAGACGGATTACACAATCCGATGCAAAGACCAAACGCAGAAGAATGGGAAATTGCATTGTTAAAAACAACCGATTTAATGCAGAAATGTCATAATCCGACCTGCGACCAAAAATGGTATGTTTTTGATAATACAAATACTCCAAAATGTCCTTTTTGCGGTACTCCGCATCAAGGAACACTGCCTGTTTTAGATCTGTATTATCAGTTTCAGGAAACGACTTGGAAGCCCGAGAATCATCGATTAATGGTTTATAATGATCAATATTTGTTTCAATGGCATGTTAATCGTAATATTGCCAGAAATGAGAAATTAACACCGCAGCAAAAAGTGCCTGTTGGTTACTTTACTTTTTTTAATGGGAAGTGGGTTTTGGTCAATCAAAAACTGACTTCGCTAAAAGATTTAACTGAAGACAAAGAAGTTCCAATTGGTACAATGGTAGAACTTACACACGGAAAAAAAATACTGCTTTCTAATGAAGAGGGCGGAAGAGTCATTGTGGTAACAATGGCCAATATATAATTTAAAAATTAACCTAATTAATATCTAAAATGAATCAACACCCAATCTTTTCGGAACATCCCGGTTTAATTATTGTTTTTGCGGTTGCAGTAGTTATTATGCTGTTGCTAGATTTAGGAATCTTCAACAAAAAAAGTCACGTCGTAACAAATAAAGAAGCTATAACTTGGTCATTAGTTTGGATCAGTTTAGCCATGATCTTTAGTGGTTTAGTGTACTATTTTGCAGGTGCAGCTAAATTCTATGAATTTCAATCGGCATATTGGATCGAAAAAGCGCTTTCTGTTGATAACCTTTTTGTATTCATATTAGTATTTAAATTTTTTGATGTTGCGAATAACAACAAACATAAAGTGTTGTTTTGGGGAATTATCGGAGCATTAGTTTTAAGAGCAATCTTTATTTTCTCTGGTGCTTTCTTAATCGAATTAACGTATTTAAACAAACTTTTAGGCCTTGCAGGATTAGAAGGATTTAAATATGATATTAACTTAATCATGACAGCTTTCGGATTGTTCTTGGTATATGCTGGGGTTAAATCTTGGTCTTCTGGAGACGATGACGATGATGAAGATTACAACAATACTAGAGGAGCTAGATTGATTAGAAAGTTCTTTAAAGTTAGCGATAAGTATGACGGAGATAAATTCTTTACATACGAAAATGGTAAAAAATTAGCAACTCCACTTTTAGTAGTTGTAGCCGTAATTGAATTTACAGATTTACTGTTTGCAGTAGACTCTATTCCTGCGATTTTTGCAATTTCAAATGATCCATTTATTCTTTATACTTCTAACATTTTTGCAATTTTAGGGCTTAGAGCATTGTTTTTCTTGTTAGACAACTTTATTCACTTGTTTAGTAAATTGCAATATGGTCTAGCCATTATCTTGTCATTTATCGGAATAAAAATGATTATTTCTCCATTCTACCATATTGAATCTATTTATTCTTTATTAGTAATTGGAGGTGTACTTTTAATTTCTGTTTTAGCTTCGATCTTAATGCCAGAGCCTAAAGAAGCTTAAAAAAGCATTCAATAATTTAAATTTTAAAAACGGATTGAAAATCAAATTGAATTTTCAATCCGTTTTTTTGTTTTAGAATATGGTAAAAGCGATTGTTTTTCAGTATAAAAACTTCAATTAAAAGTTATACTTTTGCACTTTCAAAATTGTAAATGCCAAAGGTTTATTTACAGTTTGTTTTTTATTAATAAAATAAAGGTTTTTCACAGCCTTTAGTTTTTACTCAAATTATGCTTAATATACACAATCTTTCCGTTTCTTTTGGAGGAACCTATTTATTTGAAGAAGTTACTTTTCGTTTAGGCGCCGGCGACCGTGTAGGTCTTGTTGGTAAAAACGGAGCTGGTAAATCTACAATGCTAAAAATGCTGGCAGGAGATTTTAAACCAGACTCAGGAGTTATTTCGCAAGAGAAAGATATCAGAATGGGTTTTCTACGTCAGGATATTGATTTTGAACAAGGAAGAACCGTTTTGGAAGAAGCCTATGAAGCTTTTACAGAGATTAAGGTTGTAGAGAAAAAACTGGAAGAAATCAATCATCAATTGGTTACTAGAACCGATTATGAAAGTGAAGAATACGGGCAAATCATTGAAGATTTATCTGATTATACACATCGTTTTGAACTTCTTGGAGGTTATAATTATGTGGGAGACACAGAGAAAATTCTTTTAGGTCTTGGTTTTAAAAGAGAAGTTTTTAATAACCAAACAGAAACGTTCTCTGGAGGATGGAGAATGCGTATCGAATTGGCTAAATTATTATTACAATCCAACGATGTATTGCTTCTCGATGAGCCAACTAACCACTTAGATATCGAAAGTATCATTTGGTTAGAGAATTTCCTTCGTAATTATCCTGGAGTTGTCGTAATTGTATCGCACGATAAAATGTTCTTGGATAATGTAACGAATAGAACAATCGAAATTTCGTTAGGTAAAGCCTATGACTTCAATAAACCATATTCTCAATATTTAGAACTGCGCCATGAAATTCGAGAAAAGCAATTAGCTACTCAAAAAAATCAGCAGAAAAAGATTGAGGAAACAGAAAAATTAATCGAGAAATTCCGTGCAAAAGCTTCAAAAGCTTCGATGGCGCAATCGCTGATTAAAAAATTAGATAAAGTAGAAAGAATCGAAGTTGACGAAGATGATAACTCAGTAATGAATATCTCGTTTCCAGTTTCAAAAGAACCAGGGAAAGTTGTTATTGAAGCTGAACATGTAACGAAAGCTTACGGTGACAAAACGATTCTTAAAGATATAAGTTTACTGGTTGAAAGAGGAAGTAAGATTGCTTTTGTTGGACAAAACGGGCAAGGAAAATCGACTTTCATCAAGGCTCTTGTAAACGAATTTGAATATGAAGGAAATATCAAATTAGGACACAATGTTCAATTAGGATATTTTGCTCAAAATCAGGCAGAATACTTAGACGGAGAAATTACTTTGCTTCAAACAATGGAAGATGCTGCAACTGACACAAATCGTATGAAAGTACGTGATATGTTAGGTTCGTTTTTGTTCCGTGGAGATGATGTGGAGAAAAAAGTGAAAGTACTTTCTGGAGGTGAACGTAACCGTTTGGCACTTTGCAAATTGTTGTTACAGCCAATTAACGTCTTGCTGATGGATGAGCCTACGAACCACTTAGATATTAAATCTAAAAACGTTTTAAAAGCAGCACTTCAAAAATTTGGCGGAACTTTATTATTGGTTTCTCACGACAGGGATTTTCTTCAAGGAATGTCAAATATCGTTTACGAATTTAAAGACCAAAAAATCAAAGAATATTTAGGAGACATTAACTTTTTCTTAGAGCAACGTAATTTGGAAAACATGCGTGAGGTTGAGAAAAAAGATGTTGTAAAAGCAACGACTCCAAAAGAGAAAGAGGTTGCCAAAGTATCTTATGAAGATCAGAAGAAAGGAAAAGCCCTTCAGAACAAATTAAGCAAAATCGAAAGCCAGATTCAGCAATTAGAAAAGCAAATTCAGCACGACGATAAGATGTTAGAAACCAATTACGACAAACATATCGAAGATGCCTCATTTTTTACTGCTTACAATAAAAAGAAAGAAGATTTGGAGCAATTGTTAATCGATTGGGAAGTTGTTTCAGAAGAAATTGATGGGTTGAATGCTTAATGTTTTTGTTTCGAGTTTCAGGTTTCAGGTTTCAAGTTTCATGTTGACGAGTAAATTTAACCGCAAGGCACGCTAAGTTTTTTGTAGTTGGCATTTACAATTTACAAAGTTCGCAAAGCTTTATCAATAGATAGCTTTGCGAACTTTGCGTTTTATAAAACTTGAAACTTGAAACAAACTACTTAATAATCCCGATCGATCTAGAATGATCAATTGCTTTACTGCTTTCTTTAAAATAGCAAACGGAAACATTTATGCTTTCCAGATTTTTTAGAATCTTTTGGACTTCTTTTTTAGGAGATTTACCCGTTTGTCTAATATAAACCGCAACAACTGTAACGGGAAATATTTTGCAAATTCTTTCGTAAAGCATTGGATCGTGCTGCGAGTCATCGCCCATTAAAACATATTTTAAAGTTGGGTAGAACTCTACAACATGCTTTATTTTTTCGTATTTATGATCGTGATTTCCTCTTCCGCTCATGAAGAAATCGGTGACTCCTCTTTTGATGTCTTTTAAGAGAAAAACGGCTTTAGGGAGTTTGTGAATTCGGGTGAATTTAGCAATAAATCGGTATAAATTCCATTCGCTGCTAGAGATGTAGAAAAAAGCATTTACTTCTTCGACATTGTCTCTTCCTGCAGAACTTAAAGCTTGATAGTGAGGTACAACATCTTTAAAAACTTTTCGGTCATTTACATTTTTAAATAATAAAATATAAAGTTTTCGAAAAAAGTTATTGGTGTGTGAAATCAGAAAAGTGTCGTCAATGTCAGATATGATTCCGAGTTTTCCTTTGTGAGGTCTAATAAAACTGCCTTTGCAAGTTATGGTTTCTTCTTTATATTTTAAACTCACTTCGTAAGACATCCATCCAAAATGGGTTTCTTTTTCTAATGGAATGCAAAAATTGAAAAAGCCATCATCTAATGTTTTAGTGTGGATGACTTCGCCATTATAATGAAGATAAACATCAAAATTTTTAATGGTTTTTATTCGGAACAGTCTGAGTATCGAAGTGGCATTTTTTAATTTTCTTTTCTCAAAATCGTATTTGTTTTCTCTTTTTAAAACATGCCCCATTACAATTAACTCTTGCTCATTTGCATAACCGCGATATAATTGTAGAATTGGTTTCATTAATTACGTATATTTATGTAACTGTAAATTACTTAATTTAATTGGTTTTAAAAATAAAATTTTGAAAAAGAATATTCTATTTGTTGTAAATCCTATTTCTGGTGACTTGGATAAATCAGATCTTATTGATGCTGTTGAAGAGTTTGCAGCAACCAATCATTTCAATTTGGAAGTCTACGAAACTACGGGAAAAAATGATCTAAGAACCATACAATCTTTATATAATGAACATGAGCCAGAGCGCATTATTGTTGCAGGAGGCGACGGAACGATAAAAATGGTAGCTGAAGCGGTAGAAGAGCAAGATGTTATAATTGGGATTTTGCCTGCAGGTTCTGCAAACGGACTTTCGGTTGACTTGAATCTTCCTGATGGAATAGAGGAGAACCTTAAAATAGCGTTTCTACACCATTATATCGAAATGGATATGATTTGTATTAACGGAAAAAAAAGTATCCATTTAAGTGATATCGGATTAAATGCCAATTTGGTTAAAAATTATGAAGAAAGTGATGTGCGTGGTTTTTGGGGATATGCATTGCAAGCTTTCACAACGCTCAAAGAATCTGAGGAACCTTTTGTTGCTACCATTTCGGCAAATAACAAAACGGTAGAGCATGTAGCAAGAATGATTGTAATAGCCAATTCGCAGAAATATGGAACTGGAGTTGTAATTAATCCAAATGGAGCTATGAATGATGGGAAGTTTGAGCTGGTGATTTTAAAAAGTTTGGATCTACTTTTAATCGGAAAAATAATTACCGGAAATATGCCAATTGATTCTGATGATATTGTGATTATTTCAACCGATAAGGCTGAAATAAAAACGGATTATCCCGTTAATTTTCAAATTGATGGAGAATATTGTGGTGCTCAGACTTCTTTAGAAATTCATATTCTGCACAAGCAAATGAAAATTGCGGTACCGTAGATTTATTTAAATGGATTACGTTCCTGCCATTCTGTTTTTGGTTCTAAATAATTAAAAAACCTTGAAATGTTATGGTTAATCAATGCATTGCTATGTGTGATTAAACCATACATTTTAACTGGTTTTGCCCCAACCGAACTTTTAATTTCAAGAGCTGTTCTGGCAAAAACAATTTCTTTGAAACCTTTCTTAATAGAATAAGCGATCATATCGTAGAGCATATTTAAATACAGCATTTTTTCGCGCTGAACACTTTCGTCATAACCAAGAAAATACGTATCCATTACATCGCCATTTTTGATTAAAGTGTTGAAGCCGATTAGTTTTTCATCTAAAAAATAGCCATAGAGAAGAAAGTTGTCTCCCATGATTTCTTTGAAAAAGCTGAAATGATTTCTCGCCAGAAAAAAGGTATTGAAAGGTGCATTTTTTGCAACATGAAAATATAAATCGTAAATCACATCTTCATATTGTTTAATGTCAGAAAGAGACATTTGCTGTTTTACAATTCCTTCCGATTTTTTGCGTGCCCGTTTGTATTGATCGCGATATTTTTTTAATAAAGCATCAATATAATCTTGTTCGGTTTTCCAATTTTCATTGATTTCAAAAATCATATTTGGTTGGGTCGAAAACGTGTAGTTGTTTTTGAATTCTGCCTGAAGCGGTTCGATTTCTTTTGCTGTAAAATCTTTTATGCTCGTTATATGAACCTTTCTTCCGCTTTCTTTCAAATCTTTTTTAAGCTGATTGATAGCTTTATGAAGTGTTTTAATTGCTTTGGATTCTTTGATGGTCTTGTCAAAAATAAAAGCATTTTGTCCTGTAAGCATATTGTTTCCAACAAATAAAACGTGTGAAGCAAAATTCTTTAATGCAAAATTACGCACCGAAGTTTTTAAGCATTTATCACGCTCTCCAAAAGATTCAAGTTTTTCTGCAAATAAGAATTGCGTTAAAGCAATTCCGATTAGTTTTTTTTCTTCAAAAAGCCCAATAAAATGGCAGGTCATATTTACTGGAGAAGAATTTTCCAGTACTTCGAGATATTCTCGTGTCAAAAAAATATTATTTGCTGCAAGCGAGTTCCATTCTAAAGGCAGTAATGATGCGCTTTTGTAAATCTGGAAAGAATATGTTGTATTCAAAAGAGTGAGCTAATTTCTTCAAAATTAGATAATATTTATAATAACTAATGGGGTTTAAGTTATTATTAAGAAAAACCCATTTGAAATAAATTTTTCAAATGGGTTTTTTATAAATGATATTAAGCAAATCCGCAGATGATTCCGCCCATAAGAGTCAGAGTAAGAATCCAGTATCCGCTATGGATAAAAATATATTTCCAAGATTTTCTTTCAAACAAGCCATTGATTCCAATTAAAGGAAAAGCAAAAAATAGTCCCGACATAAAACCGTGAAGCGCACCATGCTTGAAAGTTCTGTAAGCCATTCCGTAATCTGCCATAAAAGCAGCAAATGAAGGTTTTGCACTGTCTATCAATGGCGGTCCACCAACCATTCCGATTGCACCAGACTGATGAATGGTCAGAGACATTAAAGTCATTGTAATCATTAGAGAAAAAATATACGTTAGTCCGAAGATTTTAAGCATATTTCCTTTTTTTAACTCTTCTTGAGTAAGATTATTTTCTTTCATCCAGATTGTTCCGAATACTTTTGGGCTGTACCAGATAAAACCAGTTACGAGTGTGACAATTGCTGCAAGGAATAAAGCAACGAAGTTAATTTGCATAATGTGAGGTTTTTAGAATTAGTTGATCAAATGTAATCAAAAAAAATGCAGGTTCTGAAAAATAATAAAAGTAGCTTAAATCCTACTTGTAAAATTTTTTTAAACAGTTTGCCGATATTTGGTGTATTATAACAGTGAATTGCATAATTTTACACAAGTAACAAATCCCAAATCTGTTATGAAAATTTTAATTACTCTTTCTTTATTATTTGCTTTTTCGCTAAACGTTTTGGCAGATACCATTTCGGATAAAGAAAAAGAAGCGCTTGTAAAATTGTACCATGCAACAAATGGTTTGCAATGGAAAAACAAATGGGACTTAAGTCTGTCTGTTTCTACTTGGTACGGTGTTAAAGCCGAAAACGGAAAAGTGGTCGCGCTCAATTTGGCAGATAATAATCTGCAGGGAGAATTGCCTGAAGCTTTTTACGATCTTGTGAATTTAGAATCGCTGAATCTGGAAAAAAATAAAATTGAAGGAAGTTTGTCTTCTGCCATTTTTAATCTGAAAGAGTTAGAAATGCTTAATATTGCCGATAATAAATTATCAGGAGCAATTCCATCTTCGATTTGCCAGTTGACTAAATTGAAAGATTTGGAGCTTTTTATGAATAAGATATCTGGAGAGCTTCCGTCGGAAATTGGAAAACTAAATCAGTTAGAAATTTTAGCTGTTTGCAATAATGAATTAAACGGAAAACTGCCTGTTTCGATTTATAAAATTTCTGGTCTAAAAGTATTGCTGCTGAATAATAATAAGCTGTCGGGAAATTTGACAAATGAAATTATTAATTGGAATGTATTAGAAAATTTTAGTTTATTTGACAATGAATTTTCAGGCGCAATTCCGCAAGAAATTGAAAAGCTTAACAAGCTTGAAGAATTGAATCTTTCGTACAATAAATTTACAGGCGAGGTTTCAAAAAAGACAGCATTATTAGATGCTTTGAATATGACCATGATAGACGAAAATGGAAATCCGTTTTTATTAGAAATAAACCAAGAAAATAAATTACAATAATTACCCAAAATTAATCGATGCTTATGAATGAATTTTACACTCGTTAAACAAGTTGATTAAATATATTTAGTTAATTGCCAAAACCGTAATTCGTTACGGTTTTCTGGTTTCTAGAGGTTTCGTCTTTTTGAAAAAATAACATTTAATTTAGAATTGAATTCTTTATGTTTGCCTAAATTTTTATAACTTTAATATAAGTATCCGGAGAACCAAAAACCGATTAACCAACGGCATTACTAATCACTTAATAAGAAGAAATTATGACACTGCAATATCAAGGAGAACAGTACGGAAAACCAACCACTTTTACAATTAGAATTATTGGTAATAACTTATCAAAAAGCAGTTCCAACTACCAGGTTGATCTTTTGGTAGGAGATAAAAAACTGCCGACTTTTACAAGTGAAATTCACCAAAGTCTTTCTAATTGTTTAAAAGAAATTTACTTGTTTAGAAAATATAACGGAATCACATTCAATGAATCGTCAGAGAAAATAGTTTCGCTTTATGTTGCTTATGATAAAGTTTTGTACAACTATAATAAATATGCTTTGTTTAGAGCGTAAATTTTTCTCAAAAGAGTATAAAAAAGACCATTTGAAAAAATGGTCTTTTTTTTATTTCAAAAAGCAGCAAGCTATTATCGAATTATCTTTAAATAAGCGCTATATGGATCGTCTTTAAGTGAGGTACGCATGTAGTATACGTTTTCGTCTTTTTCTTTTAAATCAAACTGAATTAAGCCTGCATCGCAATAATAGTAAAGTAGGTTGTCATCAGCAGGAAATTCTATATTGGAAATTGGCAGTGTAGTTAGTTTTTCTTCAAATGCAATTTCACCGTTTGATAAGTCCAGTTCAAAAAGCTTCTTTTTACGGGTATATCCCCAAAGATTATCCACTTCCTTAACGATGTATTCTACATTATCACCTTTAAAATCTGTTTTCCAAAGCTGAGTTCCCGTTTTAGAATCTACAGCATATATCGAAGAAACTTCTGACCCTTGCGCTGCAAAATATAGCTTTTTGTCGTGGCATACTATACGTTCCTTAACGTTATTCTTGGTTTCTTCTATTTTAAACTGCCACAAAACATCAAGGCTGTTTGGTTTTAAAGCATAGAGCCAATTTTTATCGCCTGTTATAAAAACACTTTCGCCATCTGTAACTGGTTTCCCGGTCATGGTTTCATCAAAGCTTTTTTGGTAAAGTAATTTTCCTGTATTAGCCTCAAAACAATATACATTTGTTCCGCTTTGGGTAAAGATCTTATTATCGAAAAAAAGTGGCTCAATATCGTTGTTTGGAGTGTCTAATTTGTAGTTCCAAGCCAAGCTGCCATCTTTTAAATCTAAAGCGTATAAATTACTGCTCTGATTTTGATTTTGAGCAGTTATAAAAAGTTTTCCGTTAGCTATAATCGGAGTTTGGTCTTTTAGAACAATCTGGTCTGTAATGTTTCCTATTCTAGATTTCCAGAAAATAGTTCCTGTTCCATTATCTACTGCGTAAATTTCTCCATTAATAAACGGAATATACACAACTCCGTCATGAATGGTTATTTTGTTGGCGCACATCTCTGTGTGGGCATCTGAAGCTTTTACTGTCCAAACAATGCTTTCGACTTCCAGATCCCATGAAAAAAGCGAACCGTCGTAATCGTAAATTAAAATTGAGGTATCGTCTAGAGAAATCTTTTTAAGCGGTTTTAGAGATTTATTAGTAACAGCTTCTTCTGCAGGTAATTTGCTGTTGGTGTAGTTGGTTTTGCTGGCGGGCGCTTGTCCAGACATATTTGCAAAGGCGAATACAAATAAAAGGGCTATTAATTTGTGTTTCATTTTAAGATTTGGGTTGATTTTCTGATTGTGTTTGTAATCTGAAATTACTTCATTCATAACTTCTTGTTTGCTTTGTTATTGTGTTTGCTGTATTTGTGTCTTTATTAATTGCCAATTTGTAGGTTTTGTGCGCTTTTAATACTGTTCTAAAATCCTCAAACATTTAAAGAAGTAAATATAAACAAAAAAAGCTCCAGATTTCTCTGAAGCTTTTGTCTTAGTAAGTAGTCCGTGGGGGAATCGAACCCCCCTTACCAGGATGAAAACCTGGCGTCCTAACCGATAGACGAACGGACCTGCTTTGCTATTGCGGGTGCAAAAGTGCAACTATTTTTGAGATGTACAAAGCATTTTGAGAAAAATTTTTAATTTTTTTTTGATGGAAAACCATTTTGGACGATCAGTATTGGCATGTTAATCGAGTTAGTTGTTTTGTATTTGTTTGATTAATAAATTGTTGTTGTGAGGTTGTGTGGGCGAAATGTTCGTTTTTTAAGTGAAAAATAATTTTTAAAAATATTGAAAAATTTTATTTTTGAGAGAATATTCTTCTATGCTTTTATTGTGTTTTATGTTTTAATGAAGGGAAGAATAATCATGTTTTCTGAGATAGTTCCGATACTTCGACACTTAAAGCTTTAGAAATTCTAATAACTTTATCGATACCCATAATTTGTTTGCCTAACATATATCTTCTTAAAGCTTCAATATCTAAATTAGAATCGCTCGCTAAATGTCTAACTTTTAGTTTTTTTCTTTAATAATCTCATTTATATTATTTCCAACAATCTTTAGAGATTCAGGAACTTCTTTCTTTCTCATTTTTTCATATTGTTTGAACCTGAAAATTATGAGTTAGTAATTAAAAAAATCGTAGCACGAGCCAGACGCTCACGCCAACAGTTGATAGATCCTAAATCCATTTCGTTTGATCAAGATGATTATTAAGAAGCTTTTTTACGAAATTAAATCTATGTTAAAAGAGTAATTTTATTTCAATATTAATGTGAAATTTGTGAAATGTCTAATTAACAACGAGATAATATGGAAGGGCAAATTATAGAATTGGAAAAAAAATACTGGCACGGAGTTGAAAATAGTGACTATGAAACGGTTAGAAACCTAACGCTGTTTCCTTGCATAGTTGCCGGAAAAAATGGTATTCAGGGTATCAGTGAGGCTGAGTTCAAAAATATGTTCGACTCTGGGCAAACCAATAAAATAAAAGTGCTGAACATCTATGATGTAAAAGAAAAACTAATTGCCGAAAACACTGCGGTAATAGGATATCGTCTCGATTTTGAGATAGTAGATCAAAGTCAAAAAGAACCTATAAAGTGCGTTTGCACTTCTACCTGGATTAAAGAAAACAGCAAGTGGGCGTGTGTGATGCATACTGAAACAGAATTGGAAAAGAATTAGCCCAATGGTAGATATCTTTAGATCTTTACAAGAGACATTAAAATTAATGGCAATTCCAAACCATATTAGCATTAATGAAAGGGATGATTTAATTAGATTTAATTTAGAAGAATTAGAGGGTGATTTTTATACCTTTCTGAATCCTATTAATCTCAATAAGTTGCATTCAGAAAACTTGATTGATGGTGATATTAAATTTAAATTGGAACAATTATTTATTCTTTTACAAGATATTGAGAGTAAAGATTGGAACACTGAATCTTTTTTGACTAACCCAAAATGGTTTGTAATACGTAATCTGGCTAAAGAAGTAACCCAGTATTAAATAATATTTAGACTGCTAATTTGAGCGTAATGCTCTTGAAGGCAATGGATATAACAGTTTTAATGATAGTTCTAAAAAAAGCTTCAGAGAAATCTGGAGCTTTTGTATTGGTAGTGAGGACAGTACTCGAATCGGCATCCGTCGTGGCGGATATAAGCCCAACGAACTGTTAGGATTTAAAATAAAAAAACATCAGCTTTTTTAAGTGGTATTTTTCTTAGTAGCGGGAAGCATTCAAACATCTAACTAGATTATCTTTGATTATTATGATTTTTAAAAATGAACACCTTAACTTTTTTCTCTTCTTTTTGTTTGCATAACCACATTTATAAAATAAGTTAGGAGTAATTTTAGTGAACCAAACGGCAAACGGTAAAAGATTTGTCAATGCATAACAAATTTAAAGTCTCGTTGACAGCTGGTGAATCCAATTTTTATAAACTATGAAAATAAAAGTTTATTCCCCTTTAAATCCTTTACTTAAAAAATACATAGAGTGTATTTATATACTCACGCATACATCTGAAGAAAAACCCGCCCAATACATAACTTTCCCATCTATTTTTACCATTGTATCAATAAGTGAAAAATCAAAAACTATTAATAAAGGAAATAAGTTAATAATTGGGAAATGCGATGACAATAAGATTGAAACAAATTTGGTGTATAATTTCAATAAGCCGGTGTATGTCCAATACGAAGGAGAAATAAAAGAAATTACTATCTATTTTAAGCCGTTAGCTATTAATTCATTTTTGGAGCATGAATTAAGCCACTATAATAGTTCAAATTTTTCTGAATTTTCACCTTTTAAAGATTATAGAAAAGCTATGATTGAAATTCTTTCCTTGCAAAATGATACCGAAAAAATTCAAGCTGTTGAAAGTTATTGGTTATCCAAATTAATAGGGTTTCAGCATGATTTTCTTGAAACTATTTTGTCTGAAATTATGTGTGAAGAAAATGATGCTTTAACGATTATAGAACTATGTAAAAAAAATGCTATTTCACGTACAACGCTAAACAAACACTTTGGCAGGCATATCTGCAAAACTCCATCTCAATTCAAAAAGATACTAAGATTTCGAAATGCGGTTAATAAATACTCATCAAACAATACAAGAAACAGCTTAACGGATATTGCATATAGTGTTGATTATTTTGACCAGTCCCATATGATAAGAGAATTCAAATCATTGACAGGGTTCTCTCCTAAAGTTTTTTTTGAAAAAACAACTGCGCTAGAAAGAAAACAAGTGCACTGGCTGTTTTTATAGGTTTACATTTATACAATTTTTCGTTTTATGGTTAAAGTAGTTTTGTCTCTTTAATCATAAAATGATACCATATGACAACCCGTCAAATATATTTTATTATATCGATCTTCTTTATATCGCTTTTGCAACCTATCGCGGTCCAATCACAAAATTTGGAAAGTGTAGTTTATCCGATAAGGTCTCACTTAAAAAAACTTGAAAAAGAAAATAATTTAAGTGGGGTTGTTCTTATTGCAAAAAATGGCAAACCAATATATAGGGAAGCATTTGGTTTTGCCAATTTGCCAGACAGTATAAAAAATAAGCCAGACACAAAGTTCAACTTAGCTTCTATAAACAAGATGTTTACAGCAATAGCGATTATGCAATTGGTAGAATCTGGCAAGATTTCGCTTCAAGACAAAGTAGGCAAATATCTTGCAGATTATCCCAATAAAACTGTTTCCGACTCTGTAACAATCCACCAATTGTTAACGCACACTTCGGGAATGAACAGTTTTTGGGAAGAATACGATAAGCTTGCAAAAGAAAAATTCAAAACGGTTTCTGATTACCTTCCATTGTTTGTTAATAAAAAACTAGCCTTTGCCCCAGGTACCAGCTTCTCGTATAGCAATTCTGGATACATGGTTTTAGGATTAATCATAGAAAAGGTGTCGGCTCAAAATTATTTTGATTACGTAAAAGAATATATATACAAACCTTCAAAAATGATTAATACTGATGCTTACGAATTGGATAATGCTATTCCAAATTTAGCTACTGGCTATACAATGTCATTAGAGGAACCAGGACAATGGAAAAATAATATTTTCGTAAATTTAGTAAAAGGAACTCCTGCTGGTGGCGGCTATTCAACCGTTGACGATTTGCTGAGTTTTGCCAATGCTTTACAAAACGGTCGTTTGCTTAGTAAAGAAAATATTGCTCTTTGTACATCGGGTAAAGTGAAGTATAGAGAAGGAATGTATGGATATGGATTTGAAGAAAACAAAATAAACGGGCACCGAATTTTTGGACATACCGGTGGGCATGATGGTATTGCTTGTGAACTAATGATTTATCCGGATTTGGGCTATACTGTTATTATTCTAACAAATGGAGAAGTCGAAAATTATTGGGAAGTAAGTAATCTAATTAAAAAACAATTAGTGGGTTCAGCACCATCAATTGACAATTTTTTTTATACTAAAGATATAATTAAGATAGTATGCAATAAAGGTTATGAAGCTGGAATTAGAGAAGTAGAACGCAATTCGAAGAAGTATTCATTAAGAGAAAATCTTATTGAACGATATGGTTGTAAGCTATTGTTCGAAAAAAAGACGAATCAGGCAATAGATTTATTTAAGTTAAATAATCACCTTTTTCCAGACTCCACCTATGGGTATTATTATATAAGTGAGGCATATAGGTTTTCAGGTCAAAAAAAACAAGCGATTGAATATCTAAAGTTATACATTGAAAAAGAGCCAGAAGACAAGGATGCTAAATTAAAATATAAATTGCTAATGAAATAGCTAGTCCAATCTCCGAAGAATTCCTCATGAAAAGCTGCGCAAATGTCTCTGACTTTGCGCTTTTTTTTGCCATATTGAATACAAACGTCTCAAAAGTTTCCCGACTTTTTTTCGTTCATCTCTTGTTAGAAGTTTTGTTTTAACGTCAGAGACTTTGAGGTGCTTATGTTTTTTAGATATATTTGTTTTGAGTAGCGCAAAGTCAGAGACATTTGCGCAGCACTGATGAAGAAGATTTTGCGGAACACGAAATAATTAACTCAAACTTTAAAACTATAAATGAGCACACAAGAAATATTTGATGAATGGCATAGAAGAGAATATCCAAGTCAATATATTTGGGAAAATTATACGTATCCAAATTTCGGAATTAGTGATGATCAATTAGTGTGCAGATTGCCAATTAGAATTTTTAATTGTGATAATTGTCAATTAATAATTGATAATGAAGAGATTTCAGAAATCCATAAATCAACAATTGAATATATTGTTAGAAATCAAGAATCATTTATAGAAGACATCCGAAAAGGTATTTTTGATTATTATACATTTCTGTGGAACGATTACTTGAATGAATTTGAAGATGATAATAAATATCCTAATCCAATGAATAAGGATGCTCAAATTATTGATTTAATGATAAAACCAAAAGCAATTCATATGGCAGGAAAAATAGATGAAGGTTATTTTGGAATCTGTTTCAATTCGACATTTGAAGGAGATCACGGACTTGGGATAGAAATGAGAAATTACAAAGTGAAAAATGTAGGAGCTGAATCTGTTGGGTTTAATTTGCACTCTGTGGAATAATTCAACATAAAGAATATAAAAGTTTCAAGGATAGTTTAAAAAAAACAAAAAAATCCCACTCTCCGAAGAGTTCCTCATAAAAAAGCTGCGCAAATGTCTCTGACTTTGCGCATTTTTTTTTCGTCATATTGAATACAAAAGCGTCTCAAAAGTCTCCTGACTTTTTTCGTTCATCTCTTGTTAGGAGTTTTATTCTAAAGTAAGAGACTTTGAGACGCTTATGTTTTTTAGATATATTTGTTTTGAGTAGCGCAAAGTCAGAGGCATTTGCGCAGCACTAATGAAGAAGACTTTGCGGAGCAGGGGATATTCTGTTATAGTGGCTCAATTAGAAAAGGATTATTCGAAAATTAGTAATTAAAAAAAATGAGAAAGTTAACTTTATGTGATAGGTTTTTACCACACCAATATATTAGAATTGAAAATGAAGTTGGTATCAAAATACCTGATAACATTAAAGATTTTATTTCAGAATATGCTGATTTGTCGGTAAAGGAAAATAAGTTTATAAATAATGACGGAAAGTTGTTTGAGATTTCACAATTCATAACTTATAGGATGATGTACGATTTTATTAAAGAATTCAAAGAAGAAGGTTTGGGAAAAAAGTTGCCATTTGCTATTGATAATGGAGGCTGGATATTTTGTATATCATTTGATGAAGAATCGATAGATAAAATTTTACTGTATCAAATGGAAATGGAGTGGGAAACAAAAAATGATGCTTTTGAATTAGTAGCCAATAGCTTTGAAGAGTTTATAAATGGTTTGCGAGAAGAAACTGCCATTTCTCTATAAAAGTTTACTGCCGCTCTCCTAAGTGTTCCCCCCCGCTCTCCGAAGAGTTCCTCACAAAAAAGCTGCGCAAATGTCTCTGACTTTGCGCATTTTTTTTTCGTCATATTGAATACAAACGTCTCAAAAGTCTCCTGACTTTTTTTTTGTTCATCTCCTATTAGAAGTTTTGTTTTAAAGTCAGATACTTTAAGGCATTTATGTTTTTTAGATATATTTGTTTTGAGTAGCACAAAGTCAGAGACATTTGCGCAGCATTAATGAAGAAGACTTTGCGGAGCAGGGAATAACATGATGAATTCTGATCTGGAAAACTTAAAAGCATGAATTAATAAATAAATAATAAAAACAATAAGTCAAATGAAAAAAACAGCAGGGATTTTATTATTAATGATTATTCTTAGTTGTTCTTCAAAAGAAAAAATCGTTAAAAATATTTCTTGTGAAGGAAATATTTCTGTCCAATATGATAGATTGAAGCCGAAAAATTCAGGTATTGTGTCGAAGCAAAATTTGCAAGCATTTACAGTTTATTTTTTGTATGAATTTAATGATGTTATCAAAGGATTTGTTAATAATGAGTTGAAATATGAAAAAAAATTAAACCTATCTGGAAGTTCGGATACTTTGGAGGAATATTTTGGATATAATTATTCGAAAGATTCAGAGACACCTATTTTAAAAGTAATTTCTGAAACAAAAAAAACTTGTTTTGATATACGAATAGACAAAAGATATAAGATAATTTATGTTTATTTCTCAAAAGACGGAAAATGGACTATTAGATTTTCTAATGCCTATTATACTAGCTAATCTCTCTGCTAGCACGAGCACAACGATCACACAGATTTGCAATCTGTGCCCGTAAAGAGAATCGGAAAGGTATGTAAACAAAAAAAGCTCCAGATTTCTCTGAAGCTTTTGTCTTAGTAGCGGGAACAGGACTCGAACCTGTGTCCGCCGCGGCGGATATGAGTCCGACGAGCTGTTAAAATTTTGAATAAAAAAAAACACCAACTTTTTCAAGTGGTGTTTTACTTAGTAGCGGGAACAGGACTCGAACCTGTGACCTTCGGGTTATGAGCCCGACGAGCTGCCTACTGCTCTATCCCGCGATGTTTCGGGTGCAAAGATACACACTAAATACGGTTATGCAAACAATTTTAGTACTTTATTTTTTATAATTTTCAGAAAAGACGGTTTTTCTTATAATTTAAAATCCAGTAATTCTTGGTAAACGTTTCCGTTTAAGCCTAATAGCAAGCCAAATGCTGGTTCGGTTTTTATGCCACTTTTTTTCAGTTTTATGATCTCCAATCTAAAGTTTTCGTCTTTTGAGCTTAGAATTTGGTGCTCAATGAACATATGCCTGTAACCATTTTGAAGTTCGGTTGGAATATTTTGTCCAAAGATTTCTATTTCGAAAGTCTCAATAAAGAAGTTTGCCACAACAGATTCATGGTTATCAATCACAATTTCTTGAATGGTAAAATTGCTTTCTTTTTCGAATAAAGATTTAATCCTTTCAATAAAATCAACTTTGCTTTTCCAGTAGCAGGCAATATCCAAATCGCTATTTTCAATATCAATATTTATCGGAATCGTGCCAACCAAAATAGGATCAAACTCAGTAAGGTTTTCCAAAACTCTATGTTTAGTCAAAACATGAAATGCGGCTTGCTGTTTTAGATTTCCAGTTTCTAAATACGATAGGTCCTTGAAATTAATCATTTATAATAGCGCTTTTTACTTCGTTGATTTCTTGTTGTAATCTTTTATTGATATCGATTTTAGCATTCGTGAACACAAAAATCGTAGCTCCGTATTCTCTAGCATATTGATTAGTTATCTGACCGCCAATTGTTGCCGTTGCAAAATACGGACTCGTTTCTTTAAGTTCTTCATTGTTTTCGTCATATTCCTTAACGCGAATCAGGTTTTTGTATGAAATGCTAAGATCAAACCAGTTCAGATAATCGGCATTGAAGGAAACCGCTTTGATTCCTTTTTTAGAATAAAAATTAATCGCTCCCGCTTGTCCGTAATTATCGCAGAGCACAATGGTTTCTTTTTGGTTGGGCGACAATGCATAAAGCGAATCTGTTTTTCTGGCCAATTCTTTCCAGCCGAGCATATCGGCAAAATCCTGTGGAAGATGATGGTCTTTTCCGTCTTCCCAGCGCAGCATTCCCATTTTTTTGTATTTCTCAGGATGCGCCACTATATATTCTGGACTTTTATTAGGAAAAGCCATTTCGTACATCGGAATAAAAAACAATAAGGGCAGTGCTATAAATACAGGTTTTAAATATCGTTTCCATCCGTTGTTTAAAATTTGAGATAGAAAAACAGAGCCAAAAGCAATATAAATTGGATATAGGCCAATTACATAATACGATTTTGCTTTAAAGTAAATAAAGATCAGCATTGTAAAAACGAAAGAGGTAAAAAAGAGCCTGTATTTTTGAAAAGGTTTATACAATAAAACCGCAAAAAGTCCAGTCAAAATAACCAATAATCCGCCAATAAAAAATAGAATTTGATCTTTTACAAAATCACCTAAATCAACATTAACCAATTGCGTTTCGGCCAATTCCTTCATGTGATGCACAATTGGAAAATGATTGCTGTATTGCCAATAAAGGTTAGGAAGAACTAGAATTAATCCTAAAATAAGAGCAAAGTAGAATTCTTTTTTTGCGAGTATTTTTCGCTGTTTAGAAATTAAAATAGCAGGAATTAATCCGAGTAACAAAAACACTATATTGTATTTGTTCAAGAAACCCAAAGCGAAAATTACGCCTGCCCAATAAAACCATTTTTTATTTTCTAAAGTCAGGTATTGTAGTAAAACATAATAAAATGCAGTCCAGCATAAAACATCAAATGAGTTTGGCTGATAAAGCATATTTAAACGCAGTAAACATGAAAATAAAACACATAAAGCACCAAGAATTAACGCATAAAGATTGCCTTTTAAAAGTTCGATAGCTTTCCAGACAATCAAAAGTGTCAAAGCGCCAAATAGAGCAGGGAAGAACTTAATCCAAAAAATCGAATTTCCAAGCAGTAAAATGATATACGAAAACCAAGAGGTAAGTGGCGGAACAGACAAATATCCCCAAGCCAAATGATTTGCTTGATCCAGATGCAGATATTCGTCGCGCTGCAAATCGTATTCTGGGCTAACTAAAACATATTGTAGGATAAATTTTAAAACTATAAATCCGAATAAAATTAGGTTTCTTTTGGTCATATAGATTCTGGTTTCTTAGGTTTTTTGACTTTGGTGCTGTAAGTGGTTTTAAATCAACGCGCAATTCTGTAGCTAAGATAGGACTTATTTTGATTTATGAAGATTTGCAATGTTTCTTGCTGAAATAGTATAAAGTACAGGTTTTTAGATGTTTATGATTTTAAAATGTCAGATGAATTCACATTTTTATTACCTTTAGTATCAAGCAAATAACTTTAAAAGAAAATACCATGAAAAAGAAATTATTGATTTTAGCTGTCTTTTTAGGGACAATTTCATTTGCAAATGCACAAAGCATAGGAGACGTGACAAAAGCAGCCAGTAAGGCATCGACAACAGCAGTACCTGCTTTTGATGTTGCTAGTGTCGCAAATCAGGTTATGGGCGTACTATCTCCAAAATTGAAATTAACCGAAGCTCAAAAACCGGTTGTGAATTCGTTGGTAAATGAAACGCTAAATAAAAAGAAAAACATTTTGCCTACAATGGCTACAGACAAAGCAGGTTATACTTCTAAAATGACCAACACTAGAGAGTCTTTTATAGCCAAAATGAAAAAGAATATAAGTCCAACACAATTTGATGCGCTTACGTCTTTACTGCCAAAATCGGCTTCGGCAGTAACGCCATTGGCAAAAATGCTTTATTGAAATAGTCTAAAATAAAAAAGCTTCAGACCATTCTGAAGCTTTTCGTTTTTTTATGCATTTTAGTATATTACTCCTCTACAGCCGTTTCAAATTCCATGTGATCGATCATTTCTGCCTCTGGTTTTTCTGGCTTAGACGCTTTCAAAGCGTTGAATCTTTCCAGCATTTCTGATTCGCCTTCTTCACCGCTGAAATAAGGAAAAACATCCATAATTGCCGTTTCTGAAATGGCCGGAATAGAATATTCGCCCATTGTATTTTTCATGATGTGAAGTGTATTGTCAAAGGCTTCGCGAACATCATTTGCTTGAACGAGCATATACATGCTTGTTTTTCTTTCCTTACCGCTTTCTTCATCATAAGCAATTAAGGTGATTTTAGATTTAAACCATCTGTCTGCATTCTCAAAAGGATGAATTTCGGCATAATTTGCCACTTTGATAGCCGTGATTTTAAATTCTTCACTTGTATACGCGGCCATTTCTTCGGTCATTCTTTTTTCAGCTTCTGTATAAGACAAAGCATCAACCAAATAGGGCTCGGTTAAAACTTTTTGTCCTCCAGTTTCATCTGTCTTTCTATATTTTACTTTGCATTCGTACCAAGTTGCGCTCATCTCTTTTTAAATTTTAAGGATGCCAAAGATAAATCTTACTGCAAAATAAATAGTTAAATCTTCAAATAGATATTCACAATTTTAGATGATTTTTGCTAATGTTTTGAAATTCTGAAAGTTGTGTTTTTAATGGTGAATATGATTTGTAATCACATTCATTCTTTTCTATTTTGATTAAAATAAAAAATAATTCAAGCCTATTTTTAATTTAAATATTTGTAATTCAGTTGCTTATTTTCTTGATTTAAAAATTAGTAAAAAAATAAGAAAATTTCTAAATCCAAAAAATCAATTTGTTCGTAAGTACCAATAACAATGGCTGGGAACGGAGTTGAATTCAAATGGTATTGGTTTTTGGAGCATATTGAATTTGTCACATTTCCAGCTATTGTTTTTATAATTATTAAAAAGAATAGGTTGGTGAAATTAAACGTTCAGAAGTTAAAAGAGACTTTAAAATATTTGGAAAGCAAACAGCGTGAATTAAAAAAACAAAATCAAAATGATACGCGAAGTCTAGAATCGATGATTAAATATTTAAAAAAAGATATGATGGAACAGCACGATTTGTCTGATCATCATCAGTTGATAAAACAAGAAATCAAAGACACCGAAAGTTTTATCGAAAATGTCAAAAACATCATTAAAATCAATTCCTAAAAACCGTTTTTTATTGTAAAATTTACTCTTATTCCAACTTAAATTTTCCGTTATTACAATCCAGAATTAATTTGTGCTGGAGGAAAAGTTTGTTACCAATCATTCCTTGCATTCCAGAACGCTTCATTAAGAATTTTTGAAGGTCTGATGTGCCTTCTATATGCGTAACTTCAGAGAGGTCTAAAATCACTTTGCCAAATTGTATTTTATTTTTCGCAGAAGCGGAATAAACACTCAAAGTATTTCCCCACGAATTTCCTTTTTCCATTCTTACAGCACTGTTTTTAATTCTGTATTGCTGCCAAATTTCTTTTGTCGTTATCAGTTCGTAACCACTAGTTCCAGAATCGTACAGCAGTTTTAGTTTTTCATTTTCGATATTTGATGGAATTAAAATTTTACGTTTTTTAAATTCAAAATCAGCAAAATCATCTTCTTTTGTATTTTCGATAAAGTAACATTGATTGTTTTTGAAATCTAAAATCGTAATTCGTTTTTCTAATAAATCGGTTCCAATTGTTCCGATTATATTTTCAGCTTTTGGATCATCAAAATTGATTTTTTCGCCATAATTCAAAACTTCAAAAGTATTGGATGCAACTTTCATATTTCCGATTGTAAAAGCAGTCGAAATGAAATTGTTTGCAGCATCAATTTTAATCTGATTTTGAATTTTTTGAGCAATAGATTCCAATGATTTTTTATAAAAAACCGTAACGGCAGAACCCGAATCAAATTGCATGTAAAAGGTTCGGTTTATTCCGTTCACTTTTATGGGCAAAAGCAAAGCAGAATGGGAATTTCCATCGCTCGAAATCCATTTTATGGGAATATTTTGGGCAATACCCGAAACCTTCAAATAGTTTTCTGGTGGAGTGAATTTCTTTTGAAAATAAAAATATCCTCCCAACAAGAATAAAACAATAACGACTAAAAATACGATTGCAATTTTCTTAAATACTTTCATAGTTTATTTTTTCTGCAAGATTCGGTTTTCGATTCCGATTTTCTTGCAAAAACAATACGACAGTTTTACGCCATTTTTATGACTTTTACTATAAGAATTTGTTTTTCAGTTTTATAGCTAATTCTTGTTTTTGATTTAAACTGACTCCGTTCAAAATAACAATCAGAAATTTTATGCTAAGAAAGGCAATTAAAGGAATGATGAAAAGCGGAAATTTGAAAGTAAATAAATGTTGAATAAACGGACTCACAATCATTAGAACCGAAAGAATAAGACTTAAAACAATTTGAAGGCTTACAATTTGTTTTCCTATTTCGTTGTTTAGGGAATCTTGTGTTTTATACGTTAAAATTAAAGGAAGAACAACGCTTCCAAACGGGATAATAAGTCCAGATAAAACAGAAAGGTTAATGAGTTTGGCTCTTTCGATTTGGATATTTTCCTTTTTGATAATCAGGTTTTCGGGATTGGTTTCTAGAGCTTCGGCAATTGTTTTTAAGGTAAAGCCTTTGAGAATATTCCCCGCTTCAATTCGCTGAATGGTTCGCAATGAAAGACCCGATTTTTCGGCAAGTTCGTTTTGAGTCATGTTTTTCTCTTCTCTCAAAAATTTAACTTTATTCTTCATTGTTTTAAGTTGGATGTCCAGAGACGAAATTAGGAAAAAACTTTTGATGAAATCAGTATAAAAGAACCTAGGATTATAGGCTAATTCTAAGTTTTAATAAAAAATTAAGTTTTTTACTTTAACAAAAATCACTAACTTGTTGGATAATAAATGATTTATTATCATAAAAATTCCCAGTTATGCGAGTATCCGTTGTCCGAAAAAATATAAAGTTTTTACCAGATTCAAGAAGAGTTGTTGCCCGATATTTTATGAATGGGCAAGAACGAACCCAGCAAATGGTACTTCGGATAATGATGCTGGACGAGAAACAGGTACTTCAGACTTTGGAGCAGACGCTTCGTGAATTTGCTAGGAGGCACCGAAATATTTCGGCAGTATTCTTCAGACACTGCGAAAGAATACGACCTATAATAGAAGGAATGCAGATCGATTACGAAGGGATGTCTCTAGACCGAAAAATGCTTATTGGATCGTATTGTACAATGGAGTATGCCATCGAATCTGCAGCGATTTTTAATCCGTCAATAGTAGAAGATTTTGATCAGACGGGATTAGAAGCAGGAGAAAAACGCGTTATTATTTCTTTTCGAGCAACGGGTGAAGGTCATATTTCGTCGATTGTTTTTAGAAGAGCAATTTTAGATCGTGACAATAATCTGCATATCATGAAAATAGGAAATCATATTGATCAGGCAGAAATCGAGCATAAAACGTTGTTTAATAAAGAGCGATTTTTGACCAAGCTGTATGAGATGCATACTACTGATAAATATATCGCTCAGATTATGCAGGATCTTCCCGAAGAATTTGAATTTGCTGTTCTTAAAAATACGTTGATTGAGGCTTTAAAAGATCCTTTAATTCGTGAAGAAAGAAAAGTGGCGCTAGAAGAAATTTTGTGGCTGGCCAATTCTTTTTACGATTTGCAGTTCAAACACGATTCGGATATAACGGAACGTGTCATATTTCCGATTTCTGATTCTGAAAGCCGCGGAATAGAAGATGCACGTTTTGTACGTTTTGTTGATGATGATGGTTCAGATCGTGTTATGGCAACCTATACGGCTTATAACGGACACACGATTCTGCCGAAGTTAATTTCTACCGAAGATTTTTATAGTTTTAGAGTTATGCCATTGCATGGAGAAGGCGCACAGAACAAAAATCTGGCTTTGTTTCCTCGAAAAATAAAAGGCAAATATGCAATGCTGGCCAGAATTGATGGTGTTAATAATTACATTATGTATTCTGAGCGTGTCACACAATGGAACACGCCCATTCTTTTACAAAAGCCTAAGTTTAATTGGGAATTGACTCAAATAGGAAATTGCGGTTCGCCATTATGGACAGAAGAAGGCTGGCTTGTTATCACGCATGGAGTAGGTACAATGAGACGTTACTGTATTGGTGCTTCATTATTTGATCTCGACGATCCATCAAAAGAAATAGGAAGATTGACAGAACCGTTGCTTTCTCCGTTGGAAGATGAGCGTGAGGGATATGTTCCTAATGTAGTATATTCTTGCGGGGCGATTATTCATAACAACAGTTTAATTCTGCCTTATGCCGTATCTGACTATTGCTCAACTTATGCTGTGGTAGATATGGTAGAGTTGCTGGACGCGCTTAAGAAAAGCAAATAATAACACTCTATTTGAAGTATTTAACACATAGAAACATAGTTTTTGAAAACTTAAAAAAGGCGCTTCACTAATTTAAATGTACATAGTTTAGCTATGTGTAGAAACTGGTTTCTTTGGATTTTCTTTTCAATATTAAAATATATATTTCTATGTGTTAAAAAGTATTTTTTTAATTTCGACTAATGGCTTAGACAATATTACCTTTTGTTGAGGTTTGGTATTTTCTCTGTCAGGTTTTTCCAATATCGTTTTGGCATGTGTTTGATATGAAGTTTGGTGTTTTTTCTTGATTCGATATTGACACTCTTGAAATAATTGCGCCATAGATTCTCGAAAAATTCTTCGTTTTCATCGTTGATTTCAGCTAAAAAACTAGAGGACGGATTTGATTCAAATTGCATTTCGACCGTAGAGACATTTTCAAGATCATAATAAATTCCGCACTTGCGTTTTGAATCATAAATCAGCCAGCGCTGGTCGGCGTAACGGTTTTTAAAATGTTGTTCGATAAGTGGCAAAACGTCGCAATCTGGTTCTATAATGGCATAATATAATCCGTCTTTTGTTAGTTTAAAACGAACAAAGGCTTTCATTCTATGACTTTCTTTTCCTGTTAAATGTGCTGCTTTTTTTACATTCAATACTTCGCTTCGGCTTAAATCTCCTTCAATATTGATTTTACTCGCAAAAGCATAGGCTACAAATCGGAATAAGATTTCTTCAATCTGATCCAATTCAGATAAAAAAGCAAAATAAAGATTGTTGAAGCCATGATGAGAAAGACGTTCCTGCAAACCATTCAAAACCCGATTAGCTTTTACCTCATCAGTCGTTACAGAATGTGTGTTGGAGAAAAGCAAAGTGTTTGAAATCTCTTCTTTGGCAAAAACAACATCTTTAAGTTTGTACTCGTAGATTTCAAAAATTGCTGTAAGCCAGCCTTCATAACTTCCATCATAAAGAATTTGTGTCATTTGAATTAAAATAAAGCAAGCTGGTTCGAAAAATTATTCTTGTATTTACTGTTTTGCAAATTCAAAATCTGATTTTTTATTTGAATCGGCGTCAAGTCTTTTTGTAAATAAAAAGGCGAAGAGAAAGCCAAAAAATACTTGGATCGGCTATACGAAATGCCAAGTTTCTTTAAATCATCAGGCTGTAGTTTTTTGAAAGTTCTAGCAGCAACAATCTTTTTCGCGCCCAAAAATCCTATTCCCGGAATACGTTGGATCATTTCTAAATCGGCCGTATTGATATCCACAGGAAACTGATGAAGATTTCGCAAGGCCCATCCTAATTTTGGATCAATATCCAAGTCAAGATTCGGCTGATCAAAACCAACAATTTCATTTACATTAAATCCATAATAACGAATTAGCCAATCGGCTTGGTATAAACGGTTTTCGCGAATCATAGGTACTGGAGTCCCAATTGCAGGAAGCCTGTTGTCGTAACTTATTGGTACATAACCAGAATAATAGACCCGACGCATTTTCATTTGTTCGTAAAAGTAATTGGCCATTCCAAGAATTTCCAGATCATTTTCTTTTGTTGCGCCAATTACCATTTGCGTGCTTTGTCCAGCAGGAGCAAAAAGCGGTGTTTTGTAGTTGGATTTTTTCTCTTCCTGATAACCAATAATCTCATTTTTTAGATATTGCATTGGTTTAATCACATCTTTATGATTTTTGTCTGGAGCAAGTAATTTGAGGCTTTGTTCTGTCGGCATTTCGACATTTACACTCAAACGGTCGGCGTATAATCCAGCTTCTTTTAGTAATTCTTCGCTGGCACCTGGAATTGCTTTTAGATGAATATAGCCATTAAAATTTTCTTCCAATCTTAGTTTTTTGACAATTCTAACCAGACGTTCCATCGTATAATCTGCATTGTCAAAAATTCCAGAACTAAGAAATAGACCTTCAATATAATTTCTTCTGTAAAAACCAATCGTTAAGTCTACAACTTCTTGCACGGTAAAAGCAGCCCGTTTGATGTCGTTGCTTTTTCGGCTTACACAATAAGCACAATCAAAAATGCAATGATTGGTAAGAAGGATTTTTAGAAGAGAAACACAGCGCCCGTCTTCTGTAAAAGCATGGCAGATTCCGCCTCCAGTATCTCCTAATCCCTTATTTTTATTTTTTCGCGTGCTTTGTCCCGATGAGCAAGAAACATCATATTTTGCTGCATCTGCTAAAATTGCCAATTTCTCCATCACTCTTTCCTGTACCATTTTGCTCTTTTTTAGTTGTTTTTGAAACAAAAATTCATTCTTTCAAAACTAGGAATTCATGCTAAAAAAGAAGCAAAAGAAGCTGTTCTAAATTGTATCAATTTTTTTTTGGAAGGTAATTTTTACATTAAAAAATTAATTATATTTAAGATTCAAAAAACAGGTATAAATACGGGGTTGTAAATTGTCAAAACTTTTTACATTCGCCGAAATAGAAAAACTGATTTCCCCCCTTAACATTGGTTTTTCAGATTTAGAAGTATTAGCAAATATTAGTAACAAAAGGCTAAAACAATGAAATTTGTAAAAGGACAAGATGTTTCCTACACTGCATTAAGTGGGAGATCTTACAAGGGAACCATTATCGAAAGAAAAATGGATTTTAAAAAGGGGCTTATAATAAAATCGACTTCAAAGGAGAGAGATTTTCATTATCTCATCGAAATACAGAAGAACGGCACGACCGAGAAAATTTTGTGCGCCGAAAATCATCTTAAATTATTAGAAAAGAAAAAACGTGCAGTAAAGAAAGTGGCTTAGTCGTAGAAGATAGTTTTTGATTAAATCTCTCAGAGATCAGATGCCATTTTTTAACCCGATTCTTTTTAAGCTGTTGATGATTCTAAAAACAATTTCATCAGAAAACATAAAACTCGATAGTATTTCCTTTATTTCTGCGGCTGTTTGAGGCTGTAGTTCTAGAAGGTTATTCAAATATGCTTTTGCTTTTGCATCTTCGCTGAGCAGAGATAAAGAAACGGCTTTAAGCAAAGGATCCCAAATAGTCTCTTCAAAATCCATTTTTTCTGCCCAATATAAAGACTTTTGATATTCTTTTTTATGAATGAAATAGTAACAATATCCAATGCTAATCCACCATGGATGTGCAGGATTTATATGAGTGGCATTTTCTAATAAATTAAAACCTTTTTCAAAATAACCTGCAAAAATCAGTATACAGCCTATTCCTGAAGCAATGCCTGACGAATTAGGGTTCATTTTTATGCATTGCTCTGCGGCATAAAGACAGTTGTCTTGATCTTTTCTAAAACAATGTAAAAGAGTCTGTGCGTACCAAGCCTGCTGGCAATTAGGATCAATATTTAAGGCTTTTGTGATGCAGTGACTGCTTTTTTCGATAGTTTTTTTGCAATTGTCTAATCCTAGGGCAATAGAAGCCAAATGCATTTCGCCCAGCATTGCCCATGCAATAGAATGGTTTGGGTCTATTTCTACGGCTTCAGTTAAATTAGAAAGGGCGGTAGCGTAATTTTCAATAGAAAAGGAACATTGGTATTCGTGGTAACTGCAGACTGCCTTTGAAACGCTTGAGTGGTTTGAAATTTTAGATGATGAAGTTTTTACCATTTCTTTAAAAATAGTACCATAATAACCGCCCATAGTAGAAACGATATCCTTTACGATTTCATTTTGAATTCTAATGCCATCCTCTATAGTAGCTGGAGTAAATACTTTAGTCGAAATAAATTTCCCTGAAGATGAGCTTATTAGGCTGACTCTTATGTGCAGTTTGTTATCGATAATTTGAATGTGTCCTGTAATAAGAAAATCTGCTCCAATCATATTGGCCGCTTCTAGAACATTTTCGTTAATTTTTGAAAGGACATCAGAAGGGAAATGAGCTATTACAGATATATCTTGAAAACGGGAAAGTTCTGCACTGATCTCCTCAGAAAGTATTTGCGAAAAAGCTTCTAAATCTGGTCGATGGACCATTGTTTTAAAAGGAAAAACGGTAATTAATGGATTGGTTTTACTAATACTGATAGAGAGATCAGTAGGTCTCATTTTATTATTATGAATAAATTCTGGAACGTAACCGCCTTTTGGGACATGAATGATAACCGAATTGCCTTTTCCATCGGTAGAATAATATTCAGTAAGTAATTTTCTTAATCGTCCTGCATGAATGCGAACCATGGCATCATCATGCGGATTAAAATGGGAGGGTCTACTTAAAGCATTTACAGCTATAGAATATTCTTTGATAAACTGCTGTCTTTCATCTATAGTCTCGGTGACAATATAGCGAAGAAAATTGCTTAAAAGAGTGGAGTTCTTAAAAGAATAAAACTTTAAAACATTTTCCAGCTCATTATAGATTTTATCCGAGGGGATTTTTTTTATAGACTCCATAATAAATTATTTGAAAATTATTAATGTCAAAAAAAAGTCACTTAGGCGTATAAAATGTTAAAGACCAATTACTTATGAAGATATAAATTTATGAAAATTTTTAACATGTTAGTATTATTTATCTGATATTTTTAACGGTTAAATGTAACGGTTAATAACCCTAGTCGTGCTATTGTATTAGTTATATTTGTTTGATAATTAGGTAAAAGCTGTGTTTTGTTTCTTTTTTTAAACAAAAAAGACTGTAATGTATAGGTGTTAAAATTTTTGCATTCCCGTATTAAGAGCTTTTAGGATCAGATAAAAGCTTTTGAGGTGAATAAAAATTCGTACTGAGAAATATCCATTTTTTAAAATAAAATGACTTTTATTTTAAGCCAGGACTGCAAAAATCAGATTAAAAGTTGTATCCCACAATAAACAAACTATAATCATTATGAAAAAAAGATTTTTGCAGATCGCAACGATGAGGTGTCGTGTCCTCATAATTTTTTTTCTTCTTTCAGCATTTGTTCGAGCTCAAGACGAAGGGAATAAAAGCATGGAAATCTACGGTTTTATTATGACCGATATTGGTTATAATTTTAATCAGATACAATCAGATTGGTACGATGTAGTAAGGCCCACAAAATTGCCTGCTTTTAAAGACGAATACGGACCAGATGGCAGTTACTACGCTTCTGTGCGCCAGACCAGATTAGGTTTCAAAAATTACTTTGATACAGGAATTGGCGAATTAAAAACTCATTTTGAATTCGAATTGTTCGGTACGGGTGTCGATGCTGGACAAACTACTTTTCGTTTGCGTCATGCTTATGCCGAATTAGGAAAATTTGGAGCTGGACAAACTTGGAGCCCATTTATGGATATTGGCGTATTTCCGAATTCATTAGAGTATTGGGGGCCAACAGGAATGGTATTCTTCCGTAATATTCAAATTCGTTATATGCCCATTCAAGGTGATACCCGTTTAACTATCGCATTAGAAAGACCTGGAGCAAGTGCCGATCAGGGAGATTATGCAAATCGTGTGGAACTGCAAGGCGTAAAAGCGCGATTTCCGTTGCCAGACCTTTCGGCAGAATATCACGTTGGCACAAAATGGGGTTATGTGGAGTTGGCAGGTATCTTAAGAAAAATTGAATGGAAAGATCTGAATAATGATCAGTATGATTTATCTGGAGAGGCTGTAGGATGGGGACTTAATTTAAGCACCAACATCAACTTTAGTAAAAATGATGTTTTTAGAGGACAGGTGGTATACGGAGAAGGAATACAAAACTACATGAACGATGCTCCTGTGGATATAGGTATCGAAAACAATTTTGGTAATGCGGTAACTCCTGTAAAAGGTGTTGCGCTTCCTTTAGTGGGGGTTGTAGCTTTTTTAGATCATACTTGGAGTGATAAATTTAGTACTGCAATTGGATATTCTATGATTGATATCGACAACTCTGATGGACAAATAGATGAGGCGTTTAAAAAGGGACAATACGCTCTTGTAAATGTCTTGTATACTCCTGTAAAAAATTGCACAGTTGGAGCAGAATTTCAGTGGGGTGACCGCGAAAATTTTAATGATGGATGGAGTACTTCAATAAACAAATTACAGTTTTCTTTTAAATATAATTTCTCACAATCATTTTATAAAAGAAACCAGTAAAAGCTTTTGTTTTTAATTAATAAAAAAAGAAAATATGTGTAAAACTGTACAATACCTGCTATTGTTCGGATTGTCTTTAGGCATTCTTAATGCTCAAACCCGAACTGAAAAAGATCTTCTAGGAGAAAAACAAATCCCAGCAAATGCTTACTACGGTGTGCAAACTGCACGTGCGTTAGAAAATTTTCAGATCAGTAGCTTGACTACGCAATCTTATCCTGACTATGTAAAAGCTTTTGCAATGGTTAAACTAGCTGCGGCACGTGCCAATGCTGATGTAGGCCGACTTAAAAAAGACAGGCTTGCTGCTATAGAAAAAGCTTGTCAAGCAGTAATTGACGGCAAATATCACGATCAGTTTTTGGTCGATTTGTATCAAGGTGGTGCCGGTACTTCTGCCAATATGAATGTGAACGAAGTTTTGGCCAATATCGCGCTAGAACTAAGCGGTCATAAAAAAGGCGAATATCAATTTATTGAACCTCACGATGATCTTAATATGGGGCAATCAACAAACGATGTGTATCCAACAGCTATAAAAGTAGCATTACTGCTCCATAACGACAAACTGCTTAAAGAGGCCGATCTTTTGGCGAAAGCTTTCCATAAAAAAGGTGATGAATTTAAAGACATCCTAAAAATAGGAAGAACTGAAGGACAAGATGCTGTACCAATGACGGTAGGTCAGGAATTTCATGCTTTTGGGAATCAACTTGATGCGGAGATTAGCGCTTTAAAAAAATCGGAGGCTTATCTATGCGAACAAAATATGGGGGCTACTGCTATCGGGACAGGAATTACTGCTTCTCCAGGTTATGCTGAGAAAGTAGCGGCACATCTGGCAAAAATTACAGGAAAACCAATCGTAATGAGCAAAGATCTTATTGCCGCAACAACTAGCCAGCAAGGGTTTGTAATGTATTCTTCTACACTTAAGAGCATGGCAGTTGCTTTGGCAAAAATAAGCAGCGATTTGATCATTTTGGCTTCTGGTCCTCGTACTGGTTTTTTCGAGATCAATTTGCCTGCACTTCAGCCAGGATCTTCAATTATGCCAGGAAAAGTAAATCCGGTTATGCCAGAGTTGATGAACCAATTGTGTTTTAAAGTAATGGGAAATGACCTTACCGTAACGGTTGCCGCACAATCTGGTTTATTGCAATTAAATGCTTTTGAGCCTGTTCAGGCTATTGCCATGATGGAATCGCAAGGATTGTTTTTTAAAGCAATGCCGTTATTTAGAAAAAACTGTATCGATGGCATTACGGTAAATAAAGATGTTTTAGCGCATTACATGGATAGAAGTGTAGGTGTTGTAACGGCTCTGAATCCTGTTTTGGGTTATGAAAAAACAACCGAACTGGCCAAAGAAGCACTCGCAACCAACAAAGGAATTTTAGAACTTATACGCGAAAAGAAATTGCTGACAGAAGATCAAATTAAGAAACTTCTGGATCCAGCAACTTTAACGGGCCAAAAATAATTCTCAATCTAAAACTACAAAATGATGAAATTCAATATCAACTTTTACAAAAAAATACTTTTACTGCTGATACTGTCATTAAATATCAGCATGTTCGGACAGGCTAAACCTAAAGTTCTAATATTGGCAACAGGAGGAACAATTGCTGGTTCTGCTAAAACGGGAGTACAATCTGGATACACTTCGGGACAGGTTACTATTGATGCGATGGTAAATGCCATTCCAGATGCTTTAAAAGTGGCAGATATAAAAGGCGAGCAAATTGCGAATGTGGGATCTCAGGATATGTCATTTGAAATTATGCTGAAGGTAGCTAATCGAATTAATGAATTGGCCAATAGCAATGATGTAGACGGTTTTGTAATTACACACGGAACCGATACGATGGAAGAAACGGCCTATTTTTTAAATCTAACTACAAAAACAGATAAACCAGTAGTGCTTGTAGGATCAATGCGCCCGTCAACAGCCATTAGTGCAGACGGACCTTTAAATCTTTATAATGCTATTGAAGTAGCTGGCGATCCTAAAGCAAGAGGACGCGGAGTGCTTTTGGTAATGAATGATTGGATTCATTCTGCACAATCGTTAACAAAAGTGAGTACAACGGCCGTTCAGACTTTTATGTCTCCGCTTCGAGGACTTATCGGTATTACTTCTTACGGAACAAATGATTTCTTTAATTACCCTAGTCAAAAATTTGGGAAAAACTCAGAATTTGATGTGAAAGGCGTTAGCTCTTTTCCTCGTGTAGATATTATTTATGCCGATGCCGATATGAAACCAGATTTAATTGATGCTTCGATAGAACGCGGTGCTAAAGGAATTGTAATTGCTGGAGTAGGAAACGGAAATATGAATAAAGCTTCTCTAGATGCTTGCGCAAGAGCCAGCAAAAAAGGAATTATCGTAGTTCGAAGCACGCGCGTTGCGACTGGACTTGTAAGCCGTAATGTAGAATGCAATGATGATGAACTTGGACTTATTGCCTCATACGCTTTGAATCCGCAGAAATCTAGAATTTTATTATCAGTAGCATTGCTGAAACAGAGAAGTTTGGCAGAACTCCAAAAGATATTTGAAGAATATTAAAAAGGCCTGTGTTTACGAACAATTTTTTGAACCTGTTTGTAAAATGAAATAATCTTATAACAATTTGAAAATTTAATAGGTATGAAAAATAAAATAATTACAAGAGCGGTTCTCGCAGGGTTTTGTGTTTTATTGGTTTCCTGCAATACAAAAAAAGACGAAAATGTTGTAATTGACTTAAAACAAGTCAAGAAAGAAATTCAGGCAAAAGAAAATGAATATGCTGCAACATACAATGCTGGCCAGCTAAAAGAGATTGGTTACTATGCAGATGATGCCATAACTTTTTATCAAAATAGGCCACCCATTATTGGTAAAGATGCCAGATATGAATTTTTAGAATCAGATTTGGCTAATAATACGAATATAATATCTTTTGAAACCAAAGAAGTTTTTGTTTCTAAGGATGGTAATATGGTTGTAGAAGTAGGATACTACAAAGTAACAGATTCTACTAACACTCCAGTTAATACTGGAAACTATATGAGCCTTTTTGAAAAAAGAGATGGCAAATATGTATGCTTAAGAGACATGAGTGCATCTGATGGATTGACAGAATAAAAATAACATTGAAATACTCCCAATTTAGTTTGGAGTACCGCTTAGCTAAACTTTAGCAAGTAATTAAAAACTATAAAATTAAGATTATGAAAAAAATAATATTTATACTGTCACTAGCTTTTGGATTGAATGTCACGGCCCAGAGCTCTGTTGATGAAATTAAACTCATCCAAGACCTTTACGGAAAATCTAAAGCAGAAGTGGTTAAAGAATATTTGGGCTTGACCGATGTACAGGCAGCTGCATTTCAGCCTATTTACGACAAATACGAAACAGAACGCAAAGCCTTAAGTCAGAAGAAGATTCAAATTCTAGAAGATTATGCGAAGAATTATGCCAATTTGAGTGACGCTAAAGCGACAGAATTAACCTCATCGAATTTAAAGTACAATCAAGAAGCTGAAAAACTGCTTGCGAAAACCCATTCTAAACTGGTAAAACCAATTGGCGGAATCAATGCTGCAAAATTTGTACAGCTTGAGCAGTATTTGCAAGTAACCATACGAGCAGAAATTCAAGATGCAATTCCTTTTATTGGCGAATTGGATAAAACTAAAAAACACTAGACGATTTCTGGGTACAGATTAGAAAGTATAGAAAGAATCATTTTCTACTCTTCTTATTAATATTTTATACTCTTACTATGATAAAGATATTTACAAAATATTTGACAGTCGCATTAATGATGTCTGCCCAGTTGATTTTTTGTCAAGCTGAAAATGATGGCCCAGAACTTGGGCTTCCAGGAGACAATCTTGATTTATATGCCGTGATGTCCCTGTTTCAGAAATCAAAAACTATTGAAGAATTTGAGAAAAACCTGAATCTGGAGAAAACAGGAATCAATAATCTGGATTTGAATCTGGATAAAAAAGTAGACTTTATAAAAGTAGTCACAAAGAAAAACGGAAATTCGTTTACTTTTATTCTTCAAGTTGCTGTAAACAAGAACGAAAATCAAGACGTTGCTGTTATTTTGGTTGATAAAGATAAAAACGGAAAGGTAAAAATGCAGATTGTAGGCGATGAGCTGCTGTACGGAAAAGATTATGTCATTGAACCAGTAGCTAAATCCGCACCAGCAAAAACAGCAAACCCAGCTTATGCAGGAGATGATCCCGTACAAAGCGCGCCAGCCGTAACGGCAGTTGTGGTAGAAACGGTGCCCATTGTACAATATGTATATTCACCGGCTTATGTGCCGTATTATCCACCTTATTATTATGGGTTTTATCCGCCTTACTTCGCCGCTTTTACCGTAATGGCGGTCGGAATTTATCGTCACAACCATTATTACCATCATCATGGTTATCATGGCGGTCATTATCATGGCGGACATAATAACGTATACATTAATAACAGAAACAATTTTAATAATTACAATAATAATAGATCAAGATCTAACACAGTACGAGACAATTCTACCAATAACAGATACAATACCAATCGAGGTAATTCGCGCCCTTCTGCAAGCACACGACCATCGACAGGAACAGGAAATACCAATGCATCTGGAAGAACACGCCAGAGTGCATCTCCAAGTGCAGGAACTTCGAATCTTAATAGAGGAAGTTCTTCAAACTCCAATTTTAATAGAGGCGGAGGAGCTTCGTCAAGACCAAGCGCTGGACAAATGGGAGGTGGTTCTCGTGGCGGAGGCGGCTTTGGCGGCGGAGGTGGCGGAAGAAGACGATAAACGGCGTTTTTTATAATGTTTCATCAGAAAAAATGCGTAAGTCCTTTTGGGTTTACGCATTTTTGGTTTTTATATCGATGAGGTAATGTTTAAAAATAGACAAGATTCTTCCAACTATTCATTCCGTAGGAATGTTTCGTTGGTAGATTTTAAATATGAACCATGATTATACGTTCCGTAGGAACGTTTGATTAATTGAACGTATTTTTTATTTCCCTAAAATCAGCTGTCCCTACAGGACACAATGCAAAACTATATTATTTTTTTTCTACCGACGAGATATTCCTAACGGAATATTCAATAATGTTAAGTTAGATTTTCTGCCACAAAGTTTTTGCAATATGTTTTTATTAGCTCTCGTACGCTTCTAAACTGCTCCATGATTTCAGAATCAGTTCCTATTGCTTTTGCAGGATCGGGAAAATTGTAATGAAATTTGGCTGCTTTCGTTGGAAAAAAAGGACATCGTTCTTTAGCATTGTCGCAAACCGTAATCACAAAATCAAAATCGATATGGGTATATTCATCAATATTGTTCGAAGTATGATTTGAAATGTCTATTCCATCTTCTTTCATTATCGAAATAGCTTTTGGATTAACGCCATGAGTTTCTACACCCGCGCTGTAAACCTCAGCTTTATTTTCTGCAAAAAATTTCATGTAGCCTTCGGCAATCTGGCTTCTGCAGCTATTTCCTGTACAAAGTATTAGTATTTTCTTTTTCATAATTAAACAAATAACCAAATGATATTTATGATGCAGAATTTGGGTTCAAAACCGAAAATAAGCTGCAGTAAAATAACAGATGAGGTTATTACAATTGGTTTCTTGTATTTAAAGATTTGTTCTTTCATTTTTTAGCAACATCCTGAATTTGGAGTGCAGCATGAAGCATTATCATTGGTTAATTGAGTAAGATTGATCTTTTGTTTTTCAGCTGGAATACCGCAAGCATCTTGGGCTAAACAAGCTGTTGTTTTGTTTTTTAGGACAAAAGTTTTTCCGTTAAATTCTAAATCATATTTTCCAATTGTGGTGCTTTGGTATTCTACTTCAATTTCGAAGTCTTCGATGTTTAGCTTATCTTCAGATAATTGAATGATGTGCAATAGTTTATTTGGTTTTAGACGATGCTCAAAATCATTGGCATCCCAAAGCTGAAAGTTTACTGCTTTTTCATTTCTGATTACTCCGCCGCAATCAATAAAATTTTTGGTAATTACCCCAACTTCTGTCACATGAAAATGTTCTGGCACAAAAGTTCCGTTTTCTAATTGAAATTCAACATTGTCTAATGTTGGTAAAATCTGTTTTATTTCTGATAATTTCATCTTATTTTTATTTATTTGTTAATTGCAATATTGCGATATAGTTGCTCAAAAAAAATGTTTTAGCAACATTTTGATTTTGAAATGGTTTGTGTGATGTTTAAAAAATAGGAGTTTAAAATATCAATTGTTTTTTCATCAATACAATAGCAAATTGCATTTCCAGAAATATTTCCTTTAATGATTCTAGCATTTTTCAACTCTTTTAGATGCTGAGAAACGGTAGGCTGGGCAAGAGGCAGTTCGTTTACAATATCGCCGCAAATACATTCATTCACTTGCAGCAAATATTCGATTATGGCAATTCTTGCAGGATGTCCTAATGCTTTAGCAATTGTAGCAATTTGATTTTGTGCGTCTGTAAAATGTTCTGTTTTAGTTGCTCCCATAATTATTATATTAATATTGCAATATTACGATATAGTTTTTAAATGATGAAACTTTTCAGAGATTAATTTAAAATAAAAAGCTCCAGATTTCTCTGAAGCCTTAATTTTATTGATACTAGTATTTATTTAACTTCAACCGCTTCAGGAAATTTCCATGAGCCATTAAGTATTTCTTTATGCGGACGATATAGTCTAACCCAATAATTCCAGCCTGGAGCGACAGGAATACAATTTGGTGTTTTTCCGTCACAGCCTCCAAACTGTATAGTGATCGATCCGTCAGCATCTTTTTTCGCTGTAATATTATTTAAGGTATACATGTTAAGATCGTTTTTCTCAAAATAGCCTTCTTTATTGTATACACTTATAGACCAAAATCCATCAACAGGAACATTTTTAACTTTAAGTTTATAGACTGTTTTTCCGTCATTTTTTTTAGGATAAACAGAAAGATAAAGTGCATCTTTTTCTGGATTTCCGCCCCATCCTGTTGCGCTTCCTAATAAATGGCGTGTTTCATCAACTTTACCTTTTAAGCCAAACATTCCTTTTGTATCAGATAATTTTTTAGAAACGCCAATTAAAGAATCTCTAACTTTTTTTTGACTCACTAGATCCCAATTTGGAACCGAAAAAGTTCCTTTATCTTTTTGGCTAATTTTAATTGCATCTTGCAATGCTGTAACTTTCGGTAAATCATTAGGATCGTTAGGATCAATAAAAGTTCTTATTCCTAACATCAGATAGCGTGTTCCGATTTTTTCCTTTGTAAAAGTAAAAGTTCCGGGAGCGTAATACGTTTCAGAATATTGATCTTCATCGATAGTCTGCATCGACATAAAACGTTTCCCTGGATCTGGTAGTGTAACGGTTATTGGTCCAGCATCGAGATCATAAACTCCAGAAGAATACAATACATCTCGGTTAGCACGAATTACAGCTTGTTTGTCAATTGGCATTAAAGTTCTATAATGATGTATATTACCAATACCACCAGCATCTTTAACCGAAGTCGTAAAGTAAAGATCTGTTTCTGCGCGGTTAAAGTTTGATGCAGTAACCTTAACACTGTTTTTTTGTGCCACTGAATCCGTATTTACAGCCGTTGAATCTTTTAATGCTGAAGAATCGGTTTCTGATTTGTCATTATTCTGTTTGCAGGAAGAAATCAGTAATGATATCGTAACTAGAAATATTCCTGATAGTAATTTGTAATTTTTCATATTATTTGAAATTAAAATTAGAAAAATGGTTATGATTTTATTTCTGAAATTATGATTTTCATTTTACAATTTCTGGAAGAGGCATTTTCCAAATATTATTAATAACGTTTGGCTGCGGACCGTAAATTCTCATCACAAACATGAATTTTTCGTCTTTAGGAGTCGGAAGCCAATTGCTTTCTTTGTCTTTTCCAGGAGAGCTTTTTTGTAAATAAATGATCAAATCTCCGTTAGGTTCATATTTTAATCCTTTTGTTTTATTGCCAATAGAATATCTGTTAATTGGGTTTGGAATCAGAAAACGTTTAGGAAGATTATACATGGTGATGCTCCAAAAATATTTGGCTTCAGGCAGTTGATCTTTAGTAAATTTTAAAACATAATTATTATTGCCTAAAAGCGGCTGATTATTTTTATCGACACTGCTTCCGGTATAAACTGCTTCTTCTTTAGTGTTTCCATAAATTCCGGCAGCTGCGGCAATTGCACGGTTCAGAAAATTGTTTTTAAGTTCTGCGCGTGTACCAAAAAGGCTTCCCGCATCTTTGACATTATCTATTTTAGATTCCAGTTCTTGTTTGGCTTCAGCAATTCCTTTTTCAATTGCTTTTATCGTTTCAGGCGAGTATTTTGAACTGTCAAAAGGTTGTCCAGGCACAATTCCAATTTTAGCAAAACGTTTTCTTAGTTCTTTTTCGCTGCTATCTTCGTTTGCGTATTGTAATAAAGCATTTAGCGCACTAATAAATTGAAGCGAGTTGTAATCGCTTTCTTTCCAGACTGGCAAAGGCAGATTGTATTTTTTTACAGGAGGAGCAGGCTGTTTTGTATATTCATGCAGCGGAATTAATTTATACTGCGCCTGTATTTTTTTAAGATTTGATACATCTGCAGGATCATGTAACTGGGTACGGCCTACGACAAATATTAAATTGGTTTCAGAATGTAAAACCTTATCAATGCCTTTAGGAGTTTCTCCTTTCCAATCTGGTCCTGCAATGAGATATTTACCTGCATTATTGCCAGTTGCTCGCGATCCTACATATTCAAAATTAAAAGTGTAGAGGTCTACAAACTGCATTACATAATATCGATCGTTTTCTATTTTTGGCACTTGAAGAATAACCGGCTCGTCTGAAACATTAATCGCTGCCATTGAGTACGGAGTATCGTTATTTATGGTTACTATTAAAGTATCTGCGGGAGTTGCACTGGTAGCTACGCTTTTGAATTTGTTAAATCCAGAGTATTCTTTAGCTTCCTTGTTGATTGCGCTAGAGTAAATGGTTTTGTAATTGTAAAATATGGGATAGCCATATATCCAAGCTTCTTTTGCAATAGCAGTTATGGAGTCAGTAGACAATGCATTTGCTGTTTCTTGATTATCTTTTGATGGTTCTTTCTTGCAGGCAGTTACTGCTAAAAGAGTTACGATAAAAAAAGCGGTTAAATTTTTCATAATCGGGAGGTTTTATTTCATGTAAGATTTTTTCCTGATTTTTAAAATTAGAGTTTAAAAGAAAAACTATGCTTTTTTGAATGGTAAATATGGTTGCAAATTATAAGTTGCAACCATTTTGAAATAGTAGAAGTTAGAAATACCAGTATGTTTTAAATTGAAATGAGAAGCAATAAAAAAAGCCCCAGATTTCTCTGAGGCTTTTTTTATTGAAAAAATACTTTTTAGAAATTAGTATTTATTTTTTTAGAACGATCTGCAATATAAGAGATTAGCCAGATTACTTGTCCTTCTTTTACAAACAAAATTTTCTTTGTTGCGTAGTCTGGAATACTTTCAAGACAAGTTACAAGGATGTTGTTTGCCGAAATCAAGTATTTTTGGTCGTAAGTGCTTAAAACTCTCGCAGCTTCTTTATTTGTTTTGGCAAGATTAGTAAACTTGTTAAAGTTGTTTTTAAGAATAGCATCATAATCGATAACATCTTGAAGAGTTAGAGCAACATAATGCTCTTTATTCACATTTTCATCATAGAAAAGAGTTGAAAATGCCCAAACAGCTCCACCAGATAAGTATAATTTATCCTTTTTTGCCAAAGGAGGATTCGCATCAAATAATTCTTTTGTCTTTTTACGTAGAATTACATTATAGTCAAAAGATTTTTCCTGATAAGTCGACATATCGTTTACCTGACTTTTGTTTACCACTGTTTTTTCTACAGCATCAGTAAGTGTCATTGTACCAAAACTAAGCTCTAAAGGAACAAATTCTAATTTACCGTCTTTAAGTTCGTCGATATAACCTCCTTTTGTAGTTTGAGCACCAATATCAAGAAGGAAAGCATTAGCAAAATCAACAGGTGGTATAGCACCTTTTACAAGTGTTTTTGCTTCTTCATTAACATCTAATACTTCTAATTGCTTTCCAGTTAAAATCGCAATTTTATTTTTTAAAACATCTAAGTTACGTGCAGAAGCAAAAACAGGAGCCGCTACAACAAAAATGTTTTCTTCAAGAATTTTGTTTTCAGCTTTAATTTTTTGCAATTGGTTAGTAACTATAACACTAGTTCTAGTGATATCTTCTTGTGTAAGTTCACCGTTAGCAGTAATATGGTCAGCAAACGGAATTCTTTCAGTCCAGAAAGAAAGAATTTTGTAATCAGCTTTTCTGATGTTATTTACATCAATTACAGAAACTTTAATAGCTCTACGTCCAATTTCGATTCCGGCGTAAACACTTTTTTGAGAAAATAAATTGACAGAAAAAAATAAGGCTAAAAGGGCAAAAAATAAGAATTTGGGGTTGTGTTTGTTTTGCATTGTGTTGAATTGTAATTATAATATAATTTGTTTTTAAAAGATTATAAAGTTACTTTTTGTGGTATTGATATGAAAATCATAATTTTAGAATGAAAACAAATGGTTTCATTACGGAATTGCGAATTTAAGAAAACATTTAATAATATAAAATCAGTTACTAAGAAAACATGATATTAAATTATTGTAAAGAAATAACGGGTTTTATATAAATAAAGTATATTTATAAAAAAAGCTCCAGATTTCTCTGAAGCTTTAATTAAAATCTATACTCATCGGTTATTATGATCTTCTTTTTCTAAGGAGTTCCAAGTGTAAAAGCGATGAGAGTATTAAACTTTAGAAAAAGAAGTAACCAACAGATACTTGAAATACTCCATTTCTATTGTCAGTATCAACTTTAGTTATTCCCAAGTTATATCTAGCACCAAAATTAAGTCCGTTTTCTAATTTATAGCCTACGCCAAAATTAGCGCCAAAATCAAAAGTAGTAAATGAGTTTGTTACTTTCACGCCTTCATTTTTCGCAGAAAGTAAAAAACCTATTTGCGGTCCGGCTTCAAGACTTAATCCTTTTGTTACGTAATATTTTCCCATTAAAGGAATGTTCAAATAATTCATAGCAACAACATCATTATTGAAGCTATATCCTTGACGCGAATACATTATTTCAGGCTGGAAGGAAAATTTATCAGAAATTGGAATTTCCGATACAACACCAAAATGATATGATGTTACATAATCAATGTTGTTGGTGTTACTTCCATTAACAGTTGAAAAGTTTAAACCTGCTTTAGCTCCAAATTTAATTTCTTGGGCATTAACATTTGCAAATCCTAAAACTGTAAAAACAGCTAGCAATAAAATTTTTTTCATAAAAATTGATTTGAATTATTTGAAGCCAAAATTGGCATAAGAAAAATTAGAAAAGGTTTCAAAAACTCAAAAATGTATAAAATGGTACTTATTTGAGGTTATTTTTATACTCATTTGGTGTTTGGCCAGTAAGTTTTTTAAAAGCTTTATAAAAAGTTGTTTTGGAAGTAAAGCCAGATTCTAAACCCATTGCAAGCAAATTATAGTTTTCATATTCAGAATTTGAAATCATTTCCTTAACCGCTTCAACCCGATATTTGTTGATGTAGTTGGCAAAGTTATCTTCTGTTATTGTGTTTACAATTAGAGAAACATATCCTGGGCTTATACCTAATTTTTCGGCAACTTTTTCTCTGTTTAGTGTACTGTCAGTATAAATGTGCTGCTCTTTGCAAAGAAGTTCTAGTTCTTGAAAGTAAAGATTTTCTGCCGTGATAGATTCACTATATTCTTCTCGAGTGTCATTTTCTATAATTTGAAGATTGGCGGGCGAAATGGCTAAATCTCTGTTTAAAAAATTGTAAACTGCTTCGTGGTCTTTGGCCAGCTTGTATTTATAAATGCCAATATAAGCAGTCCAATGAATTATGAATGTGGCAAAAAAAGCCAAGATGCTCATCGTTGCAGAAAGGTCAAATGGAAAAAACTTGTTGGCTAGGGCAATAATAAGAAAAGCGAATAATGATGAAGAAACAATTGTTAATAGGATAAAGATCCAATTTTTCTCTTGTGGATCTTTTAAATGTCTTAGCATAAAATAAGAGTAACACAGTAAAAAAGGCATGAATGTAATGGCTAACACAAGATGAATCAGACTAAGTATTTTGAGCAGACCAGAGCCCGATTCTGGAATAGTGTAAAGTCCTGCAATACGATCCAGATCGCACGCAATATTAAGGATAGCGGTATAGGCAAAGGGAATAAAACACAAATACGATTTTTGCTTGCTTTTTATACTATCGTCAATTCGATTTATAATAAAAAGGAATATAAAAGCAGCTATTAGAAATGTCCATTCGATATGATCAATAAAGCGAAGGAAAGGATATGGAGTAAATGCATCTTCAACCTCAAAAACATGATTCAGTAAAATAATGGAAAGTGTAAAAAGCAAACCTGCCAGATATTTATTTGAATTACTATTGAAAATGGAAGACTTTAAAATAATAAAGCCTAAAACTATTCCCTGAAAAACCGCAATATTTAAAAGTGTGGTATAAATCACGTTTTGGTATTTAGTTGTTTTTAAGTTTTGTTTTTGGGGTGTAATTTGAATGATGCTATTTTTTAAAATATAGCTAATTTCATATTAAATGACACGACGAATTTATAGTAATGCAAATTGTTTTCTTAGCAGATTAAGAAATGATTAACTAAAATTATGAAAGAATTATAAGATATTTTGGTCTAGGGCGACATGGAGGTTTATTGGAAAATTTTTATTAGGAAAAGGCAAAAAAGTTTAGGATTTTTTTAAGAGATTTTGTCTTTGTCGCAAGGAATTTTGTTTCTTTAAAGTTCGTAGTATTATACAAATTTGGATAGATTTGTGTAGTTGTCAGATTTAATGACAGTAATTTTAAGCAAATAATATGAAAACACAATTACTTATAATCTTTCTTGGACTTTTGGTATTTACTTCCTGTAAAGAAGACAATGTTGACTGGATTTTCGTAGAGGGTGGCACTTTTGAACAAGGCAAAAACCAAATGGTCATTAGCCCCAAAGGAGACACCATAAATGGTTTTACGAGTCCGCACCGAATGGTTGAACTAGATAATTTTTATATAAGTAAATATGAAATAAAGGTTAAACAGTTTAGGGAGTTTTGTAAAAATACTGGAAGAAAAATGCCAGACGCACCTATAGAAAATGCACATGGCGTAAAAGTATATTATAAATGGATAGACGAAAATCCGATGCTTGCCACTTGGGATGAAGCAAATGATTATGCAAAATGGGCAGGAGGAAGATTACCAACAGAAGCAGAGTGGGAGTATGCTGCTAAAGGTGGAAAGAAAACTAAAAACTACAAATATAGCGGCAGTAATAATCCAATTGAGATTGGTTGGGTAAAAGAAAACTCAGATAGTATTTTTCATAAAGTGGGACTTCTTAAACCGAATGAACTAGGAATTTATGATATGACTGGTAATGTCGGGGAATGGGTTTCTGATTGGTATAATCCTGAAAAGGATAGCTTAGTAAGCAAACAAAATCCTCAAGGACCACCTGAAGGAGAAGGATCATATAAAATCTCGAAAGGTGTAAGTTGGTTTTACGAAACCCAAAGTGCAGATGGAAAACCATTAGAATACGGAATTCATATGCCGGAAGTGAGATACCAATCTCCAAAAGACACACGAAACGATGGATTTGGATTTAGAATCGCAAAAGACAAATAAGATTACGGGCAACAGTTATTGCAATACTTTTAGGTAATATCCTTAATGGAAAATAGCTTTATAATTGGATGATTTGGTAAATCCGAAGAATGGACTTGATTTTTATATCTATCTATTTATTTATATCATCATACAATTTATTGACTACATTTTCTAAAATTTCTCCTGTTTCATTAAAGCTGGTATTTGTAATTATAGATATTCCTATGTTTTGTTTAGGATAAATTACAAACCAATTCTGCATTCCGTATATGCCTCCGTGATGTCTATAAATTAACTCCTTTTCATTTTCTATGATGTACCAATGATAGCCTTCCCAAAAATCAGAACCTTCTTTGTATAATTTTCTATGCGATTCATTTACAATAGGATTTGACTTGTCTAGTTGCAATTTCATATATTTCACTAAATCCGTAGGCGTAGAATGCAATCCCGAAATTCCGCCCCATAAAGTTCTGTTGAAGTTAGGCATTAATTCGTTTTTATCATTATAGCCTTTTACCAACCTTGTTTTATCATTTTCGGTTAATGTAAACTTGGTTTGGTTCATTTTATTTGGTTTCAGAATAAATTCAGTTACCAATTCCTCATAAGGCTTTTGATACACTTTTTCAAGTATATGTGCTGTCAATTCTGGAGCCGTGTTGGAATAAGAATATACTTCTCCAGGTATCGTTTCAATTTTGATTAGTTTTAGTCCTTCAAAAAAAGCCTTTTTATTTTCGCTTTTTATAGGGAAATTAGGAAAACCACTTGTATGTGTAATAAGGTGTTTGATTTTTATAGGTTCGCCTTTAAATTCTAAATTAGGATAAGGTTCATCAAGATAAATTCTAATATCATCCTCTAAATTTATTTTTTTATCAAGTATAGCTTTAGCAGTTACATAACCTGTAAAAGTTTTAGTTACCGAAGCCAATTCGTAAAGTGTAGAATCGTTTGGTTTGTTTCCTTCTCCGATCGTTAATTCACCAAAATGTTTTATTGTGGCTTCTCCATCTTTAAACACTGTAATGGAAACAGAATGAAATCTTTTGTCCTCTAATAACTTAGCCGCGTTATTTGTAATCGCATTTTCAACAATTTGTTTATTAGTTTTATGAACACTGTTACAGGCAAATAATGTGAAAAATAAAATAGCGGTTAAATATTTCATTGTCGTAAGGTATGGTTTAATTCTCTGGTTAATTTGTTAAAAGTTTGAAGATTTTCGACTTTTCTAACGTGAATTGGGTAGAAATGTCATTCTTTCTTTGTTTCCAAAAATAGGATTTTTATTTCGTAAACATTAAAAAGGCATTTTTATTTTTTGAATACTTTTCGTGTTAACATTAATGTGAATTTCGATTGTTTATCTAAAGTTTGTATTCGAAAAATTATATATTTGAAAGATAAATAATGTATGAGATTTATCACATATAGCTACCCAAATTTGGATGGCTTTTTATGGTTTTGTCACACATATAAATAAGTTGGTGGCAATTTTGCGAGCCATCTTACCTGCATTAATTAACCAGAAATAAAAAAATGAAATTAACAATTACAATCGGACTTCTTTTAGTTGCACATCTTACATTTGGACAAGATCGAATTCAAAAAATCGACAGTTTACTCAATTCTCTTTATTCAAAAGAGAAAATCAATGGAAATGTTCTAATTGCAGAAAAAGGGAAAGTTATTTATAGCCATAGTTTTGGACTTGCAAATGAAACAACAAAAGAAAAATTGAACGAAAATTCGATTTTTGAATTGGCATCTTGTTCAAAGCAGTTTACAGCTATGGGGATAATGATACTTAAAGAAAAAGGGAAGTTGAATTTGGACGATGACATCACAAAATACTTACCCGAACTTTCTTTTTATAAAGGAGTAACGGTAAAAAACTTATTGAATCATACCGGAGGTCTGCCAGACTACATGCAGCTTATGGATAGTTTATTTGACAAATCTAAAATTGCCACTAACAAAGACATAATTAATATATTTAGTAAACATCAACCAAAAATACTATTTGAGCCAAATACTAAATGGGAATATAGCAATACGGGCTATGCACTATTGGCATCAATAATTGAGAAAGCATCGGGTATGACATACGCTGACTATCTAAACAAGGCTATTTTCCAACCGTTGAAAATGAAAAATACCTTTGCGTACAATCGTAGATTATCGCCAAAGAAAATTGACAATTATGCTTTTGGTTATGTTTACTCAGATAGTTTGAAAAAATATGTTTTACCAGACGAATTGGAAGAAACTAAAATTGTTATTTGGCTTGATGGTGTTGTTGGAGATGGAGGAGTTAATTCAACTGTAAACGATTTATTGATTTGGGATAGAGCATTATATACCAATAAATTACTCACAAAAGAGGATATGAAAGCAGTTTTTGAATTAGCAACTTTGAAAGACGGAGCTAAAAGGAATTATGGTTTTGGTTGGGGAATTGAAGAAAATGCTGATTTTGGAAAAATTGCAAACCATGATGGGGGGTGGCCAGGCTATGTGACTTTTATTGATAGACATATTACAAATGATAAAACAATAATAATACTTCAAAATCACAGCAACGTTTCAATTCCTTCTAAGGCAATTAGAAGTATTCTATATAATAAACCATTGCCTGTGCAAAAAATCAGAAAAGAAATTAGTATTACTCCTGAAGAACTTCAAAAGTTTGTTGGGACTTATGCAGTTGAAAATGAGTATGAAATCAAAATTTCATTAGATAAAGACCAGCTATTTTCACAATTGACTGGACAAGATGCGTTCCGAATATTTGTAGAAAGTGAAATGTTCTTTTTCTACAAAGTAGTAGATGCACAAATTCAGTTTGAAAAGAACGAAAAAGGAGAAATTTCAAATTTGTTTTTATTACAGAATGGAAAAAAGATAGAAGCAAAACGTATGAAATGAAAACTGTCTCCTTGCTGGTGTGAGCGTGCCGTTCGTGAACGCAAAGTCATTTCAAAGTGGTCCACAAAAAACGACAAAAAGCTTCAGAGAAATCTGAAGCTTTTTGTCGTTGTAGTGGGAAGCATTCAATTATCTAACCTAATTATTAAAGATTATTATAAAATTGTTAGTTAGTAGTATTTCTTTATATTTAGTTGAAATTTAAGAGACTAAGAGTTTATGGAACTAATTTTACTAATTGCAGTCTTTTTACTGATTTTAATTTTTGGTTTTTTCAAAACAAAAATTAAAGGAATAGTTGGAGAGAAAACAGTTTCTTCAGTATTATATTTTTTAAATAAGTCAGATTATAAAGTAATTAATAATATAGTTTTAAAAAGAGGGGAAGTAACTGCTCAAATCGATCATGTGGTGATTTCTAGTTTTGGAATATTTGTTATTGAAACCAAAAATTACAAAGGATGGATTGTTGGACATGAAAACTCGGAGTACTGGACTCAAGTATTATATAAGTACAAAACGAAATTTTACAATCCAATTTTTCAAAATGCGGGACATATACGAGCTTTGAAAAGTTGTTTAAACGAATATAGCGGTCTTGAATATGTATCTGTTATTGTTTTTTCGACAAAAGCAGAAATAAAGATTGATACAAGTGTAGATGTTATTAATGTGTATCGTCTTATAAGAACAATTAAAAAATACTCTACTATAAATCTCTCAAAAGACGAAAAGAATAGTATTTTTGAAAGAATTAATGCTTCTAATATCATTGATTCGTTCAATAAACGGGAACATATTAATTATATTAAAAGAAGAATTAGAAACCGAGAAAAAAAAATTAAAGAAAACAAATGTCCACTATGTGGCAATAATTTGGTTGAAAGAAGAGGACAATTCGGAAGTTTTTTTGGATGCAAATCGTATCCAAGATGTAAATTCACAGAAAGAATGTAGCGCCGACTTCGAGTAATCAGTAATCATTGAAGGTGAGGATGTTTTGCTAGTGAATGAAATGAAAATAGATAAAAAACAAAAAAGCTTCAGATTTCTCTGAAGCTTTTGTCTTAGTAGCGGGAACAGGACTCGAACCTGTGTCCGCCGTGGCGGATATGAGTCCGCCGAGCTGTTAAAATTTTGAATAAAAAAAACACCATCTTTTTCAAGTGGTGTTTTACTTAGTAGCGGGAACAGGACTCGAACCTGTGACCTTCGGGTTATGAGCCCGACGAGCTGCCTACTGCTCTATCCCGCGATGTTTCGGGTGCAAAGATACGTCGATTTTTGAGAAATCCAACGAAAACTTTAAAAAATGTTTTATTTTCTGTATTGAGTTGATATGACTACCTTTGCAAAATAAATAAAGCAAAAAATGTCACATAAAGCAGGTTTCGTAAATATTATCGGAAATCCAAATGTTGGAAAATCAACATTGATGAACGCTTTCGTTGGAGAACGATTGTCGATCATTACATCAAAAGCACAAACTACACGTCATAGAATTCTAGGAATCGTAAACGGAGAAGACTTTCAGTTAGTTTTGTCTGATACTCCTGGAATCATCAAACCAGCATACGAAATGCAGGAATCGATGATGAACTTCGTAAAATCGGCTTTTGAAGATGCAGACATTTTAATCTATATGGTCGAAATAGGCGAGCAAGATCTAAAAGACGAAGCTTTCTTTAATAAAATCATTCATGCCAAAATTCCCGTTTTATTACTTTTAAATAAAATAGATAATTCTAATCAGGAACAATTAGAAGAGCAGGTTTCTTTTTGGAAAGAAAAAGTACCAAATGCAGAAATTTTCCCGATTTCGGCTTTACAGAATTTTAATGTTCCAGAAGTTTTCGGAAGAATTATCGAATTATTGCCAGAATCTCCAGCTTATTATCCGAAAGATCAGTTGACAGACAAGCCAGAACGTTTCTTTGTTAACGAAACTATTCGTGAAAAAATCTTATTGAATTATAGCAAAGAGATTCCATACGCGGTTGAAATCGTAACAGAAGAATTTTTTGAAGATGAAAAAATCATCAGAATCCGTTCGATTATTATGGTAGAACGTGAAACTCAAAAAGGAATTATTATCGGACATAAAGGTGCCGCTTTAAAGAAAGTTGGAACCGATGCTCGTGCCGATTTAGAGAAATTCTTCGGAAAACAAATTCACATTGAACTAGTCGTAAAAGTGAATAAAAACTGGAGAAGTAACGCCAATATGCTAAAACGATTTGGTTACAATCAATAAAGCTTTTAATTGTTTCAAGTTTCGGGTTTCAAGTTTTATGGCAGACGTAAAACTTGAAACCTGAAACTTGAAATTTGAAACAAAATAATTAAAAAACTTAGGTACTTAGAATCTTAGCGTCTCAGCAACTTTTTTTAACTACCTTTGCAAAAAATTTAAATAAGGCATTTTGGATTACAAGTGATTAGGTTTTTAGGAAGCTAAGAATCTGAAATCTAAAGTCTAAAGTCTAAAATTCAAAAAAATGAGTAATAACATTGTTGCGATAGTAGGAAGACCTAATGTAGGGAAATCGACCCTTTTTAATAGGCTGATACAAAGAAGAGAAGCTATTGTAGATTCAGTATCTGGGGTTACCCGCGATAGAAACTATGGTAAAAGCGAGTGGAACGGAAAAGAGTTTTCTGTCATAGATACAGGTGGATACGTTCGCGGAAGCGATGACGTATTTGAAGGTGAAATCCGTAAGCAGGTAGAACTTGCTATCGACGAAGCCGATGTTATTATTTTTGTGGTTGATGTTGAAGAAGGAATTACGCCAATGGATGAAACTGTTGCAAAATTACTTCGTAAAGTAACAAAACCAGTTTTATTGGCTGTAAATAAGGTTGATAACGCAATGCGTGAAAAAGACGCGGTAGAGTTTTACAATCTTGGTTTAGGTGAATATTATACATTCGCAAGTATTTCTGGAAGTGGAACAGGAGATTTATTGGATGCTTTAATTGATGCTTTCCCAGAAAAACCTGAACCAGAAACGCCAGAAGTTGAATTGCCACGTTTCGCAGTTGTAGGACGTCCAAATGCAGGAAAATCTAGTTTTATAAACGCCTTGATTGGTAAAGATCGTTATATTGTTACCGATATTGCTGGAACAACTCGTGATGCAATTGATACTAAATTTGACCGTTTTGGTTTCGAGTTTAACTTGGTTGATACTGCCGGTATTCGTCGTAAAGCAAAAGTAAAAGAAGATTTAGAGTTTTATTCTGTAATGCGTTCTGTGCGTGCGATTGAGCATGCAGATATCTGTATTTTAGTTATCGATGCAACTCGCGGATTTGAAGGTCAAGATCAGAGTATTTTCTGGTTGGCAGAGAAAAACCGTAAAGGGGTTGTAATCTTGGTGAACAAATGGGACTTGGTAGAAAAAGATACGATGTCTACTCGTGATTACGAAGAGAAAATCAAAAAAGAATTGATGCCTTTTACAGATGTGCCAATTTTATTCGTTTCTGCTTTAACAAAACAGCGTTTATTAAAAGCATTAGAAGCAACAGTTCAAGTTTTCGAAAATAGAAAACAAAGAATTGCAACTTCAAAATTCAACGAGTACATGTTAAAAGTGATTGAGGCTTATCCGCCGCCAGCAACAAAAGGAAAATATGTAAAGATTAAATATTGTATGCAATTGCCAACACAAACACCTCAGTTTGTATTTTTTGCCAATATGCCACAATATGTTAAAGAACCATATAAAAGATATCTCGAAAATAAAATTAGAGAAAAATGGGATTTTGCAGGAGTTCCGATAGATATTTATATTAGAGAAAAATAAAAAAAGAATCCCCTTGAATTAGGGGATTTTTTTATGTTTGGTGTCTAGATAATTAAAAGATCAATTTTTTATTGGCATTATATTTGGATAAATGTAAAAAATACAATTAAACCTTTTGCGTTTTTTAAAGTCTTACTGATCTAACTAACCTAATTTTATGACCAGAATTTATTCATTACTATTGTTTTTAGCCTTTGTATATTCGGCAAATGCCCAGAACAATATTGTTATTAAAGGAACTGTAGTCGATATTAACTCGCAACTTCCGCTAGAACTCGCCACCGTTTATTTTACAGCGGTAAAAGATTCAACCATTATTGAATATGCTACGACCGATAAAAACGGAAATTTCATTATCAATACTAAAAAGTATGATAAGCCCGTTTTTCTGAAAGTAAATTATACGGGATACCAAGCGTATTACGAAGAACAAAAAGGACTTACAGAAAGTAAAGATTTTGGTAAATTGTACATGCTTGAAAATGCAAATGTCTTAAATGAGGTAATCATAAAAAGCGAAGCACCGCCGATTACCATCAAAAAAGATACATTAGAATTTAACGCCGGATCTTATAAAGTGCGTCCAGATGCAAATGTGGAAACTTTATTGAAACAGTTGCCAGGATTTGATGTTGACAATACAGGAAAAATTACCGTAAATGGACGAGAAGTCAATCAAGTTTTAGTGAACGGAAAAGCATTTTTTGATAAAGATGGAGCTATTGCGATTAAAAACCTTCCGGCAGATATTATTAAAAAAGTTCAGGTTTCTGATTTTAAAACCAAAAAAGAAGAACTTTCTAAACAAGAATCTACTTCAGATTATTCGAGTATAAATATTACAATCGACGAAAAGAAAAACAAAGGGTATTTTGGTAAAGTACTTGGAGGATATGGTTCAGACGAACGCTATGAAAGTAGTTTGATGATGAATTTCTTTAAGAACAAACAAAAAATTAGTGTTTTAGCATCTTCAAATAATATCAACTCAACCGGATTCTCTATGGATGAGGTGTTTGATAATATGGGAGGAGGAAGAAATGCAAAAGGAGGCAGTCAAGGTGCGAGCAGTGGAGGAAAAGGGATTACACAGTCGACTTTGGCTGGGATTAATTATTCTGACGATTGGACAAAAGATTTGGAGTTTATGAGCAGTTATAACTTTACAAATGCGGTGACTAAAAATGACAGCAAATCCAACCAGCTTAGTTTTTTGCCAACGGGAAATATCTTGACAGAAGCCGATTCTAAAACTAGAAATGAAAATACAGGAAACAAGGCCAATTTTGAATTAGAATACAAAATCAATCCTACGATGCAGATTGTTTTTGCTCCTAAATTGAATTTATCGGAATCAAATAGTAATTCGTCTTCTTCGACTTTCTCTGAAAATGAAAATGGCGATGCGTTGAACGAAAGTACGGCAACATCGCATGCCGAAAGTTCAAATACAAGTTTTGCCAACAGCATTAATTTCAACAAAACGTTTGAAAAAAAGTCGCGAAATTTAAGTGTAGTTTTTAATAACAATAACACTAAAAATGATTCGAACGGTATCAATATTTCTGAGACGATTTTCTATCAGGATAATAAACCGAGCGACGAAAGAAATCAGAACGCAAAAAATACTTCAAAAAGCGATGCTTATTCACTAGATTTAGAATATACAGAGCCAATTACAGATTCGCTTCGCGTTCGTTTTGGTACCGATTTTGACTGGCAAAGTTCGATGAACGATCAAAAGACATTTAATTTTGATGATGCTTCACAAGACTATTCAGATTTAAATTTGTCCTTAACAAATTATACCACATCCAAACAAAATTCGATTACACCAAAAGTTGGTATCAGTTGGCAGAAAAGTAAATACACGCTTAATATCAATTCTAGAACATCAATTGTAGAGTTTGATAATCATTCTTTTTATTTAAATCAAACAACCGATTTGAATAAAAGATACATGCTTCCGTACGGAACGGCACAACTTCGATATAAATTTAATCGTTCTAAAAATTTAACTTTTAAATACGATTATTCTAATGCGCTTCCGTCGGCAACACAATTAATGCCAGTTGCAGATTTAAATAATCCGTTGAATAGTGTAATTGGTAATCCAAATTTAAATCCGATTGAGAAAAATACGGCAGGAATCGATTTTAAAAACTTTGACTTTAGAACACGTTCTGGCTATAGCCTGTTCCTTAAAGGAGATTACTACAATAATGATATAGTTTCAACTTCTATTTATGATGATAGCGGAAAAAGAAATACAACTTATGTAAATATTTCGGGAACGTATTCGGCTTCTGTTGGAGGAAACTGGAATCAGCAGGTTAAAAAAGATGCTCATACTTTAAGATATGGCTTGCGTTTAAGCGGTAATTATAATTTTGATAAAGGATTTACAAATGCTATTATGTACAATGCAAAATCGGTTGTAATTACGCCAAGTGTTTATGCTTCTTATGATTATGGAGAAGTGCTTTCAATCGCGCCATCTTATAGTTTATCGTACAACGAAACACGATATGAAAACTATTCTAGAGATGCGACTTCAAACGTAATTCATAGAATTAATTTGCAGACAACATCCTATTGGCCTGCTAATTTAATTTTCGGAAATGATTTTGGATATACTTATAATTCTAATATCTCAGACGATTTCAAAAAAGATTTCTTCCTTTGGAATACGAGTCTTTCTTACGGATTTTTGGATAAAAAATTATATGCAAAAGTGAAAGTGTATGATGTTTTAAATCAAAACCAAAGTGCCACAAGAACCATTTCGCCAACCTCAATTCGAGATGAAGAAAATACAGTTTTAAAACGCTACGTAATGTTTTCTCTAGCCTATAAAATTGGAAACTTTGCTGAAAGCAAAAAAGGAAGAAAACAGAGAGGATCGTGAGTTTTTTTTAGGTTCTGAAGTACTGAGAAGCTAAGGTTCTAAGGCTCAAAGATTAAAAAAACCGAAAATCAAATTTTTGATTTTCGGTTTTTTTATTAGAAAATCTAAAATCTAAAATCTAAAATCTAAAATCTAAAATCTAAAATCTAAAATCTAAAATCTAAAATCTAAAATCTAAAATCTAAAATCTAAAATTTCCGATTAATTCTATGGTAAACCGTGAATCGGATAATATCACGATCGTAAAAATCTACACCGCTGGCGCGTCTTTGAAAGTTCTTTAAATAACCCAGCTCCAAACCAAGATTTGGATTGAAATGATAACGTAAAGCAACGTAAAAACGGTTTTGATCGAAAGTATTTCTACGATTATCTTTTCCGAAATTGAATAACACTTCGTCAGAAATAGTTCCTTTTATGCTTCTTCCTTCTTTTTCCCAAAGGGTAAACATAGATTGTAATCGGTATCTAAATCGGTAAGCAAATGAGAATTCGTCTAAAAGTCCATTTTTATCTGCTTTTTGAATGAATCGTTCTTCGAGCTGAAAGCGATTATGAAAAGTTATTTTGGCAATATCATTAATTAAAGTAAGATCTTGCTGTGCACGATATTCGGGAACAGAATAATCAGGGTCAAGGTTTGGGTTTTGAGTATTGACGCTAAAAAAAGCAAATCCAGCACCAAAATCCATCATATTAGTCGCTCTGTAACGAGCTTGAGACCGTATAACGAAAAGATTTTCGTGAACAGGGTTTACAAAGCTTCGATTATCAAATTCAGAATGAATAGCCCATTTTTCGGATAACGGAAAAATATTATAGTATCGAATCCAGGTCAAAGTCTGCTGGTCGATATTTCTTTGATTTTGCCCAGTAATTAGCTGGCAAAGAAAGATTATGGTAAAAAGTAATCTAAAAGATCTGTTCAAAAACTATAAATTCAGGCTGCGAATTTATACAAATGATCTTATTTCCGTCTATTTTAAAATTTGATTTGAAAGTTATTTTGTGAAATAAAAAAAAGGGACACATTTTAAAATGTATCCCTTTTTAATACTAAAACTAACTAACCATCTTACAGTGAATACTTGAATGTAACTCCGTAAGTTCTTTGATCACCAAGAACTCCAGCATATTGACCTGAGTTACCACCTGCAGGCAATAATTGCTCGTAGTAATCTTTATTGAAAAGGTTTCTTCCCCAAATCTGAATAGATAAACCTTGCGAAGCACGGAAACCTAAACGAGCATTAAAGATTGCATAACCTTGTACGACTAAATATTTTGAAGCCGAAGGACTTGAAGAAAATTCAGAACGAGCATATCCGTCAGCGGCGAAGAAAATTTTTCCAGCATTACCAAAGAATTTTGCTTTATCCGAAAGTTCACCTCCAAGAGAACCTGCCCATCTTGAAGCTCCTGGCAATTCAGTTCCAGAAACATCTTTGAAGGCAACTGGCGCTCCAGTTTCTTCTAACGGAAGTGGCGCATTAGTAAACTTCACATATTTACCATCTGTATAAGTTGCCGCTCCATTAATTGTTACATGCGAATTGATAACAAAACTTGCATCCAATTCTGCACCTCTTACACGTACTTTATCTGCATTGGCAAGATATCCACGGTTTACACCCAATTCAGCTGCCTGAACGTTAGTTTGGAAATCTTTGATATCAGTATTAAAGAACGTTAAATTGAAAATTGAGTTTTTAAACGGAGATGTTTTTACTCCAATTTCATAATGATTTACCTTTTCTGGCTTAACCACTGCAAGGTCTGTCATTGGCTGTCCTGCTGCGTTTGTTGGAAGACCTGCTACGTTAACTCCAACTGGCTTGTAACTTTTTGCATAAGTTGCATAAGCATTGATTTTGTCTGATGCTTTATAAGTAAGCGTTAAGTTTCCAGAAAAGTCTGTATTGTCAGTATCTGAGTCAAATGCCTGATCAGAGTAAACCGATTTTTTCAAAGCCAATAAGGCAGGATCTGTAGTTTGAAGTCCTCCATAAGTTTTACGAGAATAACTTGCATCTTTTTTATCAAAATTATATCTCAAACCAGGTAAAATGTGGAATTTCTCTGTAACAGCCCAATCAAGCTGTGCGAATACTGCAGCACTAGAAGCTCTAATTCTTGCGTCAGTTTTAATTCCGTATCCTTCAAAAAGACCTGGAGTTTTCCATAATGGACTAGTTGTACTTTGAGAGAATCTCCATTGTGCATTTCCTGATTCTTCTGTACCATCTGTCTGAGAGGTCTGATCGATAAAGAATACTCCTGCAACACCACTAATTTTTGAAGTTAATTGTCCAGCATAACGAACTTCTTGTGTAATCTGAGTTTGTCTTGTTGGGTTTTGAGATTTAGCTAAAACTTGTAATCCTGTAAAATCTCTATCGTTTGACGGATCCCAGTTCCAGAAACGCCATGCAGTTGTAGAAGTTAGAGTTCCGCCTCCAATTTTTGTATCAATGTTTAAAGAAACACCTCCTAAATCTTGTCCAGAACGCCAAGGTGTATCGTGATCTATTTTACGGTCAAAAGCATTTAAACTTGGCAATTGATAATTTAAATCTTTAATAATAGCATCAAACTGACGGTATGCAGCCCTTTGAGTAGGGGCAACACCAGCAACAACCTGCGCATATCCGTCAGGACGCTGTGTTGTTAAATCTCCTGCAAAAGTAATGTTTGTATTTTCAGTAGGAGTCCATAATAATTGTCCTCTAAAACCTTGATTGTTCAAAGTATTGGTTGGTCTTCCTGTCGCAATGTTATCAATTAAACCATCACGTTGTGTACCTGAGAAAGATAAACGACCAGCGACTTTTTTTCCTAATGCTCCAGTGATAGAAGCTTTAGCTTGTAAAAAGGCATAATTTCCGTAACTCAATTCAAAATCGGCACCAGTTGTAAAACTTGGTTTGCGAGATGTAATATTAAAAGCTCCAGAAGTTGTGTTTTTTCCGAATAAAGAACCTTGTGGACCACGTAATACCTCGATTTGTTCTACATCGATAAAATCTAAAGTAGTTGCTGCAGGACGAGCATAATAAACACCGTCTACGTAGAAACCAACTCCAGGATCGATACCATCGTTGGTAAGTCCGAATGGTGAACCTAAACTTCTAATGTTGATTCCAGTATTTCTTGGATTAGAAGAATATAATTGTACAGAAGGAACCAATTCTTTAATACGGTTTACGTTGAAAGCTCCTGCTGCTTCTGCTTGTTTTCCTGTAACTACAGAAACGGCAATAGGTACGTCTTGTACTTTTTCAATTCTTCTTCTTGAAGAAACTACAACCTCAACAAGTTTGTTTTCTTCGCGTAAAGTCACCAATAATGGTGAAGCAGGGATAGCTGTAATTTCAAGCTCAGCAGTATTATAACCAATGTATTGAACGAGGATTGTAAGTGGTAATTTTCCTTGTGATTCTATCGAAAATCTTCCCTCAGAATCTGTAATCGCGCTAAAAGTGGTTCCTTTAATTACCACATTGGCTGCTTCTAAAGGAATATTTTGATCTGTTGTAACAACCCCGTCAATTTTTTGTGCGAATGAGATTGAGAATGTTAAAACTGCAAGTAGTGTAAGTATATTTTTTATAGATGTCTTCATTTTTTATATTAAGTATATATGATTAGTAGAATTTAAAATTAAATTTTTTTTACCAACACATACACAGCATAGATGAAGCAGTATTCACAGTTGTGAAATTATAATTATGTTTTTTTTGCAAAAGATTTTGTCCACCTGATTTACTAGAATGTACTTTCATGAGTTAAAATTTTGTAAATGATTAGTTAATTATTTTTGGCAAATATATATAATTAATTCTATCGATTTACTAGACTTTAGAAAATATTTTTTTATTTTTTTACCAATGAGGCGATTGTGATGCCTTCCATAGCCTTCAAAGTTTTATCTCTAATTAGCATTAAACCGTGACGAAGACTGCATTCAGACTCGGTTTTACAATCAGAGCAAGGCTCGTAAAAATTTAAAGAAGCGCATGGCAAAAGGGCAATTGCACCGTCAAATAATCGGTGAATTTCTGCCAAAGTGATATCATTTTTGGATTTAATTAGATAGTATCCGCCAAATTTTCCCTGCTTACTGCTTACAAAACGGCCGCGTTTTAGATCTAATAAAATCTGCTCTAAAAACTTTTTAGGAATGTTAGCGCCATCAGCGATTTCTACAGTTCTAGAAATGTGATTTTCGTCTTGTTCTGCTAAATAAAGTAAGGCCTTAAGGGCGTATTTTGCTTTATGTGATAACATCTATTAATAAATTGTAAAATGTAAATGTATGATTTTTTAAGATTGAAACCTAAACTTGAAACCTGAAACGAGGAAAATTAGAACCAGAATAAATTACCAGCCTCCGCTAGATCCACCGCCAGAGAAACCTCCACCGCCAAATCCGCCTCCGAAGCCACCGCCTCCGCCAAAACCACCGCCAGATGATCCGCCGCCGAAGCCTCCAAATCCGCCTCCTCCGCCACTTCTTCCAAGATTACTCAGAATAATAACATCGAGCAGGCTAGGGCCTCCGCCGCCATTGTTGCCAGAATTTCCTCCTCCGCCTCTTTTATTTCGAGCGAGTAAGATTAAAACAATTACAACAATTACAATAAAAGGCAGAATAGGAAAATCTTGTCCTTTTGCTTGTTTGCGTTCGCCTTTGTATTTTCCTTTAAAAACATCAATAATAGCATCAGTTCCTTTATCAAGGCCGTTGTAAAAACTACCTGCTTTAAACTCAGGTATAATAATATTTCTGATGATTGTTCCGCCAATACCTGCCGTTAAACGATCTTCCAGACCGTATCCAGGATTGATGGCAATTTTTTTTTCATTTTTAGCTAAAAGAATGACCACTCCATTATCATCTTCTTTAGTTCCTCCAATTCCCCATGTTTGCCCCCATTTAGTTGCTAATTGGCTTACATCTTCTCCTTTTAAACTCTCAATTGTAATTACTACGATTTGAGTAGTAGTTGAATCAGAGTAACGAATTAGTTTTTCTTCTAATTGTGCCTTTTCTGTAGAACTTAAAATGTTAGCGTAATCGTAAACAGAAGTCTGGAAACTTGGTTTGGGTGGAATCTCAAATTGCGCAAAAATAGCATTGCTGATAAATAATGCGATAAACGAAAAAGTAATCTGAAAAATTCTATTGGAATTTGGGATTTTAATTTTGGAATTTTTCATTATTTATCCTTTTGAGATTTCGTTAGATAGTTCGTTTACATCATCTTCCTGAGACGGAAAATATTTTTTGAGCTGTTCTCCGGCATTCAAAATACCGTCAACAATTCCTTGTTTAAAATTGCCGGATTTAAAATGATTCACCATAATGTCTTTGGTACAATCCCAAAAATCGTTAGCTACGACATCATTAATTCCTTTGTCTCCACAAATCACAAAGTTTTTATCTTCAACTGCAAAATAGAGTAATACTCCATTTTTCAATCTGGTTTCATCCATTCGTAATTCATGAAAAACTTCTAAAGCCCGATCAAAATGGACTTTAGAAGTTGTTTTTTCTATATGTACTCTAATTTCGCCAGAAGTATTGTTTTCGGCCACGCGAATTGCTTCAACAATTTCATGCTCTTCTTCTTTGGTTAAAAAATCTTCTACTTTTGACATGAAAATGATTTTAGAGTTTAGATTGTAGATTTTAGAATTTTACTTCAACAGGTTTATCAGCTCCAGTAGAGGCTTCAAAGTATGGTTTTTCTTTGTATTCGCTCAAGAACCAGTTGTTTGGAATCTTTAAAACGTATCCGTTGTAAACTTGTACAGCTTCATTAAAACGAGTTCTAGCAGTTAAAATTTGGTTTTCAGTACTTGCTAATTCGTCTTGTAATTTTAAGAAATTCTCGTTTGCTTTTAAAGTTGGATACTGCTCAACAGATACCAATAATCTTGATAATGATGAACTTACGCCACTTTGAGCTTGGTTAAATGCTGCTAATTGTTCTGGTGTAACATTGCTAGGATCGATAGTTACCGATGTAGCTTTGGCACGAGCTTCAATTACTGCTGTCAAAGTTCCTTTTTCAAAGTCAGCAGCACCTTTTACAGTGTTTACTAAATTCCCGATAAGATCATTACGTCTTTGGTAAGCCGTTTGAACATTTCCCCATTCTTTATTAACAGCCTGACTGTGTTGCAAAGCAGTATTTTTAATACCAATCGACCAAAATGCGATAATAGCAATAAGTGCTACAATAATTCCTACAGGGATTAACCACTTTTTCATATTTGTTTTGATTTAAGTTTATTTCTATTTTTAATTACAATTCGTTTTTGATGTCGTTCAGTTGCGTTTTTATCGACTCTAATTTACGTATTATTTCGAATTTATCTAACGTTTTCTTCTGACCCTCTTTTAAGTGTATTTTGGCACCTTCAAGCGTAAAACCTCTTTCTTTTACTAAATGATAGATTAATTGAAGGTTGGTAACATCTTCTGGAGTGAACATTCTATTTCCCTTTGCATTTTTTTTAGGTTTTAGAATGTCAAATTCGCTGTCCCAAAATCGTATCAAAGAGGCATTGACATTAAAAGCTTTGGCAACTTCGCCAATACTGTAATATCTCTTGTCTTTAGAAAGTTCAATATGCATGATTTGTTTTTTTCTATTTTATTTCAAAAATACTATTTTTTCGTGATATTAATCTAATGATTGGTTTTCTTGGTTTGCCATTTGCGAAATCGCCACATATTCTACAGCCGAAATATTTCCGTAATAGAAATTCAGCGGATTTACGACTTTTCCGTCTTTATGCACTTCATAATGACAATGCGGACCTTCAGATCTACCCGTACTTCCAACGAAACCAATCACATCGCCTCGTTTCACTCTTTGCCCCGGACGGCAGTTGTATTTACTTAAATGCGCATATAAACTTTCATATCCAAAACCGTGCCTGATCACGATGTGGTTTCCGTATCCCGAAGCTGTATTGTCAGCTCTTTCTACAACACCGTCACCTGTTGCATAAATGGGAGCTCCAGTATTGGCGGTAAAATCCATTCCGTTATGCATTTTTCTCACTTTCGTGAAAGGGTCAATTCGGTATCCAAAACCTGACGCGACACGTTTTAAATTTTCATTTCGAACTGGCTGAATGGCAGGAATCGCTAACAATAAATTTTCTTTAGCTCCAGCTAATTTTAAAATATCATCTAAAGATTTAGACTGAATGGCCAACTGCTTCGATAGTTTGTCGACTCTTTTGGTTGCATTTAAAACCAATTGAGAATTATTATATCCTTCTAGCGCTTTGTATCTGTCAGAACTTCTAAAACCAGCTTTCCGAATCGAATCTGGAATTTCAGCTTTGTTAAAATATACACGGTAAATATTATTGTCACGTTCTTCTAATGCATCTGCGGCAGCGTCGATTTCGTCCAGTTTTTTATTTAAAATGGAATATTGCAGTTTTAAATTTTCAATTTCACGTGCCTGTAAACGATCTTTTGGGGTTTCGAAATAAGGCGTGTTTATTAAAAGTACAAAAACTAAAAATCCAAATAGTGCTGAAGCCAATAAAAACAGGAATGCGTAACCAATTTTTATTCTTTTTCTGGTTTTTATTTTCGTATAAGCCAGATTTTCTGAGTCGTAATAATATTTTACTTTCGCCATATTTTAAAATACGCTATTTTTGCACCTTGTAAAATGAGTTAGTCGAACGAAACTGCTAAATGTTTCAGTTGTTCGACACTTTTTTACAAGGATTAATGATTAGATATTGGGGCTATTTTATCATTAGATAATGCGCAAAGTAGGTAATTTATTGTTTAAATTATAAGTTTTTTAATTACATTATAAAAAACTTAACGCATCATCAAATGAATAAATTAGCTAATTATCTAATTTTCAAATTGACACATTAAAACAGACACATTTTCTAATTAAAATATGAAATCACAAGACGTACGTAAACAATTTTTAGATTTTTTTGAGAGTAAAGGTCATACTATTGTTCCTTCAGCTCCTATTGTACTTAAAGACGATCCAACCTTAATGTTCAACAACTCGGGAATGGCCCAGTTTAAAGAATTTTTCTTAGGAAACGGAACTCCAAAAAGTCCAAGAATAGCCGATACGCAAAAATGTCTTCGTGTTTCAGGAAAACATAATGACCTTGAAGAGGTGGGTATTGATACCTACCACCACACTATGTTTGAAATGTTAGGAAACTGGTCTTTTGGTGACTACTTTAAAAAAGAAGCAATCAACTGGGCTTGGGAATTATTGACAGAAGTGTACAAAATTCCAAAAGAAAATCTTTATGTTTCTGTTTTTGAAGGAAGTAAAGAAGATAACGTTCCGTTTGATCAAGAAGCTTGGGATATTTGGAAAATATTAATTGACGAGGATAGAATTATTCTTGGAAATAAGAAAGATAATTTCTGGGAAATGGGTGACCAAGGGCCATGCGGACCTTGTTCTGAAATTCACGTTGATTTACGTTCTGCAGAAGAAAAAGCTTTAGTTTCTGGAAAAAGTTTAGTGAACAACGATCATCCGCAAGTTGTTGAAATCTGGAACAATGTATTCATGGAATTCAACCGTAAAGCAGATGGTTCATTGGAAAAACTTCCTGCACAGCACGTTGATACTGGAATGGGATTTGAGCGTTTGTGTATGGCTTTGCAAGGAAAAACATCAAACTATGATACTGATGTTTTCATGCCTTTAATTAGAGAAATCGAAACCATTACTGGAGCAAAATATACAACTAATGATGTAACAGACATTAGTGAAGAACAAAATAAAATGAATATTGCTATTCGTGTAGTTGCAGATCACGTTCGTGCGGTAGCATTTGCTATTGCTGATGGACAATTGCCTTCTAACACGGGTGCAGGATATGTAATTCGTAGAATTTTACGTCGTGCTATTCGTTACGGATTTACTTTCTTAGGAACAAAAGAGCCATTTATTTTCAAATTAGTTGAAACTTTAAGCGAGCAAATGGGAGATTCTTTCCCAGAAATCAGAACACAGAAAGCACTTTGTTCGAATGTTATTCGTGAAGAAGAAAACTCTTTCTTAAGAACATTAGATCAGGGATTAATTCTTTTGGATGCTGTAATCTTAAATAATGCAGGAGATACAATCGACGGTAAAAAAGCTTTTGAATTGTATGATACTTACGGTTTCCCAATCGATTTAACGGCTTTGATTCTTTCAGAAAAAGGATTGAAATTAGACGAAAAAGGATTCCAAGAGCAATTACAATTACAAAAAGAAAGATCTCGTGCAGCTTCTAAAGTAACTGCAGGTGACTGGAATGTAATTGTTGAAGATGAAATTCAGGAATTTGTTGGTTATGACAGATTATCACAACAAGTTAAGATTACGAAGTACCGTAGAGTTGAAAGTGCAAAGGATGGAGAAATTTTCCAATTAGTTTTCAATGCTACTCCATTTTATGGAGAAAGTGGAGGACAAACTGGAGATAAAGGATATTTAGAAGCGCAAAACGGAGATATCATTTATATCATCGACACTAAAAAAGAAAACAACCAAACGATACATTTAACACAATCGTTGCCAGAAAATATTACAGCAACTTTTAATGCTGTTGTAGATGCAAACCAAAGAGCTAAAACTTCGTCAAACCACTCGGCTACGCATTTATTGCACCAAGGTTTACGCAAGATTTTAGGAACGCATATTGAGCAAAAAGGTTCGATGGTAAGAAATGCTTCTTTACGTTTTGACTTTTCTCATTTTGCTAAAGTTACTGATGAGGAATTATTAGAGGTTGAAAACTTTGTAAATGCAAGGATTCGTGAGAGTCTACCATTAATAGAGAAAAGAGCGATTCCGAAAGAACAGGCACTTGAAGATGGAGCGATTGCTTTGTTCGGTGAAAAATATGGTGATTTAGTTCGTACCATTAAATTTGGAGATTCTGTCGAATTATGCGGAGGAACTCACGTTGCAAATACATCTGACATCTGGCACTTTAAAATTGTTTCTGAAGGAGCTGTTGCTGCTGGAATTAGAAGAATTGAAGCTATCACAAGTGAAGCTGCAAAAGAATATTTTGAGTCTCAAGCAATTTCTTTTGGAGAAATTAAAGAAGTGCTTAAAAATGCGCCAGATCCTGTAAAAGCGATTCAAGCATTACAAGATGAAAATGCTCAATTGAAAAAACAATTGGAAGTTTTATTGAAAGATAAAGCTAAAAATATGAAAGCTGATTTGGCTAAAGAATTACAAGAAATCAACGGAGTTCAATTCTTAGCAAAACAAGTAGATTTAAACCCAGAAGGTGCAAAAGATTTAGCTTACGAATTAGGTGGTTCTTATAACAACTTATTTGTAGTTTTAGCAACTGCTCACGAAGGAAAACCAATGTTAACTTGCTATGTTTCTAAAGAAATTGTAGCAGAGAAAAACTTAAATGCAGGACAAGTAGTTCGTGAATTAGGTAAATACATCCAAGGTGGAGGAGGAGGTCAGCCTTTCTTCGCGACGGCAGGAGGTAAAAATGTTGATGGAATTGGGGAAGCGCTTGCTAAAGCTGTGGATTTTGTGAAATAAAGATTCTAAGATGCTAAGGAACTAAGGTTCTAAGTTTTTTTATATATTCAAAAAAGCCGAGAGATTGTAAAATCTCTCGGCTTTTGTATTTTATAGTATTTTCTCATTTTAAGTCATTTCAACGAGGAGAAATCTCCACGAGAAGCTCGACAAAGATTGGATTCCGGTTGCGGAGTTACTTGCGGAGATTTCTCCTTCGTCGAAATGACAAATAAGGCATAAAAAACTTAGAACCTTAGTTTCTTAGCACCTCAGAACCTTTAAAAAAAACTACTTACGCTCTCCAATTTGCTGGCGCCACATAGCATAATAAAGCCCTTTCTCAACAATTAAATCTTCGTGTTTGCCTTGCTCGATGATTTTACCTTGCTCTAAGACAAATATTCTATCAGCGTGCATAACAGTTGATAAACGATGTGCAATTAAAACAGTAATTCTGTTTTTATCTGAAATATTTCGTATCGTATCGTTAATTTCTTCCTCGGTAATCGAATCTAAAGCAGAAGTCGCTTCATCAAAAATCAATAAATTCGGATTTCTCAAAATAGCTCTTGCGATAGATAGACGCTGTTTTTCACCTCCAGAAACTTTAATTCCGCCTTCACCAATTGTAGTATTTAAACCATCTTCGGCGCGTCTCAGAAGTTTGTCACAGCTGGCGCGTTTTAAAGCATCATAAAGTTCTTCGTCGGTTGCATTTGGCTTGACGAATAATAAGTTTTCGCGGATTGTTCCAGAGAATAATTGTGCATCTTGAGTTACGAAACCAAGCTGTTTTCTTAAATCTAGTAAATCAATTTCTGTAGAATCAATATCATTGTATAAAACCTGACCTTCTTCTGGAGTATACAATCCGACTAACAATTTTACCAAAGTTGTTTTTCCAGATCCTGACGGACCTACAAAGGCAACGGTCTGACCTTGTTTGATTTCGAAATTGATATTTTCAACGGCTTTAAATTTGGCAGTTTTATGCTGAAAACTCACATTTTCGAAAAGCAGTTTCTGAATTGCACCAATATGTATTGGAGTTTTTGGACGGAATTCTTTTGGAGCGTTCAGTAAGTTTTTGAAATTCTCCATTGAAACTTTTGTTTCGTTCAAAGCGATGATGAAGTTTCCTAACTCCTGCAAAGGGCCAAAAATAAAGAAGGTGAAGAATACCATTGTCAATAAATCTCCAACGATAATTTTTCCTCCAAACAAGAAATAATACAAAGCAAAAACAACACAAGTTCTCAAGAAATGAACGGTTGTTCCTTGAATGAAACTTAAACTTCTAATAAATCTTATTTTTTGTAACTCTAGTTGAAGAATCTTAAAAGTATTTAAGTTTAAACGTTTTTCTTCCTGATACGTTAAGCCAAGACTCTTTACCAATTCGATGTTTCGTAAACTTTCGGTAGTAGAACCTGCCAATGCATTGGTTTGATTCACGATTTTTCGAGAAACAACTTTGATCTTTTTTCCTAAATACAAACTTACCAAAGCAATAATTGGAGCAGTAATTAAAAAGATAATTGAAATTCTCATATCAATTCGGGCTACATAAACGATTACGAAAATGAAACCAATAATAGTTTGGAAAATTAGAGAGATAGAAAGTGTAATCAGTTTTTCTGAATCGATTCTAACCTTTGTCAATTTGCTTAAAGTTTCACCGCTTCGTTGATCCTCAAATTCGGCGTAAGGAAGATCTAGAGACTTTTTGATTCCGTCGGTATACATTTGCGCACCGGTTCTCTGAATTACCACATTGGTAAAATAATCCTGAAAGTTTTTGGTAATTCTGGAAATCATGGCAGCACCAAGTGAAAGCCCAAGCCAAAAAGCTAAAGATTTTATAAATCCGATTTCATTTCCTTTGTATTTTGCCAGACCGACGCCACAGTCCTGCATTAATTTTCCTGTAATTACAGAGTCAGATAAACTGAAACAAATGTTGATAGTAGCCATTATCAAAGCAAAAAACAGAAGCATTTTATGTTTGATAATGTAGGTATATAATAATTTCATATAAGATTTTAAAAAAAATGGAAGATGCAAAAATAAGGAATTGTTTTAGTTTGTGAAGTTCATTTTTGTTATTAAAAATGTAATTTTTTTACAGGTGAATTAACTGATGGAGTTTTTAAAGTTTTTTTACGTGTTCAATTTTTTTTACTCAAAAATAATAGAAGTCATACAAGAGGTATTGTGTTTTAAGATGCATGTCTTTTAGAACGTTTTCTTACCAAGTGATCCTTTATGTTGTTTGTTATTAGTGTATTAATGATCTTTTTAATTGTAAAATATGCTTCGATGAGGAATCCCGTAAGGTTTTGATTTTTGATTGTACTACGTTTGCTCCATTAAGAATTTTAACCAAATCAAAATGAAAAAATTATTATGCCTTTTTGGTGCTTTAGCACTAGTTTTGACATCGTGTTCAAGCGATGATTCATCAAGTTCTTCAGATCTTGTTTTACTAAAAAAAACTGTTATTACAAATCCAGATGGAGATAAAGCTACCATTAATTATAAGTACGACGGTAACAAAATAGTAAGTGCAACAGATGATACTGGATTTTTTAATCTGCATTATACTTATACAGGAGATTTAATTACAAAAATTGATTTCAAACTTCCTAATGGAAAATCAGAACAAGTAAATACTTTTACATACACTACTGATGGAAAGCTATCAACTTTTGTAAGAGTTGAATATGAATATGAGGAAGGAGTAGCAGTATTAAGAGGATATAAGGAAGTTTATACGTATAATACAGATGGTACAATTTCAGTGAAAGGATATTCAGGAAATGATGTTTTACAAAATGTTCCTTCTGGAACAGCTACAATTAAATTTGTAAATGGTGAAGTAAGCGAAATTACAAGCACTAACTCACCAGATCATAAATACACTTATGATAATAAAAACAATGCAACTAAAAATATTTTAGGAATGGATAAAATCGCATTTGTTGATGGAGAAGCAAATGGAGTTAAATTCAATATCCTAACAGATACAGCAGATGGTGATTTATGGGGAAACAGCACTTTTACCTATAATGATCAAGGATACCCAACTAAAGAAGTTAATACAGGATCTGATAGTTTAGGTAACACTGAATATTTTTATTAAGAGCCAACTTTTTACCTATAGAGCCAGATTTATCTGGCTTTTTTTATTGCTAAAAATAATCGAAATTTGTTTAAAATGTTTAAGTCATGCAATTCAGAACACAAATCCCTATTTCAAAAAGTAATTCGCCAATCGATTATAATTCGAAAATACTTTCTATAGGTTCTTGCTTTGCTGAGAATATGGCGGAGAAATTCGATTATTTTAAATTTCAGAATGAAACAAATCCGTTTGGAATTATATTTAATTCGGTCTCTATAGAAAAATTATTTGAACGAATTTGTAAAGAACAATGGTTTGAAGAAAAAGACGTTTTCTTTCATAACGAACGCTGGCATTCTTTTGATGTGCATTCTGATTTAAGTAATGCCGACCGACAAGAATTGCTTGAAACTTTAAACAAAGCAATTTTAGAAACGAACAAACAATTAAAAGAAGCCACTCATATTATCATCACTTTTGGAACTTCATGGATTTATAGAAATCTAGAAAAAGACGAAGTTGTTGCTAATTGCCACAAAGTGCCTCAAAAACAATTTTCGAAAGAATTATTATCGGTTGAAGTGATTCAGAAAAGCATTCAAAATACAATCAATTTAATTCAGTCTTTAAATCCAAGCATCCATTTCATTTTTACGATTTCTCCGGTGCGACACATAAAAGATGGTTTCGTAGAAAATCAATTAAGCAAGTCTCATTTATTTACAGCCTTGCATTTTGTGTTGAAAACCGAACACTTAAAACGGAACACTGAATACTTTCCTTCGTATGAAATCATGATGGATGAACTTCGCGACTATCGTTTTTATAATGAAGATATGCTACATCCCAATCAAATTGCGATCGATTATATCTGGAAGCTTTTCAGCGAAAATTACATTTCTCAGGAAAGTTTGACAACAATGCAGGAAGTTGATGAAATCCAGAAAAGTCTTCGCCACAGAAGCTTTAATCCAGAATCTGAACAGCATCAAAAATTCTTGGCCCAACTCCAGCAAAAGATAAACCTCTTACAAGAAAAGATTTCTCATATCAAATTCTAACTATAGTTATTTAAAAAGAACTTCATGACTTAGCGCCTTTATGGCAAAAACGACAATAAAATTTTAGAATAATTCCTCATAATTGTGTAAATTGTTAAGGTTTAAATTTTACATTTTTGTAAAATGTGTAACTCTGCTTTTTTCAGAAGCAATTTTAATCTAATCCGATTTTATTGACGTATGAATAAGAAACCTGTTTATTTTCTTAAAAAAACACTTCGTATCCTTATGTGGTGCGTGGTTTCTGTAGTTGCACTTTTATTACTTCTTATTATTCTAATTCAGGTTCCTTCGGTACAAAATTTCGTTAAGGACAAAGCGATTACTTATCTTCAGGGCAAGATAAAAACTAAAGTTTCATTAGATCATATTTCGATAAAATTCCCCAAAGATGTAGTTCTGGAAGGTTTTTATTTTGAAGATCAAAAAAAAGATACTTTGCTGGCTGGTAAACGATTAGAGGTTGATGTTGACCTTTTTAAACTCGTTAGCAGTGAACTCGAAATCAATTCGGTTTCGCTTGAAAATGTAAAAGCCAATATTTCCAGAAACAAACAAGGCGTTTTCAATTTCGATTATATCATAAAAGCATTCGAATCAAAAGAACCAAAAGTTGAAGATCCTAATGCAAAGCCTTTCAAAATTTCGGTTGTAAAAGTAAACCTCGATCAAGTTAAATTTAACTTTAAGGATGATTTCGCTAAAAATGACATTCGTGTAAACCTGACTCATTTTGATACCAAATTCAAAAAATTTGATTTGGATCAGATGGATTTTAATATTCCGACAATCAATTTAAACGGATTGAAGGTGATTTTAGATCAGGATGTAGTCGAGAAAATTGCTGAAGTTTCAGTAAAAACGGTTGATACAATTTCGAAGCGTCCAGACTTTAAATTGGCATTAGATAAAATAGCGTTGTCTAAAATCGATATTTTATACGATAATAAAGATTCAAAACTCAATTCTGGCATTCGTTTAGGCAACTTAAATTTAGCTGTAAACGAAATTGACCTGAACAAACAGCTTTTGGATTTTGATACTTTCGAAGTAAAAAATCTAAGCGGAAATCTGCGATTGGGAGCAAAAGACAAGCAAATTGACGCACCCAACTTAGATACCACAGCCATAAAGCAAGTAGGCTGGAAAGTAAAATTGAACGAAACCAATCTAGAAAACATTGCTTTTAAATTTGATGATATGCAGTCCAAACCGAAAACAAAAGGATTGGATTATGCGCATCTTGATTTGAGTAGATTTAATTTTAAAGCCGAGAAATTATATTATGGAAATGATACCATTTCTGGAAATATTAAAACATTGACTGTTAACGAAAAAAGCGGTTTGCAGATTCAGGCTTTCAAAACCGATTTCTTTTACGGTCCAAAAAATGCTTCTTTAGAGAATTTATATTTAAAAACGCCACAAACTCTTGTTCAAGATAAAGTTAAGGCGCAATATAAATCACTTGAATCGCTTCAGAAAGATTTAGGAAATCTGGCAATTGATGCTAATTTAAAACAATCAAAAATTGGTTTTAAAGACATTCTCTTGTTTGTTCCAGATTTGCAGAAAACAAATCCGTTTAAAAGCAATCCAAATGCGATTTTGTATGTAGACAGTCGCGTGAGCGGAAAAGTAAAAGATTTGACTATTTCGAAATTTGAAATGAGCGGAATAGGAACGACAAAAGTTTCGCTTTCTGGGAAAATCGCTGGGCTTCCGGATGCTCAAAAAGCGTATTATGATTTAAATATCAAGAAGATTTCGAGTACTTCAAAAGACATTAACCTGTTTGTGCCTGCGGGAACAATTCCGAAAAATATTCAACTTCCGTCACAGTTAAGTTTGCAAGGAAAATTTAAAGGTTCAGTTCAAAATTTTAAAACGAATCTGGCTTTAAACAGCAGTTTCGGAAATGCAAAAGTTGATGCGTTATTCGATCAGCGCATTAAGAAAAGAGAAAAATATGATGCAAACGTTTCTCTGCAGGAATTCGATTTGGGGCGATTAATTAAAAACGACTCCATCGGAAAAATTACGCTTAAAGCGAAAGTAAAAGGAAACGGTTTAGATCCGAAAACGGCAAATGCTTTTGTTGACGGAATTGTTCAGAAAGCGATTTTTAATAAATATACCTATAAAGATTTAACGCTGAAAGGAAATATCGAAAACGGTTCTTTTGCGGTAAAATCAGGAATGGAAGATCCTAATTTGAATTTCAATTTAACAGCTTCAGGCGATACAAAAGAGAAATATCCAACCGTAAAACTGAAACTAAATTTGGATATTGCCGATTTAGAAAAACTAAATCTGCATGCAGGACCAATGAAACTTCGCGGAAATGTCGATGCCGATATAACCAATAGCAATCCAGATTTTCTGAACGGAAAAGTATTTCTTTCGAACATTCAGATTTTGCAAGATGCCGAACCGATTGTTTTAGATTCAATTCGTCTTTTGGCTTTTGCAGACAAAGACAGCAATTCGATTAAAATTTCGTCTCAATTTTTAAAAGCCGAAGTAACAGGAAAATACAAACTCACGACACTGGCAAATTCGATTCAAAAATCATTATCAAAATATATTGATCTAAAAAATCCAAAGGTTAATGCAGAATCAGATGAACAGAGATTAGCCTTTACTTTGAAAGTCGACAATGATCCTGTGCTTTTAAAATTATTGCCAAAATTAACAGGCTTAGAACCTTTTAGCATAACAGGAAATTATAATAATCAGACAGATTCTTTGACTGTAAAAGGAACCATTCCAAGAATTGTTTATGGAGGCAATACCATTTCGGACGGGAAAATAAACATCGAAGCCAAAGAAAATGCTTTAGAGTACTCGATTTCTGTGGCAACAATTGAAAGCGGTTCGCTTAAAATTCCGTTTACAAGTTTATCAGGAAATGTGCAGAATAATATTTTGACTTATGCTCTTGAAGTAAAAGATGCCAAAGAGAAACAGCAATATTTTATAGCAGGTGAATTTAAGGCTGAAGATTCAAAAAACATTGTAAAACTGGATGCTGAAAACTTTATTTTAAATTATGATAAATGGAATGTAGATCCAGAAAACAAGATTGAGTTTGGAGAAAAAAGACTTTATGTCGATAAATTCAATTTGAATAATAACGGAAATGAGTTAAAAATTCAATCGCAAGGAACACAGGACAATGCGCCGTTGCAAGTCGATTTTGTTAATTTCAAAATAGAAACCATTATGAATATGGTTAAAAAAGACGAATTGCTTATGCAAGGGTTGATAAACGGAAATGCATTGGTTGAAAATGTGATGACAAACCCGACTTTTACTTCTGACTTAAAAATTGATGATTTTACTTTTAAAGGTTCAAAAGTCGGTGACTTAGAAATAAAAGTTGACAATAAAACAGCAAATACGCTTGCTGCAAATGTAGCTTTAAGTGACGAAGGAAATGATTTGAAGCTAACAGGAGATTATTTGATGGATACTGGGAATTTTGATTTTGATGTGGCTATTAATAAGTTAAACATCAAAAGCATCCAAGGTTTTAGCATGGGTAATATTACTGAAGGACAAGGCTTTTTATCAGGGAATTTTAAGCTTACAGGAAACACTTCTGCTCCAAAAATTAATGGAGAATTGAATTTTAATGATGCTGGTTTTAGGGTAACACAGCTCAATTCGTACTTTAAAACTAAAAATGAGAAAATCACTTTTAGCAATGAAACGATCTCATTTGATAAATTCTCTCTTTTTGATGAGAATGACAACGAATTGTACGTAAACGGAACCATTCAGTCTCCAGACTTTGTGAAATACAATTTCAATTTGCTAGTTGAAGCAGACGATTTTAGAGCCATTCATTCAAAAGCAAAAGACAACGATTTGTTCTATGGAGATTTATTCTTAGATACCAAATTGAATATAAAAGGAAACTTGGATAGTCCGGTTGTTGATGGAACGCTAAAAATCAATAAAGAAACCAAGTTTACGGTGGTGATGCCACAATCAGATCCTTCTATTGCAGATCGTGAGGGAATTGTAGAGTTTGTTGATGAAGACAATATGTACCTCAAACAAACAGTTGATCTTCAAAATAAATTAGATCAATCGGAACTGAAAGGAATGGATGTGAATGTTGCTATTACAATTGATAAAGAAGCCGAATTAACGTTGCTGATTGATAAAGCAAACGGAGATTATTTGAACTTGAAAGGGGAAGCGGAATTAGTTGGAGGAATTGATCAATCTGGAAAAACAACTCTAACTGGGAAATACGAGTTTTCGGACGGAGCTTATGAAATGAATTTTAATGGAATCAAAAGGAAATTTGATATTCAGAAAGGCAGTTTTATTACCTGGAATGGTGAACCCACAATGGCAAATGTCAATATTACGGCTATTTATAAAGTTGATGCGGCACCGATTGATTTACTTGGAAAACAATTACAAAGTGAGACTCAGGCGGTACAAAACACTTACAAACAAAAACTTCCGTTTCAGACTTTATTGAAAATGAACGGCGAATTGATGAAACCTGAAATTTCTTTTGGAATTGTATTGCCGGATGGAAATTATAATGTTTCTACAGATGTAGTTACAATGACGCAAACCAAGTTGAAACAGTTAGAACAAGATCCCGCAGAATTGAATAAACAGGTTTTTGCCCTTTTATTATTAAACCGTTTTGTAGGCGAAAATCCGTTTGCGAGTCAAAGTGGGGGTATAAGTGCTGAAACCATGGCGAGACAAAGTGTAAGTAAAATACTTTCGCAACAATTGAATAATCTGGCAGGAGAATTAATCACAGGAGTTGAAGTCAATTTCGATTTAGAATCGTCTGAAGATTACACGTCTGGGACGATGCAAAATAGAACCGATTTGAATGTGGAGGTTTCTAAAAAACTGTTGGATGACAGATTAAAAGTAACGGTTGGAAGCAGTTTTGGAGTAGAAGGTGCAGAACGCGCCAATGAAGAAAGCACCAATATTGCTGGTGATGTCGCTTTAGATTATCAATTGACAAAAGACGGCCGTTATATGGTTCGTGCCTACAGAAAAAATCAATATCAAGTGGCAGTCGAAGGGCAGGTTGTAGAAACAGGTGTTGCTTTTATTATCACGATGAGTTACAATAAATTTAGAGAACTTTTCCATCGTACTGAAAAAGAAAAAGAATTAATTCGAGAAGAAAAAATCCGCAAGGAAAAAGAGAAACAAAAAAAGAAAGAGCAGAAGGAAAAGGAAAAATTGCAAGAGAACGAAGACGAAAAAACAATTGAAGGAAATGAGCAAAAGACTTAATCATAGAAATATATATTTAAAGTATATCGCGCTGCTTTCCTTATTTTTTGCTTTAGGATGCAGTAATACAAAATATCTTCCAGAAGGGGACTTGCTTTATACAGGCGGTTCGGTGAAAGTGAAAGATTCTATCATGAAAAAGAAAGATAGAAAAGCGCTACAAACCGAGTTGGAAGGTCTTCTTCGTCCAAAACCAAATAAAACGTTTTTAGGGTTACGTCCAAAATTATGGTTTTATAATATTGCTGGGGAACCCAAAAAAGATAAAGGATTTAGATATTGGCTTCGCAACAAAGTTGGAGAAGAGCCAGTGCTTTTTAGTAAAGTCGATTTAGATTATAATGCTTCAGTGCTGCGAAATTTTACTGAAAATAGAGGTTATTTTAAAACTCGTGTCAGCGCCGATTCTACTGTAAGTAACAAGAGAGTAACGGCAGAATATACTGTGGTTCCAAAAAAGCAATATATTATTAAAAGCGTCACATTTCCAGATGACTCTTTAAAGATGTCAAAAATAATTGCAAGATCAAGTAGACGCAGTTTGCTCAAAGTGGGCAAGCCGTATGATTTGGATGTTATAAAAGCAGAACGGGAACGTATTGATGCCAGACTGAAAGAAAAAGGGTATTACTATTTTAATCCAGATTATCTTCTGGCGAAAGTAGACAGCAGTAAAGGCGATCATGAAGTAAAAATTAGATTGGTTATTAAAGATGAAACTCCTGTAAAAGCATTAAGAGCTTATACCATAAATAACATTTTTGTTTATCCCAATTATTCTCTGGGAAACGACAGCATGGTTTACAGAAAAAAGAATATTACGCAGTACAAAGATTTTACCATTATTGATACGGCAGAAACGTTTAAGCCAAGAGTTTACGACAGAACAATCTATTTCAAAAAAGGGGATTTATACAACCGAACCGATCATAATTTGACTTTGAATCGTTTTGTGAATTTAGGAACTTTCAGTTTTGTCAAAAATGAATTTAAGCCTTCAGACAGTATAGACAATGCTTTAGATTCGTATTATTACCTAACACTTTTGCCTAAAAAGTTTATTCGTGTTGAAGTTATCGGGAAAACCAATTCAGCAAGTTATACCGGTACCGAATTAAATTTAAACTGGAACAACAGAAACTTTTTGCGTGGTGCAGAATTGTTTACCGCTTCAATTTTTGGTGGTGCCGATTTTCAGCTTGGAGGTGTAAATAAAGGGAAAAATATTTATAAGCTTGGAGGCGAAGTCAGCTTGACCTGGCCTAGATTTATTACTCCTTTTAATATTGAAGGCAATAGCGAATATGTACCGAGGACTAAAGCAACTATTCGTTACGAATATCAAAAACGAACGCAGTTGTATGCCTTGAATTCTTTTAATACTTCGTTTGGATATTTGTGGAAAGAAAACATTCGTAAAGAACATCAGTTAAATATTATAGATGTGACTTATGTGAGTCCGAATCATGTTACGCCAGAATATCTAGCTGATATCGATAAAGATCCGGCATTAGGAAAAGTAATCGAAAAACAGCTGATTTTTGGGCCAACGTACAATTATACGTATACCAATACGATGCAAAAGCGCCGAAAAAACACAATCTATTTTAATGGCGAATTGGATTTGGCGGGAAATCTTACCGGATTGATTACAGGGGCAGATTATCCAAATAAGGTTAAAACTATATTTGATGTCCCGTTTAGCCAATATGTAAAAATCAGATCCGATTTTAGACATTATTTAAAACTCGGAAAAGAAAGCGAATTAGCCAGCAGATTGATTGTTGGAGCTGGATTTGCTTACGGGAATTCGAATACGCTTCCAGCATCCAAACAGTTTGTTGTAGGAGGAACAAATAGTATTCGAGCGTTTAGAGCACGAACTTTAGGGCCGGGAAGTTACGTTATTCCACCAGAAACAACTGATAATTATACACCAGATCAATCAGCCGATTTGAAGTTGGAATTTAATACCGAATATCGTGCAAAGCTATTTAGTATTGTTAGAGGTGCGGTGTTTTTAGATGCTGGAAACATTTGGTTGCTGCATGCTGATCCGAACAAAGCTGGTGCCGAAATCTCAAAAGATTTTATGAAAGAAATTGCAATTGGAGCAGGAGCAGGTTTACGTTTCGATTTATCGTTTTTAGTTTTAAGAACAGATTTGGCCATTCCGCTTCGAAATCCTGCCTTGCCAGACGGACAAAGATGGGTAATTGACGATATTAATTTTGGAAGCAGCTCGTGGAGAAAAGATAATCTCATTTTGAATATCGCTATCGGATATCCTTTCTAGGTTTATTAGCCACGACTCGAGCGATAGCGAACAGGCGAAGCAATTCACGAATTTTCGCTAATTTCTTTGTCTATAAAATTTTTCAATTTCACAAATTTTAATTTGTGAAATTCAATTATTAGTATCCACATAGATTAGCGAAAATTCGTGAATTCGTGGCAAAAAAAACTAAAAAAAGGAGTAAATTGGTCTAAAATATTTTAGAAGAATGCAAAACTTGATTAAAAGAATTATAGGTGTTGGTGTTATTGTTTTAATAATTGTTCTGGGGTTTAAATATTGCCAGTTCAAAAAAGAAGACGATTCAGATATTCAGTACAATACCAATCTAATTCAGCAGCAGATTCTTAACGTTGGGAAATTGGTGGTAACCGAAGGGCATTTTTCAGAAGTCATTACCTATAAAAATCAGCAGAAATATTTGATGGACATGATTTCTTTTGAGAAAAAAGCGCTTATTGTAGTCAATGCAAATGTGACGGTTGCTTACGATCTGCATCAGATGAAATATGATATTGACGAAAAAAATAAAACCATTACGATTTTAAATATTCCAAAAGAAGAAATTACCATAAACCCAGATATTCAGTTTTATGATGTTGAACAAAGTAAACTGAATCCGTTTACGGGCGACGATTACAATAAAATCAACAAATCGGTAAAAGCCAATCTGGCTAAGAAAATCGAAAAATCTACCCTAAAAACCAACGCCCAAAACCGATTAATAAGCGAATTGTCTAAGATTTTAATCATGACCAATTCAATGGGCTGGAAACTAGAATACAACGGAAAAACTATCGAGTCTGAAACGGAGCTGACTCAGGATTTGAAGTTGTAAAGTTGTAAAAAAGAATCTCGCAAAGACGCAGAGTCGCAAAGAATTTTTGCCACAGATTAAAGGATTAAAATGATTTAATACCAAATTCTTGGATAGTTTTCATACACAGACTTTCAGGAATCTTGCCATTTCGACGAAGGAGACTCGAGCGATAGCGAACAGGCGAAGCAAATCTCCACGAGAAGCTCGACAAAGATTGGTTTTTCGTTGCTGAGTTACTTGCGGAGATTTCTCCTTCGTCGAAATGACAAATATTATGTTATTTACTTAATAAAAACCTTCGCGCCTTAGTGCCTTTCTAGCAAATCAAGCAATAGAACGATCAAAAATCAAATCCAATCCACCAGAAATTAAATGCGCAATTTCGGGACGTCTTTCTTTCAATTGATCCAGATATACCAAAACTTCTTGCAAAAGCTGTTTCTCATCTGAATCTTTCAAAAGCTCGGCAATTTCAATATTTAACAGCCAGTCATTTGAATGATTGCTTTTGACTTTTTCAAAGACCGATTTCAATTCCGATTTAGAGTCTTTATTATTTCTTATGTTTCTAACTGTAGCATATAAAACTTCCAATTCATCACGCTCGTCAGTATGTTTCGCTTTAATCGTTTTTGTTGAAGGAACAATATTAATTAAATCAAAACTATTCACATCGGCTGGGCCAGAGAATGCAGAAATCACTTTTTTACCAATTGCCATATCGTAATTGCCCCATTCAGGTTGAAACAAAATAGTTTCTCCGTGAGTAACGGTACAATTTTTAAAACTGATCAGAATGATTTCTCCATGTAAGTTTCTAGAACCCGTAATAATTTCGCCCTCCACAATAATATTGCCTTCAAATTCCAGTTTTACAGTTTCGTTTTCTACAATACTGTAAGCCTGTAAATCCTTCGGACTCATATCTTCAATCGCCAGATTAAAGCCTTTCAGTTTCCCGATCGGACTTCCAAATCCATGAGGATGCGTTAAAGTTCCATGACCAACTAATTCTTTTTCGCGGTAAGAAAGAGCTGTTTTTCCAGTTGTTTGGATGTATACAGGTTTTCCTTCTTCTTCAATTACATTGGTAAAAACTCCAGAAATTTGTAAACCTGTACTTAATTCGATTGTTCCTAAAGCATTCGATTGAATCAGTTTCTGAATACCAGATAAACCTCCAGTTCGTAAAGCCATTTTATTAGCAAATTCTTCCAAAATCAAACTCAAATAAGAAAAATTTGGAGTTACATATAGCTGAGGTTGCAATTGTGTAATATCAAAATTCTGATTGGCAGCAGAAATATCATAAGGGATTTTCTTCACATTATCTGTCATACACCAAGCGCTTTCTCCAATAGAAGAAAGTAATCCTGCGCCATAAATTTTTGGATTTTCAACCGTTCCAATCAAACCGTATTCAACGGTCCACCAGTGTAGGTTTCGAATTTGAGCCATTTCAGATAATTCGCCCATGTTGTTTTGCAAATCGGCAACCGCTTTTTCGGCTTCATCGATTTTTTCTTGTGGCGTATCTTCTGCTTCTTTTAAAATAGAAAGCAGACGAATCGCTTCATACATTTGATAATCTTTATGAGAAGAAATCGCTTTACAGCCAATTTCGCCAAAACGTCTCAAATATTCCGCATATTCTGGATTGGCAATAATAGGAGCGTGACCAGCACCTTCGTGAATGATGTCTGGAGCAGGAGTATATTCAATATGTTCTAATTGTCTAATGTCTGAAGCAATAACCAAAACGTTATAGGCTTGAAATTCCATAAAAGCATTTGGCGGAATAAAGCCATCAACTGCAACCGCAGCCCACCCAATTTCACTTAGAATTCGGTTCATGCCGTACATGCTCGGAATAGAATCAATTTCGATTCCTGTTTTACGTAAACCTTCTAGATAAGAATGATGCGCCACTTTAGAAAGATAATCTACATTTTTGCGCATAACATATCGCCAAACCGCTTGATTGATAGGAGTGTAGTCACTATAATCTTGAGGTTTGATAAATTGCTGTAAATGCTTCGGCAATCTCTCTAATAACGGATTGGTTTCAATATTTGGATTCATTTCGAAAACGTTGTAGATTAAAATGTAAAATTACGAATTTAAGACTCGATTTTTTATCATCCATCGCAAAATTTTTATTCGAAATTGACTTTTATTGCATTTTTGTAGATTTTTAAAGAGCTGAAATAAATGCGATTTTAGCAGTCGTTATTATCAAAACTTACTCTTTCCATCGTTTGTTGATAGTTTTCAATCTCTTTTTTGGTCATTGGAGTTTCTTTTACCTCTACTTTCAATTGTTTTTTAGCATCAGGGCTAATCCATAAACCAGTGAAAGTATTTCCGCTTTTCTGTAAAATTAAAACACCACTGAAATTGTGTTCAACCATAACAAACTCATTTTCTTTCTTTTTGTTTTGAGTAGGATAAATTTGAATCCAATTTTTTGATTTATTGTAACGATACATTGCCGCATAGCTTAAATCGGCATTGCATTGATTTTCTGATGTCTGAATGTAAAGTGTAATCGGGGTTTTTCCGTCGACAGTTCCTTTGTATAAATTAGAAGCTGGTGTTTGTGCTGATAATTGGTTTAAAAATGAGAAACAGATTGCAATAAAGAAAATAACTTTTTTCATAAATAAAAGAATGTAGATTTGGGTTTAATTCATTTTATCAAATATAAAGTTCTGCTTTTTAATTGAAGGAATTTTTTTAAGATTTTTTTATTGCATTTCTCATTTCATTTTCTACATTTCTAAAATACTCAATTTTATGGCTAAACATAAAAGCCATATTAGTAGCGCGCATTTTGGCTTCTTCGGTTATTGGTCCTGCAAATTGCGAATCGATTGTCGAATTAAAAATATCGATCCAACGGTCAAAGTGCGTTTTGTCTACTGGTAATTGTTTATGAGGAGGAAAAGGTGTTCCAGAGTAAGCACGAACATCAAACAGAATTGTCTGCCAAAAGTTGTACATTTTTTGAAGATGAGGTTCCCAGCGATCTTGTAGTTTATCATTAAATATCGGCCCGATTAAATCGTCCTTTCTAACATTTGCATAAAAGCTATTAACCATTTGCTGAATGTCTTCTATTGTCGAAATATCTTTTAAAGCTGTCATTTTATTGTATTTTAAGTAAACTACAAAAATACAATATATCTTTCTTTTATGTCCCTGATAATTGTCATATGCCCTTTATTTGCTCGTAAAATGGCATTTTGTAAGGAATTGTATAGATTTTTTATTTTATGATGAGTTATTTCGATTTTAATAGGTAAGTTTTTTATGATTTTTAATTTTTTAAAATATTGTTTTTCAGTGTTTTGAAAAACGATTAGATGCGTTTTTGTTATATCAGTTTTTTTAATTTGATGTGTATTTGTAAAGTATTAAAAATAACAATATTGCAAAAATACTCATAATATTGTGCTGTTTTAGTAAAATAAAACTGAATAAATAAGAAAAAACTAATTATCAAACCAAAACCACAAAAGAATGCACAAAACTACTCAAACACCTACAATTCGGGTAAGTAAAGCGTTGAAACTATTATGTTGCGGTACGCTTTTATTCATGAACAGCTTAAATGCTCAGACGGTAACTCCGTGGATGACCACAGGAGATCAAACGAAACTATTACAACAGCAGGCAACAGTAAGTTTTGGAACCAATTCAGGAATCAATCCTTCTACGGTAACTGTAAATGCAGGAACAACGTATCAAACCATGGATGGGTTTGGTTATACCCTTACCGAAGGAAGCTGCGAAGTCATTGCTGGAATGGCTGCCACTCAGCAAAATCAATTGTTGAATGATTTGTATAATCCAACAACAGGATTAAATGCAAGCGTCGTTCGTATCAGTATTGCCGCTTCAGATTTAAGCAGTTCTTCTTACAGTTACAACGAAACTTCAGGCGATACAAATATGAACAATTTCAGTTTGAACGGACCAGATTTAACTTATTTAGTTCCGATCATTAAAAAAATCTTACTGATTAATCCTAACATCAAAATCTTAGCAACCCCTTGGTCGGCACCACGATGGATGAAAACCAATGGTTCTTGGGTTGGAGGTTCGTTGCAAACACAATATTATGCGGCGTATGCGAAATACTTCGTAAAATATTTTGATGCTATGAAAGCACAAGGTATTAATATTTGGGGAATTACACCGCAAAATGAACCGGAAAATCCAAACAACGAACCAAGCATGCTGATGAATTCTACAGAACAAAAGAATTTTATCAATCAACAGCTTGGGCCTCAAATGGCAGCAGCAGGTTATGGCAACATCAAAATTATTGCTTTTGACCACAATTGCGATAATACAGCTTACCCGATTGATGTTTTAAATAATAGTTCTTATGTTGACGGAGCAGCATTTCACTTGTATTTAGGAAATATTGCAGCAATGTCGACTGTAAAAAATCAAACCAACAAAAATGTTTATTTTACAGAACAATACACTGGTGCAGGCGGAAGTTTTAGCGGTGATTTTGGCTGGCATATGCAAAATGTTGTAATTGGAAGTACAACAAACTGGTCGAAAACAGTTTTAGAATGGAATGCTGCCAATAATCCAAGCTATGGTCCGCGTACTCCAGGTGGGTGTACCACTTGTTTAGGTGCGATTACAGTTAATAATAGTACAAGCTACACTAAAAATGTAGCCTATTATATTATTGGTCAAATTTCTAAATATGTTAAACCAGGTGCTGTGCGAATTGGTTCTTCAAGCACAAGTGGCACTATTTCTTCAGTTGCATTTAAAAATCCTGATGGTTCAACCGCACTAGTAATTTATAATTCAGGAGGATCATCAAATACGATAAAAGTAGTTTCAGGATCGTCAGCATTTAATTATGCAGTTCCCGCTTCTTCTGCAGTTACTTTTACTTGGGGAGCATCAAATCCAGTTGCGGTTACAGGAGTTGGTGTAAGTCCGACTTCCGCAACACTTACAGCGGGTCAGTCACAGCAATTGACAGCGACAGTTTCTCCAAGCAATGCTACCAATACAGCAGTTAATTGGAGCTCTAGCAATACATCTGTTGCAACAGTAAACTCAAACGGATTGGTTGCTGCCATCGCTGCAGGAAATGCCACTATTACAGCGACTACGGTTGACGGAGCAAAAACCGCAACTAGTGCAATTACTGTAACAGCTGGTTCAACAGGTTTTCCGGGATATTATAACATTATTTCAAGAAACAGTAATAAAGGTTTAGATGTTGCAGATAATGCTACAACAAGCGGAAGCAGAATTCAACAATATGATATTACAAATGGAGGAGGGAGTAACCAACGCTGGAAGTTTGTTTCTGACGGAAGCGGTAATTATTACATCATCGTAAAATCGACCGGAATGTATTTGGCGGTTGAAAATAACGGAACCGGAGATGGATTAAAAGTACAGCAGAAAACTTTTTCATCTTCAAATGAATTCAAATGGACGGTAACCAATCTTGGAACAGGATATTACAAAATTATAAACGTAAACAGCGGTAAATCGCTTGATGTAGAAAATGTTTCGACAGCAAATGGCGCTAATATTCAAGTTTGGGCTTATACCGGAGGTCTAAATCAGCAGTGGCAGTTGGTGCAGGTTGAATCTTCTACAGCAAAAAGCGCTTTAGCTCAACCAGCTGTTGAAAATACAAGTTCAAATGATATGATGATTTTTGTCGATGAAACAGATGATTCTTTAAAAATCGATACGAATCATGAGGGAGATGCAGATGTACAGATTTTCAATATCACTGGGCAACCTGTTTTAAAGAAAAATGTAAAATTTATAAAAGGAAATCAAGCTGAAATTGAAATTTCTCGATTACCAAAAGGAGTTTACGTGGTAAAAGTGAGCGACAATAAAGGCTCTTATTCGAAAAAAATCTTGAAGCAATAATTTACAATCCACAATTCAATTAGTAATTTGTATTGAATGTGAAAAGGCTGTCATCCCATCTGACAGCCTTTATTTTTTATTTATCCGATCAATTGTGTAAACAGATCTTGATTATCATTTAAGTATTGAAACTCAAAACCATTTTCGGTCATTTTTATTTTAATAGGCATAATGTCATTTTTGTTTTTCAATTCTAAACCAACGACAACAGAACCAACTTCTCGACTGTTTTTCTTAGCAAACTGAAAATACGTGATGTCGTCATCAGGCCCTAAAATATTATTGACAAATTCTTTTAAAGCTCCCGGACGCTGTGGAAACTGAATCATAAAATAATGCATCAAACCTTCATAAAGTAGAGAGCGCTCTTTTATTTCGGCAGTTCTTTCAATGTCATTATTGCTTCCGCTTACAATACAAACTACATTTTTTCCTTTAATTTTAGCTGCATAAAAATCTAAAGCTGCAATTGTTAATGCTCCTGCTGGTTCAACAACCATTGCTTCTTCATTATACAATCTTAAAATTGTAGTGCAGACTTTTCCTTCGGGAACCAAAATTATATCTTCCAGATTATAACGGCAGATTTCAAAAGTTTTATCTCCAACTTGTTTTACAGCAGCTCCATCTACAAATTTGTCAATTGTTTTTAGTGCCGTATTTTTGTTTTCTTCAATCGAAGTTTTCATCGAAGGAGCGCCTTTTGGTTCAACTCCAATTATTTTGGTATGCGGACTTAAATGCTTAAAAACCTCAGACAAGCCCGAAGCCAATCCGCCGCCTCCGATTGGAACAAAAACATAATCGATAGGTTCTTTACAACTTTCTAAGATTTCTAACCCAACAGTTCCTTGTCCAGCAATTACTTTTTCATCATCAAAAGGGTGGATAAATGTTTTATGATTTTTGATAGCATCAGCAGTTGCAGAAGCATAAGCGTCATCAAAAGTATCTCCAGTTAAAACAATTTCTACAAACGATTTTCCGAATAACTGAACTTGTTTTACTTTTTGTTTCGGAGTTGTTTTGGGCATATAAATTTTGCCTTGAATCTTTAAAAGATTGCAAGAATAGGCAACACCTTGAGCATGATTTCCTGCGCTGGCACAAACAATTCCGTTTGCTTTTTCTTTTTCATTTAACGAAGAAATCTTATTGTAAGCACCCCGAATTTTATACGAACGAACAATTTGCAAATCTTCTCTTTTTAATAAAATAGTAGATTCAAATTCGTCTGAAAGATTCAAATTTTGGGTTAGAGGCGTTGCGGCAACTACATTTTCAAGCTGCTTTTGGGCATTAAGTACTTCGTTAAATAAACTCATGAGAATTTGTTTTTTTGCCACGAATTCACGAATTATTTTTGATAATCTTTGAACATATAAATTCGTGAATTCGTGGCTGTTTAAAATTATTTTTAAAATAAAAAAACCTCCCAATTGGGAGGTTTCTATAAATTATATTTTACAAACTTATATAACACCTCGCCATTACTGCTGAATTGCAATAATGCTAATAATAGCGATAATAATGTTGTTAAAGTTTTTCATTTTTTTAGCTGATTGAGTAACAAATGTATTAATTATTTCTGGAAAGTTCACAACTATTTAAAGTTTTATAAAAGCTGAGAACTACCAATTGAGACTGAAAACTATTTTTTAACTGGCGGATATTGAGCTAAAATTTTGCCTACAAACTCAGCAATTTTCTCATCTTTTTTATCGATGTTTCTTGTCAAAGTTCCAACACCTTCACCTTGCCAGATCATTTCTTTCTTTTTAGCATCGATCAAATCAATGTATAAAGTCCCTTCAGTAGAAGTAGACACGGTAGTCTGGTTACCACCATACATCATATAAGGATTCCAACCCCAGCCCCAGCCGTAACCCCAGCCAGCACTAAATTGGTTTACATCTACTTGCTCTCTGGATTTTGTAAAAATATTGATCAGTAAATCAGGATTGTCACTTTTTGTAAATCCTTTAGCTTGCATTTGATCATCAATAGCGCGTAAAATTCTTCTTTTGTCTAAGTCTGATATTTCAACCTTGTCAATTCCGGGCTTAAAGTAAGCGTATGTTTTATACGGCGCAAAATCGACAGTTTTGTCATAATCAGAATAAACAGTCACAGTACTGCAAGAAGTAAGTATCAGCAGTAACAAAAACGGAATTAACTTAAGTGTTTTCATATATCTAAGAATTAATGTTCTTTTTAAGTTTGTCAAACTGAGCGAGTGAAAGTCCTTTCATTTCTGTAAGCCCTCGATTTCGCTCAGTATGACATTATGTTATTTTAAAGCAAACTTTCGTCAACTAAATTAGGTAAAGTCACTTTTAATAAAGGTTCAACTTCCATGGCTCTTTTTATGGCAAAAACAGCACCTTCATTTCGAGCCCAGCTTCTTCTTGAAATTCCGTTGTTAACATCCCAGAAAAGCATTGATGCTAAACGTTTTGAAGCCTCTGTAGAACCATCAAGAACCATACCAAATCCGCCGTTTATAACCTCGCCCCAGCCAACTCCGCCTCCATTATGAATAGAGACCCAAGTTGCTCCTCTAAAGCTGTCTCCAATTACGTTATGAATTGCCATATCGGCTGTAAAGCGAGATCCGTCGTAGATGTTGGAAGTCTCTCTATAAGGAGAATCAGTTCCTGAAACATCGTGATGATCGCGTCCTAAAACAACCGCGCCAATTTCACCTTTTGCAATTGCCTGATTAAAAGCTTCAGCAATTTTAATTCTGCCTTCAGCGTCAGCATACAAGATTCGAGCCTGTGAACCTACAACCAATTTATTTTCCTGTGCGCCTTTAATCCATTTAATATTATCCTGCATTTGTTGCTGAATTTCATTTGGAGCAGTTTCAGCCATTTTTTCCAAAACTTCGCAAGCAATCGCATCTGTTTTTAATAAATCTTCAGGTTTACCTGAAGTACAAACCCAACGGAAAGGACCAAATCCATAATCAAAACACATTGGGCCCATAATATCCTGAACGTAACTTGGATATTTAAAATCGATATTATTTTCGGCCATTACATCGGCTCCTGCACGAGAAGCTTCTAATAAAAAGGCATTTCCGTAATCAAAAAAGTAAGTTCCTTTTGCGGTGTGTTTGTTAATAGCATCTGCGTGACGGCGTAAGGTTTCCTGAACTTTTTCTTTAAATAATTCTGGATTATTGGCCATCAAATCATTGGCTTCTTCAAAAGAAATTCCAACTGGATAATAACCACCAGCCCACGGATTATGAAGTGAAGTCTGGTCTGAACCTAAATCAATTTTGATGTTTTCCTGATCAAAACGTTCCCAAACATCAACCACATTTCCTAAATATGCAATCGAAACGGTTTCTTTATTCGCTTTCGCTAAAGTTACTCTGGCAACCAATTCGTCTGTAGAAGTTACCACTTCATTAATCCATCCTTGTTCGTGACGGATTTTAGTAATTTTCGGATTTACCTCAGCACAAACCGTAATGCAACCTGCAATATTTCCTGCTTTTGGCTGTGCCCCCGACATTCCACCAAGACCAGAAGTTACAAATAAACTTCCTTCAGGATTTTGTTTTATTTTTCTAAAACCATTTAAAACCGTAATTGTCGTTCCGTGTACAATTCCTTGAGGGCCAATGTACATATAACTTCCAGCCGTCATTTGTCCGTATTGAGAAACTCCTAACGCATTCATTTTTTCCCAATCGTCAGGTTTCGAGTAATTCGGAATCACCATTCCGTTGGTAACCACAACTCTTGGCGCTTCTTTATGCGAAGGAAACAATCCCATCGGATGCCCAGAATACATGGTTAAAGTTTGTTCATCTGTCATTTCAGACAAATATTGCATCGTCAATAAATACTGAGCCCAGTTTTGGAAAACGGCTCCATTTCCTCCATACGTAATCAATTCATGCGGGTGTTGTGCCACTGCATAATCCAAGTTGTTCTGAATCATATGCATAATCGCTTTCGCTTGCAATGATTTTCCTGGATATTCGTCAATTGGTCTTGCATACATTTTGTAATCTGGACGAAGACGATACATATAAATACGGCCGTATTTTTCTAATTCTTCTGAGAATTCAGGAAGTAATTCGGCGTGATGTTTTGGATCGAAATAACGTAAAGCATTTTTCAGCGCCAACTTTTTTTCTTCTGCCGAAAGAATTTCTTTTCGTTTCGGAGCATGATTAATTGCTAGATCGTAAGCCTGTTTTGATGGTAGTATAGAAGGTATTCCTTGTTGTATTTGTTCTTTGAAAGTCATTTTTTAGAGATGCTAAGTTGCTAAGATATTGCGGTTAGATTAACAACAGATTAATTTTTGTTTTTTTAATTATGCCGCCCCGCTGGGGCTTAAATGTGACTGACGGTTAATTTGTTCTATAAATATTTAGCTCTTCTGGAGCTGATAAAATAAAGACTTGCAAATGCGAAATATTTATAGAAAAACAGTAACCCCAATATAAAAGCTCCAGAGAAGCAAAATATTAGCCGATGAAATTGGAATTTAAAATTTATTTTAATTACCTCATTTTCAAATTGCCTCATTGGCAAATTGTCACATTTTCTAATTAAAAAGAGCTAGGGATAACGGATATCCGACCTATGATACGATTTGTAAATCGTAATCTTAAACTTTCTTGAACGAATATCCATTTATAATTTTAGATTTTAGATTGTTGATTTTAAATTGGAATTTGGAATTTAAAAAATTGGAATTTTAAATATAAACTTCCTCATTAACACAAAACGGCATTTTTTTATTTTCAAAAAGCGCAATAATATTTTGAGCTGCGCAAATCGCCATTGCATTTCTAGCTTCATAAGTTGCAGAGCCAATATGTGGTAAAATGCAACAATTAGGAAGTGATAATAACGGATTATCTGATTTCATTGGTTCAGGATTGGTAACATCCAATCCTGCGCCCCAGATTATACTATTCGTTAGCGCCTCAAATAAATCATTTTCATTATGAAATTTTCCTCTTGCCGTGTTGATGAAAATCGAATTAGATTTCATTTTAGCAAAAGCATTTTTATTGAAAATTTCGTTATTTTCTTCTGTATAATTCGAATGAACACTCAAAACATCACTTTCTGCAAGTAACGTTTCAAAATCTACATATTTCGCATCCAATTCTTTTTCGGCAATTTCATTATGAGAACGATTGTGGTAAATTATGTTCATTCCGAATGCGGCCTTACATTTTTTAGCCATTTCAAAACCAATTCTTCCCAAACCGAAAATTCCCAGCGTTTTACCGTAAAGTTCCTGTCCTAAATTGGCCAAAGGGTCAAAACTTCCCCAATCATTATTTAAAATTCTTTTATGATTGAAAAATGACTTTCTCGCAACACTTTGCATCAATAAAAAAGCAACATCCGATGTCGCTCTGCTTAAAACATCGGGCGTATTTCCAACAGGAATTTTTCTGCTGTTTGCCGATGGAATATTGACAGAATCAAATCCGACAGAAAACAAAGCAATTCCTTTTAAATTGGGACATTGCTGAAAAAAATCTTCATCAAACTTGTTTGTGCCAACATTCAGCAACGCATCATGTTCTTGACAGATTTTTATAAACTCTTCTCTTGACAATGCATTTTCTGTTGGATTTATTGTAAAGGTAATGCCTTTGTCTTGAAGCAATTTAATGCCATCTTCTGGTATATTTTTATTGATAAAAACCTTCATCCTGTGGTATTCTAATTTTTATTTATTCTTCCTGTTTTTTTATCATATCCGTACGGACAGTGGCGACAACCGCTTTTGCAACAATAACCACGTTTTAAATGATGTTTTTCAGTAAAGCATTTGTAACCTTCGGGCGTATAGTAAAAATCTTCGCCTTCGATTAATTTATTTTCATTACTTTGCTCTTTCATAAATCTGCTTCGGGTTCTTTTTCGGATAAACTAAAATCAAAAATATAAATATTTGATTATGATTTTATTGAAATCGAACAATTTTATAGCTACAAATTTATAAATTTTACAGCCAATGTTTCTGATTGTTGCTAAATATTTAATTCCGAAAGGGTATCGAGGAATGACTTTATTTCCTTTCGTTTTAGTTAAATATGATTTTGATAAAGCAAACGGGACTTTTGTAAATCATGAAAAAATACATTTGAGGCAACAGCTAGAAATGCTAGTTCTGCCATTCTTTATTTGGTATGTTCTGGAATTTTTAATTCGTTTAATTCAATACAAAAACAAAGATCTAGCGTATCGAAATATTAGTTTTGAAAGAGAAGCTTACACAAAAGAAACCGATTTAAATTATCTGAAAAATAGATCTTTTTTCCAGTTTCTACATTACATTAAATTAAAATGAATCCAGTTTTCAATCAATCCATCAATATTCAATTTCCGAATGATATTTCGTTGACTATAAAGCGTGAAGATCTCATTCATCCTTTTGTTTCGGGGAATAAATTTAGAAAACTGAAATACAATTTACTTCAGGCGAAAGCCGAAAATAAAACCACTTTACTGACTTTTGGCGGAGCATTTTCCAATCATATTGCAGCAGTTGCTTATGCGGGAAAAGAACAAGGCTTCAAAACCATCGGAATAATTCGAGGGGATGAACTTTTAGATAAAATAGAAGAGAATCCAACTTTGAAATTTGCCCAAGAAAACGGAATGCAATTTGAATTTGTTTCAAGAGAAGATTATCGTTTGAAAGGTGAAAAATCTTTTATAGAAAAGTTGAAAGATAAATTTGGCGATTTTTATTTGGTTCCAGAAGGAGGTACAAACGAATTGGCAGTAAAAGGCTGCGAAGAGATTTTAACCGAAGAAGATTCGGTTTTTAATTACGTATGTTGCGCAGTTGGAACAGGTGGTACGATTTCGGGATTAATTAATAGTTCGTTGCAAAACCAGAAAATTTTGGGCTTTCGAGCGTTAAAAGGTGACTTTTTAACCGATGAAATTCGTATTTTTGCAAAAAAAGATAACTGGAATTTAATTTCTGACTATCATTTTGGAGGTTATGGAAAGATAAATTTAGAATTAATCGAATTTATTAATGCTTTTTTTGAAGAAAATAAAGTACCCTTAGATCCAATTTATACAGGAAAGATGGTTTTTGGCGTTATAGATTTAATCAGCAAAAATTATTTTCCTGCACATTCAAAAATTCTACTCATTCACACAGGCGGATTGCAGGGAATTGATGGAATGAATATAAAGTTGAAGAAGAAGAAATTACCAATACTAAAAACTAATGATTAAAAAAATTGTATTACTTCTCTTAATATTAGCTTTAGCAAGCTGCTCTTCTAGTAAGCCTGCTATCGCGACGACTAAAAAAGCGGCAGCAGTTCAAACTCGAACGGCAGCGACAAAAAGAAGTACTCCTGTTAAGCCAATCGGTAAAAATTATCCTTCTACAAATAATACAACTGAGGTTATTCAATCTACTTCCAAAACAGTTGTTACCAGCGATTTGATTAGTAATTATGTGTTGCTTTACAAAGATATTGCAATGGGAAACATGAAAACCTACGGAATTCCGGCGAGTATTATTTTGGCGCAGGGAATTTTGGAATCGGGTGCAGGTAGAGGTGATTTGGCTGTAGATGCTAATAATCATTTTGGTATAAAATGTCATAATGATTGGTTAGGAGAAAGTGTTCGCCATGATGATGATTCGGCTCAGGAATGTTTTAGAAAATATCCTCAGGCATCAGAATCGTATAGAGATCATGCTTTATTTTTGGTTGGAAAAAAGCGATATGCAACTTTATTCACTTACGAAAAAGACGATTATAAATCTTGGGCAAAAGGATTGAGAGCAGCAGGTTATGCAACAGATCCGAAATATCCAGATAAGTTGATTAGTTATATCGAACGTTATAATCTGCATCAATATGATTGTCAGGTTACAGGAAGAAACTATGTTCCGATAAATACTTCGGCTCCACCAAAAAAATCATCTTATGATGTCGCTTCTGATCCAAAGATCAATATGAATCAATACGATCCGAATTTATATGAGGTTCAAAAAGGAGATACATTGTATTCCATTTCAAAGAAATTCAATTTATTGGTTGAGGATTTAAAAAGAAAAAATAATCTAACGGATAATGCTATTTCAATTGGACAGAGACTTAAGGTTAAGTAATTAAGTGGTCAGTTTTTAGTGTTCAGTCTCATTGGCAGTTTTCAGTTCTGTTGAAATTAATCTAGAAATTAAAATAGGTTTTCAGTTTTAATCTAAAATCTGAATTCTAAAATCAAAAATAAGAATGTTATATAAAAGAAGTAGTCAGCTTTTTGCTGAAGCAGAAAAAGTAATTCCGGGAGGAGTAAATTCACCAGTAAGAGCATTTAAAGCCGTTGGCGGAACTCCGATTTTTGTAAAAAGTGCCAAAGGTGCTTACTTATATGATGAAGACGGAAACAAATTAATAGATTATATTAACTCTTGGGGACCAATGGTTTTAGGTCATGCGTATCAGCCAGTTGTTGATGCTGTTATTGAAAAAGCAAAACTAGGAACTTCGTTTGGTATGCCAACTGAATTGGAAACTGAAATTGCAGCTTTGGCTGTTTCTATGGTTCCAAATATTGATAAAATTCGTTTTGTGAATTCGGGTACAGAAGCTTGTATGAGCGCAATTCGTTTGGCTCGCGGATTTACAAAAAGAGATAAAATTGTAAAATTTGCTGGTTGTTACCACGGACATTCGGATTCATTTTTGATTCAGGCAGGAAGTGGAGCCGTAACTTTTGGTTCGCCAAATAGTCCTGGAGTTACAGAAGGAACTGCAAAAGATACTTTGTTAGCCAAATACAATGATTTGGAGAATGTAAAAACTTTAATCGAAGCTAATAAAGGAGAAATTGCAGCTATTATTATCGAAGCTGTTGCAGGAAATATGGGATGTATTCTGCCTGCAAAAGGTTTCCTTGAAGGTTTAAGAGAACTATGTACTGCAAACGGAATCTTATTGATTTTTGATGAGGTAATGACAGGTTTCCGTTTAGCTCGCGGAGGTGTTCAGGAATTATACGGAATCGATGCCGATATCGTGACTTTCGGAAAAGTAATTGGTGGAGGACTTCCAGTTGGAGCTTTTGCTGCACGCGAAGAAATCATGAATTACTTAGCGCCGCTTGGGCCAGTTTATCAGGCTGGAACATTATCAGGAAATCCGTTGGCTATGGCAGCGGGATTGGCAATGCTAAAAGCACTTGATTCGGATAGAGAAGTTTTTACTCGTTTAGAAGAAAAAACAGCTTATTTAGAAGCAGGAATTGACAGAGTTTTAAAATCAAATAATGTTGAGTTTACGATCAATAGAGTTGGTTCTATGATCTCGGTTCACTTTGATGCCAATCCAGTTACTGATTTCCAAACTGCTGCAAAAGGAGATAACGAAACATTCAAGAAATTCTTTCACGGATTATTGCAAGAAGGTGTTTACATCGCACCATCTGCATACGAAACGTGGTTTATTACAGATGCATTAACTTACGAAGATTTAGATTTTACAATCAATGCGATTGATAAAGTATCGAAAACATTTTAAATAATAAAAAAGAGGCTTTCAAAGCCTCTTTTTTTTGCATCAAATTAGATTTTATCTTTTTTGTGCTCTTTCATTTTATCCCTCATTTTGTCTTTTTTCTCTTCTTGCAGGGCTTTCCATTTTGTGTATTGATCAGCTTTTAAGATCGATTTCATTTTAGCATCATTTGCTGCGATTTCGTCTTCCATTTGTTTTTTGAAAGCCGCTTTTTCTTCAGCAGTTGGTTTTGTGTTGCTATCTTTTTTTTCTTTTCTAGCTTCTCTAAATTTTTCGGCTTTTGCACTTCTATCTGCTAAAAGCTGCTTTACCTGCGCTTGCTGACTAGCATCTAGACTTAATTCTGTAGTTAGTTTTTGAAGCTGTTTCTCATTACGCTGTTCTGGAGTCATTCTCTCTCTTTGCTCACGCGCCGGTTTTTGATCCGTTTCTTGTGCAAAACTTGCTATTCCAACAAATAACATAGCTGCGATAAATAATTTTTTCATATTCAAGTTTTTTAATTGTTTACAGATTAGACTTTATTAATTAAAACAGGTTTAATCGCTCTTTTGAAATTGTGTTTTATTTAACAGATTGATTACCAGTTTTTATAAGAATGAATTTAAATAAGATTATTATAACGCTAAATATTTGACAGTAAGTACTTTGCTTTGGATATTTTTTTTAACTTTAGTAAACTATTGCTTTTCTGTTGTTTAGAAAAAGCAATTTCCATGATTCCCATATTTCAGTAATAGATTTTCAAAAACACAATTTAATACTTTATTCTATGGCAGATCTTTCCCAAGCCCACCGCATCCTTTTTTTAAACACTTTGGCATTTGCAATCTGTTTTGCATGCTGGACACTCAACGGAGTACTGGTTACTTTTTTAGTTGATAAAGAAATTTTTAACTGGAGTGTCGTACAGATCGGATGGCTTTTAGGGATTCCTGTTCTTACAGGATCGATTATGAGATTGCCAATGGGAATTTTAACCGATAAGTTTGGAGGCAGAATTGTGCATTCTGCTTTATTGATTTTGGCATCAATTCCATTGTTTCTTTTACCTTTTGCGACTTCTTTTACTGTTTTTGCTATTCTAAGTTTCTTATTCGGAATGGTCGGAACTAGTTTTGCTGTAGGCGTAGCTTCAACTTCTGTGTGGTATCCAAAAGAATGGCAAGGAAGAGCTTTAGGAATTTTCGGAATGGGAACTGCAGGAGCCTCAATTACACCATTTCTTGCACCTTCTTTATTAAGTACATTCTCAGAAAGCGATCCTGAAAATGGTTGGAAATGGCTTCCTATTCTATACGGTTCTGCTTTATTATTGATGGGAATTGTATTTCTGATTTTTGCCAAAAACAAAAAAAGCGAAGCACAGTCCAAAACGGTAAAACAATTATTACAGCCTTTAAAGAGCGTGCGTGTTTGGCGTTTCGGAACTTATTATTTCTTAGTATTTGGCTCGTTTGTTACTTTCTCACAATGGCTTCTGCCAAATTTTATGAATGTCTATCACACCACTTTAGTTTTGGGCGGAATCTTTACTTCTTGTTTTAGTTTACCTGCAGGTGTCGTACGCGCTTTTGGAGGTTTTTTATCGGATAAATTCGGGGCTAGAAAAGTGATGTATTGGGTTTTGAGTTCTTCAGTCGTTTTAAGCTTTTTACTATTGTTTCCGAAAATGGATATTACAACATCAGGAAGCGGGTTGTTATCTAGCAAAGCAGGAACAGTTACGTCTGTAGCACCAGATAAAATAGTAATAGATGATAAAGAATATAACATCGCTCAAAAAGATGAAAGTCAGCCACATTCTAAATTTTTCCCATCCAAAAAAACATGGCAGGAAGTGGTTGTAGAGCAAAACCAAAAAGTGCAAAAGAAAGATTTATTGGCAGAAGGAATTACACAAATTCATTTTGAAGCCAATATGTGGGTGTATTTAGTTTTGGTTATTCTAATAGGAATTTCGTGGGGAATTGGTTCTGCTGCTGTTTACAAACATATACCAGATTATTTTCCTAATGAAGTTGGGGTAATTGGTGGAATGGTCGGACTCTTAGGTGGTTTAGGCGGATTCTTCGGGCCTATTATTTTCGGGTATTTATTATCATTTACCGGATTCTGGACGAGCTCATGGCTTTTTATTCTGGCGTTATCTCTGACTTGTTTAATCTGGATGCATCGTGTAATTGTGAAAATGACAAAAGAAAAACTGCCTGAAATGGCTAAAGATATTGAGCGAAAATAATCTGTCATGAAAGAAAAAACATTTAATACAAAAGCTTTATTAATTGCAACGGCCGCTTCGGTTTTTATGGTCGTATTGGTTTTCTATGGATCAAGAAAACTGCAAAATTTTGATGCGGCTTTGGTTACCTATCTGTTCGGAACTCTGTTTGCATTTTTCGGAGTGGTGTATCGATACACGGTTTGGCTGCAGCGACCTCCAACTTGGATGTATTTCAAACGCGGCATTCAATTTCTCTTTACAGGAAAAGTCTTTTCGCATTTATGGTTTTTAGGGAAAGAATCGGTTGAAAATATTGCTTTTCAGAAATTTATTTATCCAAGAGGAAAATACAGATGGCTGGCTCATTTTTGCATTGCAATTGGCTGTTTTTCGGCTTTTGCTATTACTTTCCCGCTCACATTTGGATGGATTCATTTTACCTTGGCACCCAATTCTATTTCTGTTTACGAAGCCCATTTTTTTGGTTTTAAAGTAATGGATTTCAGATTGGATTCTATTATGGCATTTCTGACTTTCCATGCCTTAAACTGGTCTTCTTATCTGGTTATTTTCGGTTCTCTTTATTATTTAAGAAGACGTTTAACCAATCCAGGGTTAATTGCCACACAGACTTTTGAAGGCGATTTACTGCCACTTCTTTTATTAATTGCCATTTCGGTTACTGGTTTATGCCTAACGTATTCGTATCAGTTTATGAAAGGGTTCGCGTATGATTTTCTAGCTGTAATTCATGCCGTAACGGTTATTATGTTTTTGATATGGATTCCCTTTGGAAAGTTCTTCCATATTATTCAGCGACCGGCTCAAATTGGTGCGCATATTTACAAAAAGGAAGGAATGAAAAAAGGAATGGCTATCTGTAAAGAAACCGGAAAACCTTTTACAACTCAGCTTCACATTGATGATTTGAAAATTGTAACGAAACAATTAGGTTTTGACTTTAGTGATGATGAAGGAAATTCACACTTAGATTTAAGTCCCGAAGGAAAACGAGATCGTTTAGCGAAAGCACATTTAAAAGCAAGAATTGAAGGCGGAAATTTATTTGGATAAAAATATAGTTTCAAGTTTAAGGTTTCAAGTTTCGTAGCAGAACGTGAAACTTGAAACATGAAACCAAAAAACAACAAAAAAAATCATGGCAAAACTACCTGTATCAACTGAAAAAATAATTGAAGCATTTGGTCCGCATCTGAATTATACGCCAAAAGAAGGATATTCAGGACGTGATGAACCAGATAAAACGGTTAAAACACATTGTTGTTTCTGCGGAATGCAATGTGGTATTCAATTATCTGTAAAAGACAATAAAGTGGTTGGTTTTGAGCCTTGGATGGAATTTCCGTTCAACGAGGGGCGTTTGTGTCCAAAAGGTGTTCAGCGTTATATGCAAAATAATCATCCAGATCGATTATTACATCCAATAAAAAGAGTAGAAGGCAAAGGATTTGAACAAACCACTTGGGATGAAGCAATGGATAAAACCGTTTCTGAAATTAAAAGAATTCAGGAAAAATATGGGAAACATGCGTTTTCGATGTTATCTGGAGTTTCGTTAACTAATGAAAAAAGTTATTTGGTTGGGAAGTTTGCTAGAGTAGCTTTAAAAACAAGAAATTTAGATTACAACGGACGCCTTTGCATGGTAAGTGCTGGCGCAGGAAATAAAAAAGCATTTGGTTTAGATCGCGCTTCAAACAATTATTCTGACTTAGAATATGCTGAGGTTATTATAGTTGCTGGAGCCAATATCAGCGAAACGTTTCCCACTTTAACCCATTGGATTTGGAAAGCCAGAGATCGAGGTGCAAAACTGATTGTTGTCGATCCGCGTGTTATTCCGTTAGCAAGAACAGCCGATATTCATTTGGATGTAAGGCCAGGAACTGATTCTGCTTTGTATGGTGCAATGCTGAAATATCTCGTAGATCACGATATGTTAGATCATGATTTTATTGATAATCATACTTCAGGATTTCAGGAAACGATTGATGCTGTAAAAGAGTATACATTAGAATGGGCAGAAGAAGTTACTGGAATTTCGAAAGAAAAAATTAAAGAAGCGGCCGAATTATGGGGAAAAGCAAAAACGAGCTTTTTACTGCACGCAAGAGGAATTGAACATCACTCAAAAGGAGTAGATAATGTTTTGGGATGCATTAATCTGGTTTTGGCAACTGGAAGAATTGGAAGACCCTATTGCGGTTACGGAACGATTACCGGACAAGGAAATGGTCAGGGCGGAAGAGAGCACGGTCATAAATGTGATCAGCTGCCTGGAAACCGTGATATCGAAAATATGGATCATCGAAAATACATTGCCGATGTCTGGAAAATTAAGGAAGAAGATATGCCGCATAAAGGCATTACAGCTTATGAAATTATAGAAGCGATTCACAGTGGTGAAATAAAAGGATTGATTTCGATTTGTTTTAATCCGTTAGTATCTCTTCCAAACAATAATTATGTGCGTTCTGCTCTTGAAAAATTAGAGTTTTATGTTGCGATAGATTTCTTTTTGAATGAAACTGCCCGTCATGCGGATATTGTTTTAGCGGGTTCATTGCAGGAAGAAGAAGAAGGAACAACAACCTCAGCTGAAGGACGAGTTATCCGAATTCGACAAGCTGTAACACCTCCGGGAGATGCCAGAACCGATACTTCAATATTGTTAGAATTGGCTAAAAGGTTAGGGGAGGAAGATAAGTTTACCTACGCTGATAGCGAAGCCATCTTTAATGAACTTCGTGTTGCTTCAAAAGGAGGGACTGCCGATTACAACGGAATTACCTATAAAAAAGTAGAAGATAATATGGGCGTTTTCTGGCCATGTCCAACCGAAGATCATCCTGGAACGCCAAGATTATGGGAAGATAAAAAGTTTGCAACTCCAGACGGAAAAGCACATTTTAATCCTGCTCCGTATAAATTGCCAGGCGAAATTACAGATGAAGAATATCCGATAATATTAACTACGGGACGAGTTGTATCTCAGTATTTAAGCGGAACACAAACAAGAAGAATCGGAAAACTGGTAGATCAGTTTCCTGAACCTTTGCTGGAAATTCATCCGGAAATGGCTCAGAAATACAATATCCAGCAGAGAGAATTAGTGAAAGTTTCAACCCGAAGAGGGGAAGGAATTTTTCCAGCCAATATTGTAGAAACCATCAGAAAAGATACCGTTTTTATTCCGTATCACTGGCCGGGAAAAAAATCAGCCAATCAACTAACGCCCGGAACATTAGATCCGATTTCTAAAATTCCGGAGTTTAAAGTTTGTGCTTGTAAGTTGGAACCCTTGGGCGAAATAGAAAATTCATCAGACAAATCAAATGCTTATGCAAGTGTTTAATCTATAAAAAGCAACAATTATGAATTTAACCAATTATAATAAAAACGAAGAGTTTTTTGTAGACTTACAAAGATGCATAGGCTGCAAAGCGTGCGAAATGGCGTGTTCGGAATGTGAAACGAATGGTCAGGAATCGATGATTCATGTTAATTATGTAGAGCGTGCCGTTACCATTCAGACCACAGTTCAGGTTTGTATGCATTGTGAAGATCCAGTTTGTGCGAATGTTTGTCCAGCCGATGCGATTTCGCAAGACGAATTTGGAGTGGTTCATACTGCAAATACAGAACGCTGTATTGGATGTTCCAATTGCGTTATGGCTTGTCCGTTTGGAGTTCCGAAGAAAATGGAAGAATACGATTTAATGATGAAATGCAATATGTGTTACGATAGAACCAGCGTTGGCAAAAAACCAATGTGCGCAACGGTTTGTCCGAGTGGCGCCTTGTTTTATGGAACTCGCGAACAAATCGAAGAAATGCGTCCAAATAGTACTCCAGTAAATTCATTTGTTTTTGGGAAAGAGCGCGTAAATACAAAAGTAAATATCATGATGCCGAAGGGTAGCAACGAATTACGAATATTCTAAATCTAAAATCCATGTCTAAAGAAGATAATTTAAAAGAAAATTGGAAAAAAGATTTTCCTTATAAAAAGCAGGAATCAACACAAGTCAGCCGACGTGATTTTGCTAAATTCCTTACTCTGGTTTCTGGTGGTTTAATGGTGGGCAGCGGATTGGTAGCGGCAAAAGCCTATTTACTGCCAGCTGATGAAGTGGTGGGCGAACATTTTGTATGCGATGTAAAAGATATTCCGTTGGGCGGAACGAGAGGTTTTGTGATTGAAGGAAGTACCATTCCGTATATTTTAGTGCATTTAGAAAGTGGCATGTTTAGAGCTTTTGAGCAAAAATGTACACATCTTTCGTGTGCCGTTTATTACAAACCGGGAACAGGAATTATTCATTGTCCTTGTCATGAAGGTTCTTTTGATGCTTTGACTGGTGATGTTATTGCTGGGCCTCCGCCAAGAGCTTTGCCTCAGTTGGAAGTGGTTTTAAAAGGAGAAAAGATTTTTGTAAAAGCTTTTGAAAATAAAGCGAGTTAATTGTTTAAGAAATATATTATGAGTACATTTAGAAAAAGCCAAAATCAGGCAAATCCAAATAAGTTGAATGTTATTCTTTCTACTTTAATATTTGTTTTAATCTTAAATGTAAGCATCCAAATTTGGTTGTTGTATGCCGCTTTAAACAATGCATTAGATAATAATAAAGAGATTTTGATTCCAGCATTTATAGGTTCGCTTATTTTATTTTTAATTGGTTTTGGATGGCTGTATTATCTGCCAAAAGGGAATTTTAGAAATAATAAAACATAAATAATTCACTATTATGAGCTCAAATCTTGGCGCAAAAAAAATCGCTTTTTTCTCGACCCAGCCTTACGACAAAACGTTTTTCAATAAATACAATGAAGATTTTGGTTTTCAGCTGGACTTTTTTGAAACACAGTTAAATCCTCAGACGGTAGCTTTAATAGAAGAGTGCGAGATTGTTTGTGTTTTTGTAAATGATATTGTAAACGAAACTGTCATTAAACAATTAGCAGAAAAAAAAGTAAAAATAATTGCTTTACGCTGCGCTGGTTTTAATAATGTCGATTTAGAAGCGGCTAAAAAACACCACATAAAAGTTTGCCGTGTTCCTGCATATTCTCCTCAAGCGGTCGCCGAACATGCCATGGCGATGATTTTAACTTTAAACAGAAAAACACATAAAGCTTATAATAGAGTTCGCGAACAAAATTTCTCTTTAAACGGATTATTAGGTTTCGATTTATTCGGAAAAACAATTGGAATTATAGGAACAGGAAATATCGGAAAAGCATTTTCTAAAATAGCGTTAGGTTTTGGCTGTAAAGTTTTGGCGTATGATATTGTTGAAAGTGATGAAATGAAAAAAGACGGCGTTTCTTTTGTTGGTTTAGAAGAGATCTTCAAGGCGAGTGATATTATTTCTTTGCATTGCCCTTTAAACGATCAGACGAAACATGTAATCAATAAAACTTCGCTGACTTTCATGAAAGACAGTGTTATGATTATCAATACGAGCCGCGGCGGATTAATAGAAACATCGTCGGTTATTGAAGGCTTAAAAGAAGGGAAAATAGGTTATTTAGGAATTGACGTTTACGAACAAGAAGAAAAATTGTTCTTTAGAGATTTATCGGCAAACATTATTCAAGACGACGCGATTCAGCGTTTAATGAGTTTTCCGAATGTATTGGTAACAGCGCATCAAGCATTTTTTACCAACGAAGCTTTAACTCAAATTGCATTGGTGACTTTCAATAATATAAAATCATTATTGACGCAGAATGATATTGAAAATAAAGCAGCATTATTAGTGTAATCGATCGCGAATTTAAAACATCAGATTATGAAAAATAGATTTCTGATTTTAATTATAATTTTGGCATTATCATCTTGCCAAAACAAAGACAATTCAAAAAATATTGTAAAAACAATTGTTCAAGATACCTTGTCTAAAACTCTTGGCGGAACGGCCGATTTAAGTGAAGTTTCCGAAAAAAATAATAAAGAAGTAGAATTAATTCGAAAACAATTGCTGATTTTATTGGAGAAAGATTTACCCGCAATGACAAAAGAAGACAGATCTTTCTATTATGAAGCTTTCGATTTAAATAACGATAAGAAAGAGGAATATTTTGTTGGTTTCTCTAATTCTTATTTCTGCGGAAGCGGAGGCTGTTCAGGATATATTTTAAAGAATGACGGAACTGTGATTAATCGTTTCTCTGTAACCGATTTTCCAATTTATGTAACCACTTCAGCAACAGAAAAATTTTATGATTTGATATTTGAAAGCGGAGGAAAATTTCATCTTTTAAAAATGAAAGGTGGAAAATATCCATCTAATCCTTCAGTTCAAGAAGTTATAAAAGGGGATGTTCCAAAAGAAAGCACAAAGGTTTTGGATATTCAAGGGAAAAAATTGGAGAAGTATTCATTTTAAAATAAAAAACCCGACAGATTTCAAAATCTGTCGGGTTTGAAATATTATAAATCCTAATTTTGGAGTTTGGAATTTTTATATTTTTCTAAAACTCAAATTCTCCAATTAAAATTTTACTATCACTTTCACGTTTGTTTTCTTTTTGACTCTGGAAAACAGCAATTTTTCGTTCCTGTCTGCCATCAGAATAGTAAAGATAAACTTCTGCCATTACAGTGGTTGGTCCAGAAAGAATATTCTGTCTCTCACCGAAGAAATTCGTTTTGATTTTATATTTCCCTTTAATTGCTTTTTTAAGTAAAAACTGTTCAGGACCAAAACCTTGAGTGAAATCGTTGCTTAATCTTCCTCCAATTTCTGTAGATCTATGCGAGTACGAACAATCTTCTCCTCTTGGGTCTGTTACCCAAAGATCTATGTCTGTATTGTCTTTATTCCAGTTAATAACAATACGAATGTCGACTGGAAGATTTGCTTTTAGACGATCATCTAATTTGCTTGCATCAACATTTTTGTTTTGGCTCAAAATATTATTGATTTCCATAATCAAGATTTCTTCAATACCATTATCCCTCACAGAGATCTCATCAGTATATTCTTGATACAGCATACCTTTATAGATATTAAGAGCTTCTTGAGGTTTTTTATTGTCTACCAAAGCCAATGCATAATCTCTATGACTTTGAGGATCAAATGGTCTCCATTCTAGAATCTTTTGGGTAATCCACAATTCTTTTTCATAATTGCCTCTTTGTTTCAATAAGTATGAAATCGTTTTGTACAATTCTTCATTTTCCAAATCAAGTTCTGCCAGTGTGCTTAAAACTTTTAAAGAAAGAGCTTTGTCTCCTTTTTTGAAAAGCAATTTAGATACATCAAAATAATACGTTACCTGTTTCTCGTATTTCGGACGATTTTCAAGATATTTCTGATAGATCAATTCAGGTGATTGTAAAGACTGAAAATCTTTCATATACTCTTGAGTACTTTCTACATCTACCAAAGTTATTTTACCTGTAGAAGTTTTTTTATCGCCTGCTCTACTTTCTGCAGAATATACAGCATTATCGCTAACAACACTTTCTTCTGCCGACGACAATTTTTGTGACTGCTTAGAAATGGTAGGATACTGTTTTTTTTCTGTAGGTTTAAATTCGCTATTCCACCAAGTTGTCAATTCTCGTGTTTTATCAAAAGCTTTAGATAGAAGATTTCTTCTTTTTTCTAATATTTGTTTTTTGTTTTGCGAAACGATTTTGTTGTATTCTGGCAATAATTCCTGTGGAGGTGTGATGCCAAAACGCACATAATCATTAACATCTTCCAATACGATAAGACTAGTGTTCTTGCTTACAACCCCAAACTGTTCGCTCAGATTTCTAATTTCATCGCTGTTTTGTGTTGAGTTAAGTTCAAGATCATTAATTTTTCGTTGTGCCCAAAATTGTGCAAGAGGCCAATTATCTACTTGTACAGCGTTATTAAAATCTACAGGCACTTCAAATTTTTTATCTCCTACTGAAAAAACCGCAGTAAGTTTACTCAAGTTTGAAGATGAAATTCCAAAAATATTCACTGGTTCGTTTACTGCGGTTCCAACATTTGGAAACAATTCTTGAAGCGTATTGGTTTCTTTAAAGCCTAAAAATACAATAGGAAGCCTTTTATATGTTTTTAGAGCAGATTGCGTATCTAATTCGTTAAGATTGATAAAATTTCCTCCAGATTGTGATGCTAAAAGTTTCAGCAGATTAAAATCAGAAGTTGGTGTGCTCGTTACAGTGTTGACCGGTTTTTTGAATTTTAAAGTTAAATCTCCAAAATTTGAAATTCCGTCAGAAAATAAAAGATATTCGTCTATAGATGAAATTTCTTTTAAAGCACTAAAGTCGGTTCCGCCATCATATTTCAGATTAAGAATTCTGTCTTTTAAGGCATTCCAGTTTCCTCCAGAAACAGTAAATTCTTCTGTTTTTTCAAGGATATTGTTTAAAAGGACAAAAGAGACTGCAACATTCTTGTTGTCTGAAAAATACGCATTAAGAAAGTCCAGTTCTTTTTGACGATCTCTCTTTGATCCGCTAAATGAATTATCCCAAATAATAGCAATTTTTTGAGATTTTGTTTTTTCCTTTACAGGGAAATTCATCGCAACACTTGCCGCAAAATAAGATTTATCGTCAGAAGCTTTTTGAAGCATCACATTAGACGACTCGTTTACTTTAGGAATAGCTATTTTAAGGCTTTCATTTGGCGTAAAATTTACTTTATTAATTTCAGCAATCCATTGATTCCCTTTTTTTTGAAAAGTAAAACTTCCATCTGGATTTTCCGTAATTTTAGGAGTGGTTAGACTTTCATTAACTAATACTTTCAGATTGAATTTTGGGATATTAACTGCATTGGCAAAACTTAAAAAATACTGATAATCCGTAGCCGAATTTTTCAATTCCTGATTGTACGTAATTCTAATAAATCTACTGCCTCTAGCTGTAATGGGATAGATTCTAGTTCTAAAATTGTTTCCAGCTACTTTTTCAATAATACCTGGATCTACATTTCTTTTTTCAATACTTTCAAACACTTCTTTAGCTCGTTCTTTTGGAACAGGAACGGCATCTCTTAAGCTTCCATTAATGTCCAAAGCATAACCACTCACGCTTACTCCTTCTGGTAACGGAAGGGTAAAATTTCCTTCTAAAATTCTGTCGCCAGGATTGTAAAATGTGTAAGTAGCTGTAGTTGAGGCAAAATTTCCTAGAATTTTGGTTTCAATTTTTACCTCCTGTAAGACTACCGAATTTTTTTTCTGATTTTCGACATCCAGAGTTGGAATCTGTGAAAAAGCGGCACCACAGAACAGTAGTGCACAGATGCTAAAAAATTTATTCATAATTGATTAAGTCGATTTTTTATTTGATTGGAAATGTGAAAACCCGATTAGATTAAAGCGTCTTTTATTTGTTTTTTAAAATTAGAGCGCTTGAATATGCTTAGCTACAATTCCAAAGTTGAAACCCTGAACCTGATCGAATCCACTGAAATTAACTGCAATCAGTTGGCCACATTCATTAAAAACAGGTGAACCACTAGCACCATGTGTAGAAGTTATACTGTATTGAATTTTGTTGCCATCAGATTCTTTACTTATTTGACCATTGTAAAGCTGCACTTTTATGCCAGAATTGGTCTGTGCCAAATCTATTCCCATCGGATAGCCCACCATTATCGCTTTTTGCCCTGGAGCTAGAGAAGTATCATTGTCAACAATATTATCAAGACTTATAATGTTGGTAACGGTTTGAGGGGTTTTATGATCAGATACTTGCAAAATACCTAAATCAATATTACTGTCATCTGAAACTTTTTTCATTTCACAATTAATCCATTCGCTATCAGAATTATGAAGTGCAACTTGAATGTCTACCGTTTTTACATATACTTCAATATTTTCTGCAGAAACATATTCTTTTACCGGAATAGATGCTGCTATATCAGTTGATACTTGCGATGTATCTGTTTCTGTTTCATTAGAACTAACAAATTCTTCACCCGCTGACTCACTAGTTTCTTCGCTCGATTCTTCATATTCTCCCTCTCCTTCACCTTCATCATACGAGACAGAAGCATGTGACCAATTGTTGCTAATAAAACTTTCATAGTCATCTTCAGAAACATCGGTAGTAAGGATAGAAGCAATCTTCATTCGCAGATTTCGAATAGTAGTATTTACTTTTTCACTTTCTTCTTCAGTTGAATTCCATGGCTGTAAAACATGTCTATTGGTTATCATGTCTCCTTCTGTATCTACAAAAAATCCTGTTCCGTAAATGGTTTCTTCCTTAGCATCCTCAACATTAAGCGGAATTTCTTTTCCATTAATTTTAGCAAAATAGCCATATTTATGCTTTACAAGTACAACGGCGTTTTTGTAGGTATCGTAGATTTTGGTATCTGTGCCTAAACAAACAGCTTCTTTTTTAGGAGTAAAATATTTAAATCCTAAAAAGCCAGCAGCCGAAATAAAGATAACAGCGATGATAGCAATTTTGTAACGATTTCTTTTTTTGTTGACTGTTGTTTCTAAGTCTTCGTTTGGGGCGATTTTTCTAATTTTCATTTAAAGGATTGGTTGAAAAATGTTAATTGAATGGGTTTGGGTTAAAAAAAAATAGACTTTACATAAAGTCTATTTTTTCTTCAAATGTAGTAATTTGTTTGCTAAAAAAAAGCAAAAACAGAATCAATTAAATATACAATGCCAACCGAATTTTGTTTTGTTTTTTAATGTTATGGCTAGGCTTGTGAAAGTATTTTCTTGTAAAACAATTTAGAAAAAGTAAAGTATTGTTTTTCAGTTTTTTAAAAATAAGTTTTGATTTTTGTTTTAAATGGTGATAGGAAGAATTATTCGTTTTAAAAAAAGAAACCCGACAGGTTTTTAAAACCTGTCGGGTTTGTATTAGCTAGAACTTTATAAAATTACCTTCTGAAAATTCAGAGTTATATTGTTTAAATAAAACTTTACGTGCTTGATCTCCAGCTTTAATAACTCTTGATTTAGATTGAAAACAAATTTGAGAAAAAATCGAAAGAGAGTTTAAATTAATCTTAGAATTATAAAACTCAATTGTTGTAATTAATTGTTCTATAGCATCTTTTCTTTCTTTACTTCTATTTCTTGGTTTTACATCTTTTGATTCAACAAAGAAAATTTTTTTATTCTCATAAATGACCCAATCACACTTTTTTGAATTTTCATTTTTCATGACTGAATACTCATTTTCTAGAAACAAAATTTCTTTTAAACTTTCATTTTCCAAGCAAAGATTCCAATATTCTTCTTCAGATTTAAACACAACTATAGAATCTTTAATTTCTTCAAAGAAGTAAAGTGAGTCGTTTAATGTTTTGTAACAAACATCTTTTTTTAAATCAGGAAAATGAGCTAATATTTCTTCAAAACTCATAGATCTAAAAGTTTATCAAATTCATCAGCAAAAGTATCAGAAACACCATCAATCATGTTTTCTGCTATTTGACCTAATTTATCATCCATTATTAATTTCGCTTTTCCATTTTTCAATTCATAAGCAATAAAGTTTTTAGGATTTAGCCAAGACTCTTTTTTTATAATTTTATTTACTTCTGTTGGACTTTTTTTACCCTTACTATAGGCTAATAATAAATTATTTATTGAAGCCAAAACAAAAGGACTATGAGTGGTAAGAATTAAATTCTTCCTGTCAAATAAACAATTTTTAATTAAGTATTTAATTAATTCATGTTGAGCTTTTGGATATAAGTTCAATTCTGGCTCTTCGACAACAAAATTGAAATTATAGTTTTCTTTTAATGATTTTGAATATTCCACTAAAAGTAAAATAGGAATTACTGATTGTAAACCAGAAGCTGATTCTAATAAATCAACTTTTTCATTTTCATTGTGATATATGTAGGATGTTTTTCCTTCTCGTTTATATTTTATTTTTTTATCAATTATATTTAATGGTAATTCTTTTATTGTATTAATAGCTTTTTCATAATCTTGTCCACTATTCAAAAGATGCTTTGGAATTTGAATGTTATTATTAATAAGACCTAAAGCGTTTGTTGAAATTATATGTAAAATGTTTCTTTCGGTTGGTATGTAAATAGAGTCAAATTTTAGATAAGCACCATATTTTGAAATTAGTTGATCATATTTTTCAATAAAAAAGTCATAAACCTTAGTTGTGTCATTTTTTGAATAAGCGTCGCTGATAATTTCTTTTAATTCTTTGACAAATAACTTACTTTCTTTAATGTTTTTAAATCTTATATTATCAAGATCTGTGTCGAGAAGTGAATCTAATATTTCTCCCTTTTCTTTGGTAACAATACCTGAAAGGTTTTTTATTAAATTTTCTCTATAATCTACCTTTTTCGAGGTATTATTTTCAAGGGTAAACTCGTAAAATACTCCCTTTGCTTCTCTGCAATAGTTTATATGACTTTTATTGTTTAAAAAAGAATGAATATTATATTTTTTTAATTCTTCTTCAAAAGAAATTGAATCATCTTTTCTAAATTCCTCATCTTCCAGTATAGAAATCAATTTAGCCAAAGTACTCTTCCCAGAAGCCTGAGCTCCAATAAAAGTAACCATTTCTCTAACTTCGATTTCAATATCTTTTAGAGGTCCGAAATTTTTAACAATAAGTTTTGCTCTTTCCATGTTTTCAAAATTAAGGAAAATTTTTATATAAGAAAAAGGAGCTTCAATAAAAGCTCCTTTTTAAATTATGTAATATTATAAAGGAATCTACTCCACCAATTCCACAAATTTAAACTCACCTTCAACAGCGACTTTAGTCAAACCATGTTTAGATAAGTTTTTCATAGAAGCATCCCATTTTTTACCGCTTAAATTTGCAGTAATTTTTAATTGCTGCAGATCCATTTTATTTTCATTTCCTTTCAATAAATCTACAATGAATTTTTCTTCATCAGAAAGTTCAATTAGTTGTTTTTTCTCAGGACGCATTTGTGGGAACAATAAAACTTCCTGAATAGAAGCATTATTTGTTAAATACATAATCAAACGATCCATTCCAATTCCCATTCCAGAAGTAGGAGGCATACCGTACTCAAGAGCTCTTAAGAAATCTTCATCGATAATTCCGTTTGCTTCATCATCACCTTTTGCAGCCAAACGCATTTGATCTTCAAAACGCTCTCTTTGATCAATTGGGTCATTTAATTCAGAATATGCATTTGCAATTTCTTTTCCGCAAACCATTAATTCAAAACGCTCCGTCAAATCTGGATTATCGCGGTGCTCTTTACAAAGCGGAGACATTTCTTTTGGATAATCAGTAATGAAAGTTGGCTGAATATAATTTCCTTCACATTTAGCTCCAAAAATCTCATCAATTAATTTTCCTTTACCCATTGTTTCGTCAACCTCGATTCCCATTCCGCGTGCTGCTTCAAACAATTCTTGTTCTGTTTTTCCAGAGATATCAAAACCTGTAAAATGTTTGATAGAATCTGTCATGGTAACGCGTGCATAAGGGGCTTTAAAGTTTATTTTGTGCTCGCCAAAAGTAACTTCGCTTGTACCATTTACAGCAACCGCACAATGCTCTAATAAACCTTCAGCAAACTCCATCATCCAGTTGTAGTCTTTGTAAGCTACATATATTTCCATTGCAGTAAACTCAGGGTTATGCGTTCTGTCCATACCTTCGTTACGAAAGTTTCTAGAGAACTCATAAACACCTTCAAATCCACCAACAATTAATCTTTTTAAGTATAACTCATTTGCAATACGCATGTAAAGCGGAATATCAAGCGAGTTATGGTGCGTAATAAATGGTCTCGCCGAAGCACCACCAGGAATTGATTGTAAAACTGGAGTGTCAACTTCCAAATATCCTGCATCGTTAAAATAACCACGCATCGCACTGAATAATTTAGTACGTTTGATGAACGTTTCTTTAACTTGTGGGTTTACTGTTAAATCTACATAACGCATTCTGTAACGTAACTCAGCATCATTAAATGCGTCGTGAACATTTCCTTCTTCGTCAACTTTTGGCAACGGAAGCGGACGCAAAGTTTTACTCAAGAAAGTAAAACCAGAAACACGAATACATTTTGCACCAACTTGTGTAGTAAACAATTCACCTTCAATACCAATAAAATCCCCTAAATCAGTTAATTTTTTGAATACTTGGTTGTATAAAGTTTTATCGTCACCTTCACACAAAACATCACGATTTACGTACAATTGAATACGTCCTTCGCTATCTTGCAACTCAGCAAAACAAGCTTTACCTTGATCACGAACACTCATCAAACGACCCGCAACGATAACCTTCTTACCCTCTTCAAATGACTCCTTTATCTGCTTAGATGTATGATTTACAGGAAAAAGATTAGCTGGATAAGGATTGATTCCTAAGTTGCGTAAGTTTTGAAGTTTTTCTCTTCTGATGATTTCTTGTTCTGATAATGCCATTTTTGCTTTATTTTTTTAAGTGTGCAAAGATAAAGAAAAGAATGTAGATTTTTTAATGCAGATTTTAGATTTTTTGTGACATCAAATTATTGGGTTTCAATCATCTTTAGTCGACACTGATAGCTGTTGGAATAGACTTGTTTCTAACAAATGTAAAATATGCTCTAATACCAAGTTATTCATTTACAGGGTTTGGATAAAGCCTTAAATGACAAATTTGAAGTTGTTTTAAAATGCAACTAAAATAATTCTTAAAAGAAAGTATCTTCGCTTGAATAACTTAAACCTCAATTATGAAAAAAATTCTACTTTGCTTTTTTATTGCATTTTGTTTTACTAGCTGTATCCTTAAAGAAAAGATGACTATGAACGAAGATGGTTCTGGAACTTTTTCTTACGGTTTTGATATGTCTCCGATGTATAAAATGGGAGTGAAAAAAAGTGATTCGTCTAAAGTTAATAAAGTCGTTGACACTACTTTTACCTTCAAAGATATGCTTAACAAGTTAAGCGACAGTATTTCTAAATTACCAGATGCAGATAAAGAGAAAATCGAGATGCTGGAGAAAGAAAAAGAGAAACTTAAAATTTTGGAGAATTTTAAAGTTAGCATGAAAGTAAACGACGAAAAACAGCAATTTGAATATACTATGTCAATTGATTTTCCTAGTGGAACAGATTTTAAAACTATTGCAACACCTGCCGAAAGTTTAGAAGCGCTGGCTGCGACAGACAAAAAACGATTAGGAGCTTTAAGTGCCGCGCCAAAGCCAGAAGAAAAGTCTAATACCACCATTTTTTATGACGGTAAGGTTTTCATTAAAACGGTTACTCCTTCTAAAGACGATAAAAAAGTTAAAAAGAAAAAAGAAAACAAGAAAGATAAAAGCGACGATCCGTTCTCTAAAAAAATGGAAGAAATGATGAAAGAATGTAAATATACCGCTGAGTATCAATTTCCGAAAAAGATTAAAACAGTTTCGCTTAAAAATGCAGTACTAACAAAAGACAGAAAAGGTTTTACTGTAGAAGTTCCTCTAGATAATATGCAGGAGAGTAGTGTAGATTTTGGTTTTAAAGTAGAATTTGAGCAATAATTCGAGGTTTTCGATAAAATGTATTTTTAAAAATAGTCTTTGTATCTTTGATAAAAAATAGAACATTAATGAAACTATATAAACTACTTAGTTTTTCTTTTTTACTAGCGACTTTAACTAGCTGTACTTTCACTGAGAATATTTACATAAACGATAACGGAACTGGGAAATTCTCTGTAGATATGGATGGTTCTGCTTTAATGGAAATGGCTGGTGATCAGATTGCTGGACAAATGGGAGATAATAAAAAAGATATTGATACTACTTTTACTTTCAAAAAAGTGTTTGAAGAGAAAAAGGACAGTATTGCCAAGTTGTCGCCAGAAACACAAAAAGAACTTAAAAAACTGGAGAGTTATATTGTATCAACGAAAATAAGTTCGGAGAAAAAACAGTTTTTAATGAACATGTCGACTGATTTTAAAAATGTAAACGAACTTCAGGATATTTTGCAAACATTAGGTACACTGCAAAAATTAGAAGGAGGCGCAAATCCTATGGGAAGAGGTTTCGGAGATAATGGCAGTAAATTAAGTTATACTTATGACGGAAAGAAATTTACAAGAAAAGCAGTAGTCGATGAGCAGAAAAAAGCAGCAAAGACAAAAGATTCGGCTGGAGATATGTCTAAAATGATGTTTGCTTCGTCTAGCTATATTGTAAAGTATCACTTTCCAAAAAAAATTAAGAAAGTCTCTAACCCAACAGCTTTGTTTAGCGACGATCGAAAATCTATTACAATTCAATACTCTTTTACGGATTATATGGAGAATCCCGACAAACTGAACTTTGATGTTGAGTTTGAAAAATAATTAAAATGAACAAAAAAATCCAACTTCAGGATCTGGGCAATAAAGATTATAAATCGACTTGGGAATATCAAGAAGAAATCTTTAAGGATATAGTAGATTTAAAAATCAAGAACAGAAGAGAAGAACTAGATCTGCCAACGCCAAATTATTTACTTTTTGTTGAGCATCCGCATGTTTATACTTTAGGAAAAAGCGGTGATCTTGAAAATTTACTATTAAACGAAAAACAGCTCGAAGCCAAAGGGGCGACTTTTTATAAAATCAACCGAGGTGGAGATATTACCTATCACGGACCTGGACAAATTGTAGGTTATCCGATTTTAGATTTAGAAAACTTCTTTACCGATATTCATAAATACTTACGTTTATTAGAAGAATCCATAATTCTGACTTTGGCAGAATACGGATTAGAATCGGGCAGGAGTGAAGGCGAAACTGGAGTTTGGCTTGGTGTAGGAACTCCGTTTGCGCGTAAGATCTGTGCAATGGGCGTTCGCGCTTCAAGATGGGTTACCATGCACGGATTTGCTTTAAACGTAAATGTCGACTTAGGATATTTTGACAATATTATTCCGTGCGGAATTCGAGGAAAAGGCGTTACTTCTTTAAACGTTGAACTTGGCGTAGAAAAAGTAGATGAAGAAGAAGTAAAAGCTAAAATCATCAAACATTTAACTGAGCTGTTCGAAGCCGAATTTGTTTAAAAAAGAATGGCCAATAAAAAGGAACCCGTTTCAAGCGTCGATTTTGAAACGGGTTTTTTATTTTGAGTGATGAATGGAATAGTAAATCAGGTATGTTTTTTTAATAGAAAGCAGTTTTTTTCTTAAATTTATATTCAAAAAACGGAAAAACCATTTCGCAAAAGTTAAGATTTTGAAGGGATGGCAAATTCTATACTTCTTGTAGTTCTCTTAGCTATTTATGCTAAATTTGGTTTTGTACTATTAAATTTAAATTTCATTCTAACTGATTGCTTATGAGAAAAATCTACTTATTCTGTTTCCTTTTTGTGCTTAATGGTCTTTTTGCCCAAAAGAAAGATAAATTATATCCAGTTGCAGTTTATGAAAAAGTGTGGCAGGAAAAAAACAGCGATACCAGATTAAAGATGATTAAATCAATCTGGTTGGAAGATAGTACTTTTGAAGACCCTTCGGCTTCTATAAAAGGAACTGTAGCGTTTAATAATGTTATCAACGAATTTTACAAGAAAAACCCAGATGCCGTTTTAACTTCGGGAGCCAAAATTATAAAAGATAATTATGTAACCTGGGAATGGAAAATTTTCGATTCTAAAAATAACCTTATCATGGCTGGCCGCGACTTTGCGCGTTTGAATGGAAAAGGTCAAGTAAGTAAAATTATTGGTTTTTGGGATAAAGGAGCAGCTCCGTCTGAAGCGGATGTTTTGAAAAATCTGGAAGCTGATAATTTGAAAGTAATAGCAAAATATTACGAAAGTCTTTTTAAAACAAGAGACTTTGATGCACTAGGAACTTTAATTGCAGACGGAGCCGTTTATAATCAAGCTGTAGGTTTGCCTTATGGAGGAACGTATATTGGTTTTAGTGAATGGACTAAAATGTTTACAAAATCGACTGAGTTTTTTGATTTGCAAATAGAAAAAGAACCCGTTTATTTTAGTGACGCTTCTAAAAATGAAGTAATCATTTATTTTACGATAAACTGTAGATCTAAGAAATCAGGCAAAACAATGTCGGTTCCGATTTCAGAACATTTTGACCTGAAGGATGGTAAAATTACTGCCGTTAGGCCTTTTTATTACGATACAAAAACATTTGCAGAATTCTTAAAAAGTAAAAAATAAAAGAAAACGACCTATTTAATAGGTCGTTTTTTTATGGAAATAAATCGAGTTCTAATTGCTCGGGTAAAAGCCTAAAACTCATTCTGTGATATTTTGTGGTTCCAAATTCTTTGATGGCTTCACGATGTTCTTTGGTTGGATATCCTTTGTTCTGTTTCCAGTTGTACATTGGAAATTCTTCGTGAATTTGATCCATGTATTCGTCACGATACGTTTTTGCCAAAACAGACGCAGCGGCAATGCTTAAGTATTTCCCATCACCTTTTATAATGCTTTGATTCGGAATCGATTTTAAAAGAGCAATTTCATCGTTAGAAAACTGTTTTCCAAAATTATTTTTAAGACCGAGTTTAGCATTCAAAGAACGGTTTCCGTCAACAATAATAAATTCGGGAACTTGTTTTAGTTTTAAAATACATTCCTGCATTCCCTTCATCGAAGCATTTAAAATGTTTATTTCATCAATTTCGTCTGGAAACAAATGCGTAACGGCAAAACATAGGGCTTCTTTTTCTATAATAGGTCTTAAAAGCGCTCTTGTTTTTTCAGAAAGCTGCTTACTGTCATTCAGAATTTTATTTTCAAAATTTTCGGGTAAAATTATGGCAGCGGCAGTAACTGGGCCAGCTAGACATCCTCTTCCGGCTTCATCAGTTCCAGTTTCTAAAACAAATCCTGAGAAATTTTTTTCGAGCATTTTTTTAGGTTTTAAAAAGGCAAATATTGTACTTTTTTTTCTAAAAAGCATTAAATAGATCCAAAGGAATACAATCTATAGTTGCTTTTTTAGAGTGATCCTATCAAGGAGTAATACGGTTAGAAATTACGCTATTTTTCAAATTGACTATAAGTCTGCGATATTGGTTAAAAACCCGTGAAAATACTTGATTTTTATGATTTTTTTTATGAAATGGATAATTGGTGATTTTCTAAAAATGGCTTCGAAAAAGATAAAATCACGGTTTTTTGCAACTTGGAAGAATTGATTTACAATTTATTACGATTTGGGAACGAAAAGCAAATTAAAAATTTGTCAAATACAACATTTTCAGTCAAGAATGTTTTATTTAATCGACTTTCTTGTAAGATTATACTTTGTTTTATTTTGTTTTTTCGTCTGTTTTTTTAAGAAAAGCGCCATCTTAAATGTTAAATAAATGTTAATTTATTGATTGAAAAAATTGCAGTATTTTATGCTTAAAATTATGTATTGAGTTGTTTTTGCGTTAATTAACTATTCATTAACAAGTATATGTTAAAGAAATATTAAAAAAATGTTAGAGAAAGACCGTGAGTTGCATTGTTCTTTTAAGAAAATATTAAGATGTTTGCGACATACTAATTCAAAATTTTTAAAAATGAAACTAAAGTTAAATGGATTCTTAGTGCTTTTGGTGGCGCTGATTACGCAACTAACCTTTGCGCAAGAAAGAACTGTTTCGGGTATAGTTTCCGATAATGCAGGAATGCCTCTTCCAGGTGTGAGTGTATTAGTTAAGGGAACTAAAAGCGGAACGCAAACAGATTTTGATGGAAAATTCTCTATCAAAGCAACATCAAGCGAAGTCTTGGTTTTTACGTACATCGGAATGAAAACGCAAGAAGTTGCAGCTAGTTCTACAACATTAAGTGTAAAATTAACTAGTAATACTACAGAATTAGAAAGTGTTGTTGTTACTGCATTAGGTATTAAGAGAGAGAAAAAAGCTCTTGGATATTCTACTCAGGAATTAAAAGGAGAAGATTTAGTTGGTGGTACTACTGGCGCAAACTTCCTTAACGATCTTTCTGGTAAATCTGCAGGGGTATATATTAGAAAAAATACAAACTTTGGAGGATCTACAAACGTAGTTTCAAGAGGTGTTAAAAACCTTACAGGAAATAACCAAATGCTTATTGTTATTGATGGTATGCCAATTAACAACTCGAATGTGAATTCAAGCAATGGATCACAAACAGCTGGAGCGCGTAATACTTATGATTACGGTAACGCTGGTATGGATATTAATCCAGATGATATCGAAACATTAAATATTCTTAAAGGTGCTGCAGCATCTGCTTTATACGGGTTTCAAGCTGGTAATGGTGTAATCATGATTACTACTAAAAAAGGAAAAGCTCAAAAAGGTATGGGAGTTACTATTTCAAGTGAGTTTGGTGTTGGTTCAGTTGATAAAAATACTTTCCCTGTTTACCAAAACAAATATGGACAAGGTTACGGACCAACTTATAAGACTGATGGAACTCCTAATGGAATTCCAGTTGGACCAACAGGAGCGTTTTTTGTTATGGATAAAAATGGCAACCAAGTAGTAAGTACTACAGATGATGCTTCTTACGGTGTTGCGTTTGATCCAAATCTTTCTGTTCTTACTTGGGAGTCTTATACTCCATATTCTTCAAAATACGGACAAAAATCTCCATGGGTTGCTGCTAAAAATGGTCCAATTACATTTTTTGAAACAGCTCAAACATTCAATAACTCAATCTCTTTTGAAGGTGGTTCAGATAAAAGCAATTTTGTTATCAACTACAACAACTATAAAGAGAATGGTATTTTGCCAAATAGTGAATTGAGAAAAAATAACGCAAGTATTAAATTCAACCACAAATTAACAGATAAATTATCTGCAAGTGTTTTTGCCAATTATTTAGCACAAACTACGCAAGGTAGAAATACTACTGGTTACGGTGGTGATAACGTTGCAGGTTTATTCCGTCAATGGTGGGGAACTAACGTGGATATTCAATCTCAAAAAGAAGTTTTCCAAAATTCAGGAGGACAAAATATTTCTTGGAACATGGCAGATCCTGCTAATGGAAATACAAGCCCTAAATATTGGGATAACCCATATTTTACAAGATATAAAAACTACCAAACAGATGAAAGAAATCGTTTCATTGGTTATGGTCAGTTAGATTATAAATTTACAGATTGGTTAAACGCTACAGGAAAAATTAGTACAGATTCTTATTCAGAACTACGTGAAGAGAGAAAAGCTGTAGGATCTTTGGCTGGAACATTTGGAATTAACCGTTTGGCTGTTGGTTCAGGATACCAAAAATATACAGGTATGTTCTCTGAGCAAAACTATCAGTTTACATTAAACTTCAATAAAAAACTTAATGATGATTTCTCATTAACAGGTTTAGTTGGTTATAATGCTTTAAGAACTAGACGTACATCTACATTAGCTTCTACAGATGGAGGACTTATTATTCCTGGAATCTATGCATTATCAAATTCAGTAAATGCTTCTCCATTCCCAATCGAGGTTGAAGACAATACAGCTGTAAATAGTGTTTACGCATCTGCTTCGGTAGGATTTAGAGATTTCCTTTACTTAGAAGGAACTGTACGTAATGATGCTTTCTCTCAGTTGCCACAAGACGACAATGATGTTAATACATTCTCTGTTTCTGGAAGTTATGTTTTCACAAAACATATTAATGCTCCATGGTTAAGTTTCGGTAAATTAAGAGCGAGTTATGCTGAAAACCCACAAGGAAGTATCGATTCTTATGCATTGCAAGATGTATTTACTAAATTCAACCCATTTGGATCAAACCAACTTTATTCAAGACCAAACATTGCTAATAATCCAGAATTGCACCCTGTTAAAACTAAATCTCAAGAACTTGGTTTAGAGATGCAATTCCTTGACAGAAGAATTGGTTTTGATGTGAGTGTTTACAAAAGTTTAAGTGAAGACCAAATCTTTCCAGTAGATTATTCTACTGCAACTGGTAACTCTTCTAGATACGTAAACGCGGGATCTGTAGAAAATAAAGGTGTTGAGGTAATCTTCAATGTAACTCCTGTAAAAACAAATGATTTCCAATGGGATATTAACGTAAACTGGTCTAAAAATGAGAATACAGTTGTAGATTTAACACCAGGTGTTGATGTTTTAACAATTGGTACGTTCCAAGGAGGAGTTAGTATCGTTGGTACTAAAGGACATGCTTACGGAGATATTCTTGGAAAAGATTTCATCTACAGTGCAGACGGACAAAAAGTAACTAAAAACGGAGTGTATTTACAAACAGCAACTACTAATAATGTAATTGGTAACGTTACTCCAGATTGGATTGGCGGTGTTCGTAACAAATTTACTTACAAACAAATCTCTTTAGGTTTCTTAATTGATGTTCAAAAAGGTGGAGATATTTTCTCTCTTGATCAATATTATGGACAAAGCTCTGGTTTATTTACTTCTACAGCAGGAAACAACGAACTTGGAAACCCTGTAAGAAATACACTTGCTAATGGTGGAGGTGTTATCTTGCCTGGAGTAAATGAAGATGGAACTCCTAATGCTACAAGAACACCAAGTCCTGAAGTAGCTGGAAGTATCTATGGTTACAATACTAATCCACAAAAAGCATTTGTTTACGATGCAAGTTATGTGAAATTAAGAGAGGTAAGCATTACTTATAGTTTCCCTAAACAATTTATAGCTAAAGCAGGTTTGAATGATTTACGTCTTTCTTTAGTAGGTTCTAACTTATGGATCATCAGTAAAAATCTTCCAGATGCAGATCCAGAAAGTGGTATAAGTTCAGGTAACTTATCATCAGGTTATTCAGGAGGTTCACTTCCGACAACAAGAAATATTGGTTGTAACCTAACATTAAAATTTTAAATCATGAAAAAAGTACTTTTATTAATGTCTGTGGTAGGTATGATGGTTTCGTGCAGCCAGGACATTACAGATATGAATGTTGATCCGAAAAGACCAACAACAACCAAAGCGGAATTTTTGTTTACCAATGCTGAGAAGAAATTAGTCGATCAAATGGTTAGTACTAGTGTGAATAATAACGTTTTTAGATTATTTGCACAGCAATGGACAGAGACAACTTATCCAGATGAGAGCCAGTATAACATTACAAACAGAAAAATTCCAGATACGCACTTTTTGGTTTTGTACAGAGATGTCTTAGCAGATTTTCATGATTCAAGAGTTATGATTGCAGCAACAACTCCTGCAACTCCTGCTGATGAAGCGATCAAACAAAATAAATTAGCACTTATCGATATTTTAGAAGCTTATGCTTATAGTGTATTGGTAGATACTTTTGGAAACGTTCCTTATTCACAAGCAATTGATATTCAAAAATATCCTTTACCAGCTTATGATGATGCAAAAACGATTTACCAAGATCTTATTAAAAGATTAAGTGCATCTGCTGCAGTTTTGAAAGCAAATAGTACAGTGGCTAACTTTGGTGCTGCAGATATTATCTATTCTGGTAATGCGGCAAGTAATGCAAAATGGGCAAAATTTGCTAACTCATTAATCATTAGAATGGCAGTTAATATGTCTGATATTGATCCAGCTTATGCAACTACTCAAGTTCAGGCAGCTCTTGCTTCTGGTGCTTTAGCTAGTAATGCTGACAATACAAAATTGACTTATTTAACTACATCAGGAAATCAAAATCCATTGTATGCTGATTTGGTAACTAGTCAGAGATTTGATTTTATTCCTGCTGAGCCTTTTGTTTCTGCTATGGATGCTATTGTTCCTGGTGGTGACCCAAGGATGCCTAAATATTTTACTAACTTGACTGCTCCAGCTCCAGTTATTCCTGCAGGAAGAACATTTACTGGTGGTACTTATGGTTCGGCAAATGTTTACACAGCTTATTCGCAAATTACATCTACATTAAACAATCCAGTTTTTCCAGGAACTATCTTTGATTTTGCTGAGTTGAATTTCTTATTAGCAGAAGCTGCCGAGAAAAGCTTAATCCCAGGTGGTTCTGCTCAGGCAAAAGTATACTATGATGCAGGTATTAAAGCTTCTATGGCAGACTGGGGAGTAACTAGTGCTACAGCCATTGACGCTTATATTGCAAGCCCAAAAGTAGATTACAACAATGCTTTGAGTGGAGCAACATATAAAGAAAAAATTGGTACTCAAGCATGGTTTGCTCTTTATAACAGAGGATACGAAGCATGGACATCTTACAGAAGATTGGATTTCCCTGTGTTAAAAGCGCCTCAAGCAGCTATTAACAAACTTATTTTTACTGTTCCTGTTAGATATACTTATCCAGGTGTAGAAGCAAGTATTAATAAAACAAATTATATTAAAGCATCTGCTGATATTGGAGGAGATTTATTAAATACTAAATTGTTCTGGGATAAATTCTAATCTTTAGAATATAATCTATATCAATTAAATTATACCCAGTTTGGGAATAAGAATAATAAATATTTTGATTTTTTTTGAGAGCCCCGTATACTTTTGTATACGGGGTTTTCGTTTTCAAAATTCCAAAACGATCCTAGCTTCATATTATATATTATGTTTTTTCGTTTATACCTTTTTATATTACCTTTGCTTAGCAAATTTTGTCAAAATAAATTTATACAAAGCCATCAAATGAGAATATTCATTTTTTTATATCTATTAGTTGTTCCAACTTTATTGTTTTCGCAAGAAAAAAAAACTGCTTCTAAAAATAATTTAGATATGAATACAGAATATTCAAGTGTCACTGATACCGTAAAAAAGAAAAAACAAAAGATTGCAACCATAGATCAGTATAAAATTGTCACTTTAGAACATGATACTATTTATGCAGATACGTCGCTAACTCTTAAAAGTGCTTATAGACAAAATCATTTAAGAAAAGATCTTTTTGGTCTTATGGAGTTTTCTAATATCGGACAGCCTTTAAATACACTTCAATACAGTTTGACAAGTTTTTCTCCGTATCCTGAAATTGGTTTTAGCGGAAAGCATTCTAACTATATGCAAGCAGATCAAATTAGATATTATTCTGTTGCAACGCCTTTTACAGAATTGTTTTTTAATACTACAATAAAAAAAGGACAGAATGTAGATTCTTTTATCACATTAAATGTCTCTAAAAATCTTAATTTCTCGATTGCATATAAAGGTTTAAGATCTGAAGGAGATTATAATAATCAATTGGTTAGTGCCGGTAATTTAAGAATTACAACCAGTTATGCCACAACTAGCAAACGATATGCGATAAATGCACATTTTACAAATCAGGATATTTTGAATGAGGAAAATGGCGGTATAACAAACGATGCTGATTTTGAAAGCGATAATGATGACTATAAAAACAGGCAAAGATTACAGGTTTATTTAACCGATGCAGAATCGTTCTTAAAAGGAAGAAGATTGTTTTTTGATCATGCTTTTAGAGTGAATCCAACTGATGGAAGTAATAATTTATACCTTACACATCAATTTAATTATGAGTATAAAGATTACGAATACAAGCAGCCAACTGTAATTTCTACAGTAACTGCAAATGATGGAACAACTAGTCGAGTGCAAAGATTTGGTGAGTCGTATGCGGCAAGCAATATTAACGATCAAACTAAATATGAAAGACTTTATAATAAAGTTGGAGCAGCTTACGAAAATTCGCTGTTAGGTAAATTTATATTTTTTGTTGACGATTATAGATCTAATTATAGGTATAACAGAATTATTGTTGATGCAGCTGGAAACGCCGTTCCAGACAATTTGTATTTACAGTTTAACAATTTTGGTGCTCAGTACGAATATCAGAAAAACAAATGGAATGGTCGATTTTTATATTCAAGATCAATCACTAATGAATCGCTTTCCGATTTAGATGCTAAATTACGTTATGATATGAGCGATGAAATTAAGTTTGATTTTAGATATCGCAACATCAATAAACTGCCTAATAACAATTATAACTTATACCAAAGTAGTTGGATTTCGTACAATTGGTCAAATGATTTTAAAAACGAAAAAATTAATTCGTTAAGTGCAGAAATTACAACTCCGTGGCTAACAGGACAAGTTCAATATACGGTATTAAAAGATCATTTGTACTTTACAGATGTAGCGACCGATGCACAAAAAGCGGCTAATATACAGATCGTTAATCCAATGCAGTACGGAAATGTGATTAATTATTTAGAGATAAAGGCTAGTAGAGAATTCAAATTTGGACCTTTTGCATTAGATAATACACTTTTGTATCAAAAAGTAGATCAGTCAGATTTAGTTTTAAATGTACCAGATTTTGTAACTAGAAATACATTCTATTATTCGAATCATTTCTTTAAAAAAGCATTATTCATGCAAACAGGTCTTGTCTTTAATTATCTAACGAAATATTATGGAGATGATTATAATCCTGTTATTGCAGAATTTTTTGTACAGCAAGACAAGAAAATCGGTGGTTTTGCAACATTCGATTTCTTTGTGAATGCCAGAATACGCCAGACACGTTTTTATTTAAAAGCGGAACATTTTAATGCTTTGTTTTCGCAAAGTAATTATTATTCAGCGCCTCATAATCCGTATCGTGATTTTGTACTGCGTTTTGGTCTGGTTTGGAATTTCTTCCAATAAAAACTGGCTTTTTTTATTTCGAACCACTAAATAAACTTAAATAAAAATGGACTTTTCAAATAATATTTTAGAAACAATTGGTAATACACCATTGGTAAAACTCAACAAAATTGTTGCTGAAATTGATGCGTTAGTATTGGCAAAAGTCGAAACCTTTAATCCGGGTAATTCTGTAAAAGACAGAATGGCTGTAAAAATGATTGGAGATGCAGAGGCAGATGGCCGACTTAAACCTGGAGGAACTATTATTGAAGGAACTTCAGGAAATACGGGAATGGGACTTGCACTTGTGGCAATTGTAAAAGGCTACAAACTAATTTGTGTGATCTCAGACAAACAGTCTAAAGAAAAAATGGATATTCTTCGTGCTGTTGGAGCAAAAGTTGTTGTTTGTCCTACAGATGTTGAGCCTACAGATCCACGTTCCTATTATTCGGTTTCAAAGCGTTTAGCAGAAGAAACACCAAATTCTTGGTATGTCAATCAGTACGATAACATGTCAAATTCGTTGGCGCATTATGAGCAAACTGGACCTGAAATTTGGAAACAGACGGAAGGAAAAATTACACATTTTGTTGTGGGAGTTGGAACAGGAGGAACTATTTCTGGAGTTGGAAAATATTTGAAAGAACAAAATCCAAATATTAAAATCTGGGGAATTGACACCTATGGTTCTGTGTTCAAGAAATACCACGAAACTGGAATTTTCGACGAGAACGAAATCTACTCGTATATAACAGAAGGTATTGGAGAAGATATTTTGCCTAAGAATGTTGACTTTTCTCTAATTGATGGTTTTACAAAAGTAACCGATAAAGATGCTGCAGTCTACACTAGAAAGATTGCGCTTGAAGAGGGGATTTTTGTTGGAAATTCTGCAGGAGCTTGTATAAAAGGTCTGTTGCAGCTAAAAGAACATTTTAAACCAGAAGATGTTGTTGTGGTGTTATTTCACGATTCTGGAAGCCGTTATGTAGGTAAAATGTTTAACGATGACTGGATGCGCGAGCGCGGATTCTTAGAAGAAAACGTAACTAAGGCAGAAGACGTTATTAAAGATCATATTGATAAAGAATTAATCGTTGTTCGTACTGAAGAATTAGTTTCGCATGCAATTGAGCGTATGCGTAAATATAAGATTTCGCAAATTCCAGTTGTTGATATCAATGGATTTGTCGGTTCTGTTGATGAAACAGACTTATTTAGAAGCTATGTTGCAGATAAAAATGTTGCCGAAAAACCAATTAAAGAAGTAATGGGCAAACCTTTCCCAATTGTGAAACTAGGAACACCGATCGAAGAGGTTTCAAAGCTTTTTAGCAAAGAAAATGATGCTGTTTTGGTTGATTTAGGAAACGGACACCATCACATTATTACTAAATATGATATTATTGGCGCAATAAAATAAGCCTCTTATAAATATAAATAATCCATAAATCTTGTTGTTAAACAATTAGATTTATGGATTTGTCTTTTAAAATTAGAAAATGAATTTTACAGCTATAGATTTTGAAACTGCGACAGGATATCATCCGTGCTCTGTAGGTATTGTGACTGTCGAAAACGGAATTATTGTGGACGAATATGTGACTTTAATTAAACCGCCAAATAACGAATATAATCCTTTTACGATTCGTGTTCATGGAATTTATCCTAAAGATACTATAAATGCAAAATCGTTCTTTCAGATCTATCCAGAGATTGAAAAGAGGCTAAAAAATAAAGTTGTAGTAGCACATAACGAAAGTTTTGATCGAAATGTCTTAATGAAAACAATGCTTCTGCATGGCTTAAATTATGACGATTTAAATATTGCCACAAAGTGGGAATGCACGGTTAAAATCTACAAAGCAAAAGGCATAAAACCAACAAAATTAAGTGATTGCTGTCGAGAAATGAATATCCAATTGAATCACCATGAAGCTTTGTCAGATGCTAGAGCTTGTGCTAAATTATATATGCTTCGTTAAAAATTTTAATTTTGTAAGAATAATATTAAAAATTAATTACTTTTAGATTTTGTAATTCTACTATAAAATCTAAAAATGAAAGAAGACTTTCTTCATTATATCTGGAAATTCAAGAAGTTTGATTCTTTGAATTTAAAATCGGTTCAAGGCGAATTGATAACAATTCTTAAAACTGGCGATTATCTAGAGCTTGCTGGGCCAGATTTTTTTAATGCTCACATAGAAATCGGAAGTCAAAAATGGGCAGGCAATGTAGAGATTCATTTGAAATCTTCAGATTGGTATTTGCATAATCACGAGAAAGATCCGGCTTATAAAAATGTTATTCTTCATGTTGTTTGGGAAAACGACACCGCTATTTTTAGAGAAAACAATACCGAAATTCCTGTTTTAGTTCTTAAAGATTATGTTTCAAAAGAAATAATCGAAAATTATAAGGCATTAGTTTCTCCAAAGACTTGGATTTACTGCGAAAGGCAATTAAAAGACATAGACAGATTTGTTTTTAAAAACTGGCAGGAAAGATTGTTTTTTGAGCGATTAGAGCGTAAATCTAAATTTATTGCTCATTTATTGGAAGAAACCAATCAAGATTGGGAAGCGGTCTTATTTTGCCTTCTAGCAAAGAATTTTGGACTAAATACGAATGGAAATTCCTTTCTGCAAATCTCGATGGCAATTCCGTTTTCAGTAATCAGAAAAGAAAGTTTTGAAATTGAAAATCTAGAAGCGCTCCTTTTTGGCACTGCTGGTTTATTGGAGGTCGAGAAAGAAGATGTGTATTATAAAGATTTAAAGTTTCGCTATTTTTATTTATTGCATAAGTATCAAATAGAAAAGACGTACACAGAACCTCTCCAGTTTTTTAAACTTCGTCCCGATAATTTTCCAACAATCAGACTTTCTCAATTGGTAGCTTTATACCATAAACATCAAAATTTGTTTTCTAAGATTATCGAATTAAAATCAGTAGATGCTGTATATCGTTTACTAAGCGTGTCTGCAAGCTTGTATTGGCAAAATCATTATCAATTTGACAAAGAGAGCCCGAAGAAGTCTAAAACGCTTTCTAAGTCATTTATAGATCTCCTGGTTATAAATACCATTATTCCGCTTCAATTTACTTATTCGAATATTATGGGCGAATCCATTTCGGAAGATTTAATTGATTTTATGAATGAAGTTGCTTCGGAGAAGAATGTTATTATAGACAAGTTTAATTCCTTTGGTATTCAATCAAAAACTGCATTTGAAAGTCAGACATTATTAGAACTTAAAAATGAATATTGCGAGCGCAAGTCTTGTCTAAAATGTGCTATCGGATTAGAGTTGCTTAAAAATACTTAGATAATTTGTACTTTTGTAATCCTGAGCAGTCAGGAATCTAAAAATCTAAAGTCTTAAATCTAAAATATAGAAATGTCAGCAATTTTAAAACTTAAATTTTTTTTTGAAAAATATGGTTTCCATGTTTCTTCAAGATTAGCAGATAAACTCGGAATGCGCGTAACAAGTGTGCGATTGTTTTTTATCTACATTTCTTTTGTTACAGCGGGTTTAGGGTTTGGAGTCTATTTGACTCTCGCTTTCTGGATTAGGTTGAAAGATTTAATTCGATCAAAAAGAACATCGGTATTTGATTTATAAAAAAAAGCTCCAAATCTAGATTTGGAGCTTTTTTATGAAGTTGTATTTATTATTCTTCAGTAGGATTGTTAAGTTTAGATCTTTTCTTGCTATATCCAAAGTATACAATTATACCAATAATAAGCCATCCAAAAGATAATAACTGTGCATCTTTACTTAAATTAAAAATTAAATAAGAATTGATTGCAATTCCTAATACCGCAATAATTGGTAAAGCAGGTACTTTAAATGTTCTAGTTAATCCTGGCTGTTTTACTCTTAAAATCCAAACAGCAATACAAACCATTGTAAAGGCAAACAAAGTACCAAAACTAGTCATGTCAGCCAATTTGTTGATCGGTGTAAAAGCAGCAACAGTTGCGATAATAATTCCAAGAATCATTAAGTTTGTTTTTGGAGTTCCAGAAATTGGGTTTACTTTAGAGAACACAGATGGAATTAAACCATCTTTAGACATTCCAAGGAAAATTCTAGATTGTCCCATGATCATTACCATTAATACTGAAACCAAACCAATAGTTGCAGCAACAGTAATAATAGAACCAGCCCAGCCTTGTCCTGCAATATCAAATGCATAAGCAACAGGAGCTTTGATAGCTTCAGGATATTTTCCTAGTGGATTAAAGTCTTGGTAATTCATCATTCCTGTTAGTACTAAAGAAACAAGGATATATAAAGTAGTACAAATTAATAAAGAAGCAATAATTGCAAAAGGAACATCTTTTTTAGGATTAATAGCTTCTCCAGCTTGTGTAGAAACAGCATCGAAACCAACATAAGCAAAGAAAATAGCTGCAGCTCCAGAGATAATACCTCCAATTCCGTAAGCATTGTGCGTAGTTTCTTTTTCAATAATCTGAGTTGCTTCAGGAATAAACGGGCTCCAGTTTGCTGTATTAATAAAGAAAAGACCAGCAATAATTACAAAGATTACAGCAGATACTTTAAGAATAACAATTGCGTTGTTTGCTTTAGCAGCGCTTTTTGTTCCTTTAATAAGCAATGAAATAACTAAAAGAACGATTAAGAAAGCTGGAAGATTCATAGAAAAACCTTCTCCTGTGTAGCTTGCAGGATCTGTAGTTAACCAATCAGGAAGGTGAATGTGAAATATTTTGAGCAATTTATTAAAGTATCCGGACCAGGAAACCGCTACAGTCATCGATCCCATTGCATACTCGAGAATTAGTCCCCATCCAATTATCCAAGCAAAAACTTCTCCAATAGTACCGTAGGCATATGCGTAAGCAGATCCCTCAACAGGTAAAATGGAAGCAAATTCAGAATAGCAAAGTGCTGCAAAAACACAAGCAATACCTGCGATTATAAACGAAATAGCTAATGCTGGTCCTGCATGATAATAAGCCCCAGTACCTGTAAGTACAAAAATTCCCCCACCGATAATGGCACCAACACCAATGGCAGTAAGGCTCCATTTTCCTAGGACTCTCTTTAAATCACTTTTTTTCATATCGGCCTCAAAGGCTGATATAGGTTTAACTCTCCAAATTGACATATTATTTTATTGGTTTATTTGTTATTAAGTGCCAAATGTATTGTTTTTTGGAAAAAATAAAAACAATTATCATGTTTTAAGTTATAAAATCTTTGTTTTTTTTACGGTACTCGTAAGAAAGATTCTGTAAGTATTGATATTCATTAAATTAATTGGACTTTTATAAGAGATTCGATAATTTTTTAAAAGTTACTTTTCTTACTAATTTTCTTGATAAATTTGAAGGATTTTTCTTAAGTTGTTCTTCAAAAGTAATTTTAATCATGAATTTTAAGTCTTTAAACCAGTATTTTCATTTTACAAAACAGCAACGGATAGGTGTTTTTATGCTTTTTCTTATTATGATAGGACTGCAATTATTTTATTTTTTATCTGATTTCAATATTTCAGAGGCGAAAAACTCTGAAAAAGAGGAGTGGCTTGCGCTTCAGTCAGAAATTGATCAACAGAAATTAACTGAAAAAGATGTAAAACCAACTGTCTATCTTTTTAATCCTAATTTTATTTCAGATTATAAAGGATACAAACTCGGAATGTCTGTCGAAGAGATTGATCGTTTAATGGCATTTCGCAAAGAGAATAAATATGTAAACTCGGCAGAAGAGTTTCAGGCTGTCACTGGAGTCTCGGATTCTCTATTAAAGGAAATTTCTCCTTTGTTTAAATTTCCAGATTGGAAACAGAATAAAAAGAACTATAGTGTCGAGAAAAAAGAATTCATTGTAAAAAACTTTCCGAAAAAAGAAAAGTTAGAAATAATAAATATAAATGAGGCAACGCAAGAAGATTTGATGAAAATCTACGGGATAGGAGAAGGGTTGTCCTCGAGAATCTTGAAGCAGAAAGAAATCGTTGGATCATTTGTATCGATGGAGCAGATGAAAGAGATTTGGGGACTTTCGCCTGAAGTTATAAATGAACTAAATGCTCATTTTAAAGTTGTGATTCCTTCAAGCTTGAAGAAAATAAATGTAAATGACGCTTCATTAAAAGAATTGGCTCAATTTTCATACTTCAAATATGGACTAGCAAAACAAATTGTAACCTATAGAAGTATGAATGGAAATTTTAATAATATTGAGGATTTGTCAAAAATTAAAGATTTTCCTGTTGAAAAAGCAAAAATAATTAGTTTATATTTGGAGTTCTAAAAGAAACTAACTCATGAACTTTGATTACAACGAAACACAACTAATGATCGCACAGTCTATAAAAGACTTTGCAGAAAAAAATATTAGACCTTATATAATGGAATGGGATGAAGCGCAAATTTTTCCGATTCCGTTGTTTAAGCAACTTGGCGAGATGGGCTTCATGGGCGTTTTGGTTCCGGAAGAATATGGCGGTTCAGGTTTAGGTTATCACGAGTATATTACCGTAATAGAAGAGATTTCAAAAGTAGATCCTTCAATCGGATTATCTGTCGCGGCACACAATTCTTTATGCACTAATCATATTTTGACTTTTGGAAACGAAGAACAAAAGAAAAAATGGCTTCCAAAATTGGCTACGGCCGAATTTATAGGCGCCTGGGGTCTAACAGAGCATAACACAGGCTCTGATGCTGGAGGAATGAATACGACGGCTGTTAAAGATGGAAATCATTGGATCGTAAACGGTGCAAAAAACTTTATTACACATGCTATTTCAGGAGATGTTGCAGTAGTGGTAGTGCGAACTGGTGAAAAAGGAGATTCTAAAGGAATGACAGCTTTTGTTTTTGAAAAAGGAATGAAAGGTTTTTCATCAGGTAAAAAAGAAAATAAATTAGGAATGAGAGCCAGTGAGACCGCTGAGCTGGTTTTTGATAATTGTCGCGTTCCAGATGAAAATAGATTAGGAGAAATTGGAGAAGGTTTTGTTCAGGCAATGAAAATTCTGGATGGCGGGAGAATCTCTATCGGAGCTTTGTCTCTAGGAATTGCAAAAGGAGCTTACGAAGCTGCATTGAAATATTCGAAAGAAAGACATCAGTTTGGGCAACCAATCAGTAGTTTTCAGGGAATCTCTTTTAAATTGGCGGATATGGCAACAGAAATTGAAGCTTCAGAATTACTATTGCATAAAGCGGCTTTCTTGAAACAAAAGCATAAACCAGTAACAACATCAGGAGCTATGGCAAAGATGTATGCTTCAGAAGCGTGTGTTAAAATCGCAAATGATGCAGTTCAAATTCATGGCGGTTACGGTTACACTAAAGATTTTCCGGTAGAAAAATTCTACAGAGACTCCAAATTGTGTACTATAGGAGAGGGAACAACTGAGATTCAAAAGGTTGTTATTTCTAGGAATTTGTTGAAAGAATAAAGAATAAAGAATAAAGAATAAAGAATAAAGAATAAAGAATAAAGAATAAAGAATAAAGAATAAAGAATTATATCTATATATCTCTTCTCTATACTCTTTTCTCTTTTTTAAAAATAATTCACAATTTATAATTCATAATTCATAATTAATATATACATTTGCAGCCTTAACGAGAGGAGGTGTCTATATTATGTTAATTATACCAATTAAAGACGGAGAAAATATCGATAGAGCATTAAAGCGCTATAAAAGAAAATTTGATAAAACAGGAACTGTTCGTCAATTAAGAGCACGTACTGCTTTTATTAAGCCTTCTGTTATCAAAAGAGCTCAAATCCAAAAAGCGGCTTACATTCAAGGCTTGAAAGATAGTTTAGAAAGTTAATATCAGCTTTTAGAAAATAATTACCGTTAGTGGTCAAAATGTTTTAATTTTGATGCTAACGGTTTTTTTATGCTTAATTTTTAGATTTATGAAAACGAATAGAGAAGCTTTCTCGGATTATCTTTTGCTGGAGAAAAAATATTCTTTGCATACAGTTGAGGCTTACTTGAATGATATGGTTTCTTTTGAAGCTTTTGTAAAAGAATCTTTTGATCAAGAAAGTATTGATGTGGTGAATTATAGTCAGGTCAGAAGTTGGATTGTCTTTTTGGTTGATCATAATATTTCTAATGTTTCGGTTAATAGAAAAATGGCTTCTTTAAAAGCTTTTTATAAGTTTCTTTTAAAGACGAAGCAGATAGAAGTTAATCCGATGCTAAAGCATAAGTCTTTAAAGACTCCGAAAGTGGTTCAGGTTCCTTTCTCGGAAAAAGAGCTGAAGGATTTACTTGCTACAATAGAGGTTCCGGTTGATTTTGAAGGAATTCGGGATAAGCTTATTGTGGAAATGTTTTATGTGACAGGAATGCGTCGGGGGGAGTTAATTCATTTGATGATTAAAAATGTCGATCGCTCAAATAACACGATTAAGGTTTTAGGGAAAAGAAATAAAGAGCGCATTATTCCAATTTTGCCGATTATTGCGGATCAAATCGATTCGTATGTGAAGGAAAGAGATAGTTTGGAAAGTTTGATGGATTGTGACTATTTTTTCGTTTCAAAAAAAGGGTTAAAATTGAGCGAATCTTTTGTTTATCGTTTAATAAATTCATACTTTAGTAGGGTCTCAGAAAAGGTGAAAAAAAGTCCGCATGTGCTTCGTCATACTTTTGCAACTCACTTATTGAACAATGGGGCAGATTTGAATTCAGTTAAAGAATTGCTAGGGCATTCTAGTTTGGCGTCTACACAGGTTTATACTCATAATAGTTTGGCGGAACTTAAAAAAGTGTATAAAGATGCGCATCCTAGAAATAAATAGTGGTTCTAAATGTTAACCCTAAAATTTTTATTATGAAGGTAGATGTTCATGCAGTTAATTTTACTGTCGACAGAAAATTAGTCGATTTTATCCAAGAAAGAATGGGTAAGCTAGAGAAATACTACGATCGAGTGGTTTCATCAGATGTTTTTTTAAAAGTTGAAAGAACGAGTGATAAAGAGAATAAAGTGGTGGAAATAAAGATTAATGTTCCTGGTGATGATTTTTTGGTGAAAAAACAGTGTAAAACATTTGAAGAAGCTGTTGAGCTTTCGGCAGAATCGCTAGAACGTTTACTTGTAAAAAGGAAGGAAAAAATTAGAGCACACATTTAATTGAAATTTTTTTCAAAAAATGTTTTGATTAAAAGATAAAATACCTACATTTGCAGTCCGTTAGAAATAGCGGACTTTTTTAATGTATTCGCCGATGTAGCTCAGCTGGCTAGAGCAGCTGATTTGTAATCAGCAGGTCGTGGGTTCGAGTCCCTCTATCGGCTCAATAAATTTCAAATGCGATTTGAAATTGGTTCTTTAAAATGATGGAATTTTAAAACTATGGGGAGATACTCAAGCGGCCAACGAGGGCAGACTGTAAATCTGCTGTGTGAACTTCGCAGGTTCGAATCCTGCTCTCCCCACTAAAAAGAAGTTGGAGTTTTATATTGTAAGTTTTAGATTAATAAAGTCTGAAATTTAAAATTTGAATTCTAAACTCAGAACTCTCTGCCGGTGTAGCTCAGGGGTAGAGTGCTTCCTTGGTAAGGAAGAGGTCTCGGGTTCAAATCCCGACATTGGCTCAAGTAAGTAGGAAATTGAAAATTAATATATAACTAAGATTAAAAATTAAGTAAAATGGCAAAGGAGAATTTTAATCGTTCCAAACCGCACTTAAACATAGGTACAATTGGACACGTAGATCACGGAAAAACTACATTAACTGCTGCAATTACAAAAGTATTGTCAGATGCTGGTTACTGTCAAGCAAAATCGTTTGATCAAATCGATAACGCTCCAGAGGAGAAAGAAAGAGGTATTACTATTAATACATCACACGTAGAGTACGAAACTGCTAACCGTCACTACGCTCACGTTGACTGTCCAGGTCACGCGGATTACGTAAAAAACATGGTTACTGGTGCTGCTCAAATGGACGGAGCTATCTTAGTAGTTGCTGCTACAGATGGTCCAATGCCACAAACTCGTGAGCACATCCTTTTAGGTCGTCAGGTTGGTATTCCAAGAATCGTTGTTTTCATGAACAAAGTGGATATGGTTGATGATGCTGAGTTATTAGAACTTGTTGAAATGGAAATTAGAGATTTATTATCTTTCTACGAATATGATGGAGATAATGGTCCTGTTGTTCAAGGTTCTGCTTTAGGTGGATTGAACAATGATCCTAACTGGGTTCCTAAAATTATTGAATTAATGGAAGCTGTTGATGCTTGGATCGAAGAGCCAGTACGTGACGTTGCTAAACCATTCTTGATGCCAGTTGAGGACGTATTTACAATTACAGGTCGTGGAACTGTTGCTACAGGTCGTATCGAAACTGGAGTTGCTAACACTGGAGATCCTGTTGAAATCATTGGTATGGGAGCTGAAAAATTAACTTCTACTATTACAGGAGTTGAGATGTTCCGTAAAATCCTTGACAGAGGTGAAGCTGGAGATAACGTAGGTTTATTGTTAAGAGGTATTGATAAAGCTGATATCAAAAGAGGTATGGTTATTATTAAGCCAGGTTCAGTAAAACCACACGCTAAATTCAAAGCTGAGGTTTATATCTTGAAAAAAGAAGAAGGTGGACGTCACACTCCATTCCACAATAACTACCGTCCACAGTTCTACGTACGTACAACTGACGTAACAGGAGTTATTACTTTACCAGAAGGAGTAGAGATGGTAATGCCAGGAGATAACTTAACAATCAATGTTGCTTTATTAAGCCCAATCGCTATGAACGTAGGTTTACGTTTTGCTATCCGTGAAGGTGGTAGAACAGTTGGAGCTGGTCAGGTTACTGAAATTGTAGAGTAATTCTATAAAATAAATAAAAAAGCCAGTGATTATTTTTTAATCACTGGCTTTAATTACGGGCGTAGTTCAAGGGTAGAATAGCGGTCTCCAAAACCGTTGATGGGGGTTCGAATCCCTCCGCCCGTGCAATAAAAAATATATCAAATGACAAAAGTTACTAATTATTTATCAGAGGCTTTCGAAGAGTTAAAGTCAAATGTTACTTGGCCAGCTTGGGCTGAAGTACAGAAATTGACAATTGTTGTGGCTGTATTTTCGATCTTATTCGCTTTGGCAACTTGGGGAGTAGACGAATTTTTTGCAAAAGCTTTGGCTGGATTTTTTAACTGGTTAAAAGGATAATTTTTTTGTGATGGCAGATAATAATGTGAAAAAATGGTACGTAGTTAGAGCAGTTAGTGGTCAAGAGAATAAAGTGAAAGCTTATATCGAGACTGAGATTGCGAGATTAGGTATGGAGGATTATGTTTCTCAGGTTTTGGTTCCTACTGAAAAAGTAGTTACTGTAAAAGATGGGAAAAAATCATCTAAGGATAAAGTTTACTTTCCTGGATATGTTATGATTGAAGCTAACTTAGTTGGTGAAATCCCTCATATTATTAAGTCAATTACTAGTGTTATTGGGTTTTTAGGAGAAACTAAAGGTGGAGAACCTGTTCCTTTAAGACTTTCTGAAGTAAACCGTATGTTAGGTAAAGTAGATGAGTTGGCTGTAAATACAGATACTCGTTCTATTCCATTTAGTGTTGGTGAAACAGTTAAGGTTATTGATGGACCTTTCAATGGATTTAATGGATCTGTTGAGAAAATCAATGAAGAAAAGCGTAAACTTGAGGTAATGGTTAAGATTTTCGGAAGAAAGACACCATTGGAATTGAGCTTTATGCAAGTTGAAAAAGTATAATTTTTTGTTACACTATAATAAACCATTGTAATCGCTTCCATTGATTACAGTGATAAATTTTTTAAAAATGGCTAAAGAAATTAGTAAGGTAGTTAAACTACAAGTTAAGGGAGGTGCTGCGAACCCGTCGCCACCGGTTGGACCTGCTTTAGGAGCTGCTGGGGTTAATATCATGGAGTTTTGTAAGCAATTTAATGCTAGAACTCAGGATAAACCTGGCAAAATTTGTCCAGTGCAAATCACTGTGTACAAAGACAAATCATTTGATTTTGTTGTTAAGACTCCTCCAGCAGCAGTTCAGTTAATGGAAGCTGCAAAGCTAAAATCTGGTTCTGGTGAGCCTAATCGTAAAAAAGTAGCTAGCGTTACTTGGGAACAAATTAGAACTATTGCTGAAGACAAAATGCCAGACTTAAACGCTTTCACAATTGAGAAAGCTATGAGTATGGTTGCTGGAACAGCTAGATCTATGGGTATAACTGTATCAGGAGATGCTCCTTTTTAATTAAGAAAAAGAAATGGCAAAATTAACAAAAAAGCAAAAAGAGGCTGCTTCAAAAATTGAAAAGAACAAATTATACTCTCTAAAAGATGCTGCGGCATTATTGAAAGTTGTTGCTTCTGCAAAATTTGATGAGTCTGTTGATATCGCAGTTCGTTTGGGTGTTGATCCAAGAAAAGCGAATCAAATGGTAAGAGGTGTAGTTACATTACCTCATGGAACTGGTAAAGATGTTAAAGTATTAGCATTAGTTACTCCAGATAAAGAGGCGGAAGCTAAAGAAGCTGGTGCAGACTATGTAGGTCTTGACGACTATTTACAAAAAATTAAAGATGGTTGGACAGATGTTGATGTTATCATCACTATGCCAGCTGTTATGGGTAAATTAGGTCCATTAGGTCGTATTTTAGGACCTAGAGGTTTAATGCCAAACCCTAAAACAGGTACTGTAACTATGGATGTTGCAAAAGCTGTTGCAGAGGTTAAAGCTGGTAAAATTGACTTTAAAGTTGATAAAACTGGTATCGTACACGCAGGAATCGGTAAAGTTTCTTTTGGAGCTGAGCAGATTGTTGACAACGCACACGAAATTATTCAAACATTAATAAAACTTAAACCAACTGCTGCTAAAGGTACATACATTAAAGGTATTCACCTTACAAGCACTATGAGTCCTGCTATCGCATTAGACCCAAAGGCAGTATAATTGGTAGTTAAAAATTTTTAGTATGACTAGAGAAGAAAAATCAATCGCGATTGAAAATTTAACTGCGCAGTTAGCTGGTACAAATATCATTTACATATCTGATATTTCTGGTTTAAACGCAGAGACAACTTCAAACTTACGTAGAGCTTGTTTTAAAGCAGGTATTAAATTAGAAGTTGTAAAGAACACTTTGCTTGCAAAAGCAATGGAAGCTTCTGCTAATGATTATGGTGATTTACCTACAGTTTTGTCAGGTAACAGTGCTATCTTTATTTCTGATGTTGCTAACGCACCTGGAAAAATTATCAAAGATTTCCGTAAGAAATCTGATAAACCAGTTTTAAAAGGAGCTTACATCAATTCTGAAGTATATATTGGAGACAACCAATTAGATGCATTAGCAACTATTAAATCTAAAGAAGAGTTACTTGGAGAACTTATTGGATTATTACAATCTCCAGCTCAAAGAATTATTTCTGCTTTACAAAACAAATTCGCAGGTAGCGAAGAAGAAACTGAAGCATAATAATCAAAGCAGGGAAGCTTGCTTCCTTGTTGCTTAATTAGCGCACAATAATTAAATTATATTTTTACAAATCATTTTAAACGATAGAAAAAATGGCAGATTTGAAACAATTCGCAGAACAATTAGTTAACTTAACAGTTAAAGAAGTTAACGAATTAGCAACAATATTAAAAGACGAGTATGGTATCGAGCCTGCTGCTGCAGCTGTAGTAGTTGCTGCTGGTGGTGGAGAAGGTGCTGCTGAAGAAGCACAAACTGAATTTACAGTTGTACTAAAAGAAGCTGGTGCTTCTAAATTAGCAGTTGTAAAATTAGTTAAAGAACTTACAGGTTTAGGTCTTAAAGAAGCTAAAGATGTAGTTGATGGTGCTCCAAGTACTGTTAAAGAAGGTGTTTCTAAAGAAGAGGCTGAAGGTCTTAAAAAATCATTAGAAGAAGCTGGAGCTGTTGTTGAGTTAAAATAACAAAACACAGTTTAGAACTAGGTTTAGACCTTGGATGTAACCATCCAAGGGTCTAAACCATTTTTCGTATAATAAAATATATCAAGTTTTATTATCAAATAGTTTAAAATACGAAAAAGTTTTTGATCAATACGAAGAAAAAAAATTGAACTTCCTTTACGGTTTATTTTTAAAGATGTATTGATTATAATAAGAAAGTATAGATTAAACAGTGTGTCTTACACAAAAAAAATTACTTTTTTTTAATCAAAATTTTGTCCATTGATGATAACAAATCAGACTGAAAGATTGAATTTTGCCTCTACAAAAAATATCCCTGACTATCCAGATTTTCTAGATGTTCAGGTTAAATCTTTTAAAGATTTCTTTCAATTAGAAACGAAATCTGACGAAAGAGGCAACGAAGGGTTATACAATACCTTCATGGAAAACTTCCCAATTACAGATACAAGAAATAACTTTGTATTGGAATTCCTAGATTATTTTGTTGATCCTCCACGTTATACAATTCAAGAATGTATAGAGAGAGGTCTTACGTATAGTGTGCCTTTAAAAGCTAGGTTAAAACTATATTGTACAGATCCAGAACACGAAGATTTTGAAACTATTGTACAAGATGTTTATCTTGGAACAATTCCTTACATGACTCCTAGTGGTACTTTTGTTATTAATGGTGCCGAGCGTGTTGTAGTATCTCAATTACACCGTTCTCCAGGGGTTTTCTTTGGACAGTCATTCCACGCAAATGGAACTAAACTTTATTCTGCAAGAGTAATTCCTTTTAAAGGTTCTTGGATAGAATTCTCTACTGATATTAACAGCGTAATGTACGCGTATATCGATAGAAAGAAAAAATTACCTGTAACAACTTTATTCCGTGCTATCGGTTTCGAAAGGGATAAGGATATCCTTGAAATTTTCGACTTAGCAGAAGAAATTAAAGTTTCTAAAACAGGAATTAAGAAATATATTGGAAGAAGACTTGCTGCGCGTGTTTTGAACACATGGCACGAGGATTTCGTAGATGAGGATACCGGAGAGGTAGTTTCTATCGAGCGTAACGAAATCATCCTTGATCGTGATACTATTATCGACAAAGATAATGTTGAAGAGATCATCGATTCTAACGTAAAATCTATTTTGTTGCACAAAGAGGATAACAACCAAGCAGATTATGCTATTATCCACAACACGTTACAAAAAGATCCAACAAACTCTGAAAAAGAAGCTGTAGAGCACATTTACCGTCAGTTGCGTAACGCTGAACCGCCTGATGAGGAAACTGCTCGTGGTATTATAGATAAATTATTCTTCTCTGATCAACGTTACAACTTAGGTGAAGTTGGTCGTTATAGAATGAACAAAAAATTGGCTTTAGATATCCCTATGGATAAGCAAGTGCTTACCAAAGAAGATATCATTACCATTGTAAAATATTTGATTGAATTGATCAACTCTAAAGCGGAGATTGATGATATTGATCACTTATCAAACCGTCGTGTTAGAACAGTTGGAGAACAATTGTCTCAACAATTCGGTGTTGGTTTAGCACGTATGGCTAGAACTATTCGTGAGAGAATGAACGTTAGAGATAACGAGGTGTTTACACCAATTGATTTGATTAATGCTAAAACATTATCATCAGTTATCAACTCTTTCTTTGGTACTAACCAGTTATCTCAATTTATGGACCAAACGAATCCATTAGCTGAGATTACACACAAAAGAAGACTTTCTGCACTTGGACCAGGTGGACTTTCGAGAGAGAGAGCTGGTTTCGAGGTTCGTGACGTTCACTATACTCACTATGGTCGTTTATGTCCGATTGAAACTCCTGAGGGACCAAACATTGGTTTGATTTCATCTCTTGGTGTTTATGCAAAAGTAAACGGAATGGGATTCATCGAAACTCCATACCGTAAAGTAACTAATGGTGTAGTTGATTTAGAAAGTACTCCAGTTTACTTAAGTGCTGAAGAAGAAGAAGGTAAAATGATTGCTCAGGCGAACATTGAAATGGACGCTACAGGTAAAATTACAGCTAGCAATGTTATTGCTCGTGAGGAAGGTGACTTCCCAGTTGTTGAACCATCTGTAGTACATTATACAGACGTTGCTCCTAACCAGATCGCTTCGATTTCTGCATCTTTGATTCCTTTCTTGGAGCATGATGATGCGAACCGTGCGTTGATGGGATCAAACATGATGCGTCAGGCTGTTCCTTTGATCCGTCCTGAAGCACCGATTGTTGGTACAGGTTTAGAGCGTCAGGTAGCTTCAGATTCAAGAGTATTAATCAATGCTGAAGGGCATGGTACTGTTGAATACGTAGATGCTAACATCATTACTATTAAATACGATCGTACAGAAGACGAGAGAATGGTAAGTTTTGATGCTGATGAGAAAACGTACAACTTAATTAAATTTAGAAAAACCAATCAAGGTACAAGTATCAACTTGAAGCCTATCGTAAGAAGAGGTGATAGAGTTGTTCCTGGACAAGTATTGTCTGAAGGTTATGCTACTCAAAATGGAGAATTAGCTTTAGGTAGAAACTTAAAAGTTGCGTTCATGCCATGGAAAGGGTACAACTTCGAGGATGCGATTGTAATTTCTGAGAAAGTAGTTCGTGATGATATTTTTACATCTATCCACGTTGATGATTATTCATTAGAGGTTAGAGATACTAAGTTAGGAAATGAAGAGTTAACAAACGATATTCCTAACGTTTCTGAAGAAGCTACTAAAGATTTAGATGAAAACGGTATGATCAGAATTGGAGCAGAGGTTAAGCCTGGCGACATTTTGATTGGTAAAATTACACCAAAAGGAGAATCAGATCCTACTCCAGAGGAGAAATTGCTTCGTGCGATCTTCGGAGATAAAGCAGGTGATGTGAAAGATGCTTCATTAAAAGCTTCTCCATCTTTACATGGTGTAGTTCTTGACAAAAAATTATTTGCAAGAGCCGTAAAAGATAAACGTAAACGTACTCAAGATAAAGATGCTTTAGGCGCTTTAGAAATGGAATTCGAAACTAAATTTGTTGAATTAAAAGACAGATTAGTTGAGAAATTATTCTTGATCGTTAACGGAAAAACATCTCAAGGTGTAATGAATGATTTGGGTGAAGAAGTTTTACCAAAAGGTAAAAAATATACTCAAAAAATGCTTTACGCAGTAGAAGATTTTGCTCACTTAAGCAAAGGTCAGTGGGTTGCTGATGACGCTACAAATAAAATGGTTAATGATTTAATTCATAACTATAAAATTAAGCTGAACGACTTACAAGGAGCTTTAAGAAGAGAGAAATTCACTATTACAGTTGGAGATGAATTACCATCTGGAATCTTGAAATTGGCTAAAATCTATATCGCTAAAAAACGTAAGTTAAAAGTTGGTGATAAAATGGCAGGACGTCACGGTAACAAAGGTATTGTTGCAAGAATCGTTCGTCATGAAGATATGCCTTTCTTAGAAGACGGAACACCGGTAGATATTGTATTGAATCCACTTGGGGTACCTTCACGTATGAACATTGGTCAGATTTATGAGACTGTTCTTGGATGGGCTGGTATGAACTTGGGTAGAAAATTTGCTACTCCAATCTTCGACGGTGCTTCTCTAGATGAAATCAATGCTTTGACTGATGAGGCTAATGTACCACGTTTCGGACATACTTATCTTTACGATGGTGGAACAGGAGAGCGTTTTGCACAAAAAGCAACTGTGGGTGTAATTTACATGCTTAAATTAGGACACATGGTTGATGATAAGATGCACGCACGTTCTATCGGACCATACTCATTGATTACGCAACAGCCACTTGGAGGTAAAGCTCAATTTGGAGGTCAGCGTTTTGGAGAGATGGAGGTTTGGGCACTTGAGGCTTATGGAGCTTCTAGTACTTTACGTGAAATCTTAACTGTTAAGTCTGATGACGTTATTGGTAGAGCTAAAACTTACGAAGCTATCGTTAAGGGTGAAACTATGCCAGAACCAGGTTTACCAGAATCATTCAATGTATTAATGCACGAATTGAAAGGTCTAGGATTAGATCTTCGTTTGGAAGAATAAATAAAAGTTTCTAGTCACAGTCTCAGTATTCAGTTTAGCACTGAAAACTGGGACTGAGACTGTTTACTAAATGTTAGAAGTTTTTAAAGATTTATACCCGTAAACCGTTCCGATTTTTTATAACAATGCAAGGCATTTTATAACTAGCGCTTCAAATAAGAATTTGAGGTTTAGAGAAGTAACCCGAGGTAGTAGCTGAATGATTAACTCTTATTTATTAAGAGTAAATTATAAATCTAAATTCAATTTTTTAATTGCAAAATAAATCAATAGTAAAAACTATGATGAATAACAGAAACAATAAAGAAAAAAATCCAGTAAAAAGATTTAACAAAATTTCTATTGGATTGGCTTCACCAGAATCTATCTTGAAAGAATCAAGAGGAGAGGTTTTAAAGCCAGAAACAATTAACTATAGAACTCACAAACCAGAGCGTGACGGACTTTTCTGCGAAAGAATCTTCGGACCAGTAAAAGATTTTGAATGTGCTTGTGGTAAGTATAAAAGAATTCGTTACAAAGGTATCATCTGTGACCGTTGTGGTGTTGAAGTTACTGAGAAAAAAGTACGTCGTGATAGAGTAGGACACATCAACCTTGTTGTGCCAATTGCTCACATCTGGTACTTCCGTTCTCTTCCAAACAAAATTGGTTATATCCTTGGTCTTCCATCTAAGAAATTAGATATGATCATCTACTACGAAAGATACGTAGTAATCCAAGCTGGTATTGCTAAAAATGCAGATGGAGAATCTTTACAAAGATTAGATTTCTTAACTGAAGAAGAATATTTAAATATTTTAGATACTCTTCCACAAGAAAATCAATATTTAGATGATTTAGATCCTAATAAATTTGTTGCCAAAATGGGAGCAGAGTGTATTATGGATTTATTAGCTCGTATTGACTTAGATGCTTTATCTTATGAATTAAGACACAGCGCTAACAACGAAACATCTAAACAAAGAAAAACTGAAGCTTTAAAAAGATTACAAGTTGTTGAATCTTTCCGTGAGTCTAACGAAAACCGCGAAAACCGTCCAGAATGGATGATTATGAAAGTGGTTCCAGTTATCCCGCCAGAATTACGTCCGCTTGTGCCACTTGATGGAGGTCGTTTTGCAACTTCAGATTTGAACGATTTATATCGTCGTGTAATCATCCGTAACAATCGTTTGAAAAGATTAATGGAGATTAAAGCTCCAGAAGTTATCTTAAGAAACGAAAAACGTATGTTGCAAGAATCTGTAGATTCATTATTCGATAACACACGTAAAGCTTCTGCTGTTAAAACAGAATCTAACAGACCATTAAAATCATTATCTGACTCATTAAAAGGTAAGCAAGGACGTTTCCGTCAAAACCTTTTAGGAAAACGTGTGGATTATTCTGCTCGTTCGGTAATTGTCGTTGGTCCAGAGTTAAAATTATATGAGTGTGGATTGCCAAAAGATATGGCTTCTGAATTATACAAACCATTCGTTATCCGTAAATTGATCGAAAGAGGTATTGTAAAAACAGTAAAATCTGCTAAGAAAATCATTGATAAGAAAGAGCCTGTAGTTTGGGATATCCTTGAAAACGTAATTAAAGGACACCCAGTATTACTTAACCGTGCTCCTACTTTGCACAGACTTGGTATTCAAGCTTTCCAGCCAAAATTAATTGAAGGAAAAGCGATTCAATTACACCCATTAGTATGTACGGCATTCAACGCCGATTTCGATGGTGATCAGATGGCGGTTCACTTACCATTAGGGCCAGAAGCTATTTTAGAGGCACAATTATTAATGTTGGCTTCTCACAATATCTTGAACCCTGCAAATGGTGCTCCAATTACTGTACCTTCTCAGGACATGGTCTTGGGTCTATACTATATGACCAAAGAGCGTATTTCTACAGAAGACCACAAAATTATTGGTCAGGATTTAACTTTCTATTCTGCTGAAGAAGTAAACATTGCATTAAACGAAGGAAGATTAGAATTGAATGCTCGTGTGAAAATTAGAGCAAAAGATTTTAATGACGCTGGAGAATTAGTGTATCAAATTATTCAAACAACTGCAGGACGTGTATTATTTAACGAAGTAGTACCTGAAGCAGCTGGATATATCAACGACGTATTGACTAAGAAAAACCTTAGAGATATTATCGGACACATTTTAAGCGTGACTGATGTACCTACAACGGCAGCTTTCTTGGATAATATGAAAGATATGGGTTATAAATTTGCATTTAGAGGAGGTTTATCATTCTCTTTAGGTGATATTAGAATTCCAGAACAAAAAACGAAGTTAATTGCAGATGCTAGAGAGCAAGTTGAAGGTATCTCAACTAACTATAACATGGGTCTTATTACAAATAACGAGCGTTACAACCAAGTTATTGACGTATGGACTTCAGCAAATGCTCAGTTAACAGAGTTAGCAATGAAAAATATTAGAGAAGACCAACAAGGTTTCAACTCTGTATATATGATGCTTGACTCTGGGGCGAGGGGTTCTAAGGAACAGATTCGTCAGTTAACTGGTATGCGTGGTTTGATGGCTAAGCCTAAAAAATCTACTGCTGGTGGTGGTGAGATTATTGAAAACCCGATTCTTTCTAACTTTAAGGAAGGTCTTTCGATCCTTGAGTACTTTATTTCTACTCACGGTGCTCGTAAAGGTCTTGCGGATACGGCTCTTAAAACGGCCGATGCTGGTTACTTAACAAGAAGGCTTCATGACGTTTCTCAAGATGTTATTGTAAACATCGAAGATTGTGGAACTTTAAGAGGTGTTGAAGTTGCTGCATTGAAGAAAAATGAGGAAATCGTTGAGTCTTTAGGAGAGAGAATTTTAGGACGTGTTGCATTGCAAGACGTTATTAATCCTCTTACTAATGAAGTAATGGTTAAATCTGGAGAGCAAATTACTGAAGCAATTATGAGAACTATCGAAGCTTCTCCAATTGAAAAAGTAGAGGTTAGATCTCCATTAACTTGTGAAGCTTTAAAAGGTATTTGTGCTAAATGTTACGGTAGAAACTTAGCTACTGGTAAAATGACACAAAGAGGTGAAGCTGTCGGAGTTATTGCAGCTCAGTCTATTGGAGAGCCAGGTACACAGTTGACACTTCGTACGTTCCACGTTGGAGGGGTTGCTGGAGGTATCTCTGAAGAGTCTAGTATTGTTACAAGATTCGCAGGTAGACTTGAAATTGAAGATTTAAAAACAGTTAAAGGAGAAGACGGAGAAGGTAACTCTGTTGATATCGTAGTTTCACGTTCAACTGAATTAAAATTAGTTGACGAGAAAACTGGAATTGTTTTAAATACACATAACATTCCTTACGGTTCTAGTATCTTTGTTGGAGATGGAGAAACTGTAGCTAAAGGAACTGTAATCTGTAAATGGGATCCATATAACGGTGTAATTGTTTCTGAGTTTACTGGTAAGATTGCTTACGAAGATTTAGAGCAAGGACAATCGTTCATGGTTGAGATCGATGAGCAGACTGGTTTCCAAGAAAAAGTAATTTCTGAAGCTAGAAACAAAAAATTAATCCCAACTTTATTAGTTTATGGTAAAGAAGGTGAATTGATTCGTTCTTACAACTTACCAGTAGGTGCACACTTAATGGTTGAAAACGGTGAGAAAATTAAAGCAGGTAAAGTATTAGTAAAAATCCCACGTCGTTCTTCTAAAGCGGGCGATATCACGGGAGGTTTACCAAGAATTACTGAGCTTCTTGAGGCTCGTAACCCTTCTAACCCAGCAGTTGTATCTGAAATTGATGGTGTTGTTTCTTTTGGAAAAATCAAAAGAGGTAACCGTGAGATCGTTATCGAATCTAAATTTGGTGAGATTAAAAAGTATTTAGTTAAACTTTCAAGCCAAATCTTAGTACAAGAGAATGACTTCGTAAGAGCGGGAGTTCCATTGTCTGATGGTGCGATTACACCAGATGATATCTTAAGAATTCAAGGTCCGGCTGCTGTTCAACAGTACTTGGTAAATGAAATTCAAGAGGTTTACCGTTTACAAGGGGTAAAAATTAATGATAAGCACTTTGAGGTAGTTATTCGTCAAATGATGCGTAAAGTAAGAGTTCAGGATCCAGGTGATACTTTATTCTTAGAAGACCAATTAATCCATACTAAAGATTTCATCGTTCAAAACGATAAATTGTACGGTATGAAAGTGGTTGAAGATGCTGGAGATTCTTCAGTATTGAAACCAGGTCAGATCATTACACCTCGTGAATTACGTGATGAAAATTCATTATTGAAACGTACAGATAAAAATCTTGTTGTAGCAAGAGATGTAATCACTGCAACTGCAACGCCAGTTCTTCAAGGTATTACAAGAGCTTCGTTACAAACTAAATCATTCATTTCTGCGGCTTCATTCCAGGAGACAACGAAAGTACTTAACGAAGCTGCAGTAGCTGGTAAAGTAGATGATCTAGAAGGATTAAAAGAAAATGTAATTGTTGGACACAGAATTCCTGCGGGAACTGGTATGAGAGAGTACGATAACACTATCGTAGGATCTAAAGACGATTACAACGAAATGATGGCTAATAAAGAAGAATACATTTATTAATTAGGAAACTATGAGTAATCCGAAACAACAACAAGAGCAAATTAATATTGAGTTGGACGAAACTATTGCAGAAGGAATTTATTCTAATCTTGCAATTATCAATCACTCATCATCTGAGTTTGTTTTAGATTTTGTGAGTATTATGCCAGGTATTCCTAAAGCCAAGGTAAAATCAAGAATTGTCTTGACACCACAACATGCTAAAAGATTATTAAAAGCAATAGGTGAAAATATCCATAGATTTGAGGCAGCTCATGGCGAAATCAAAGAAACGGAACAAGCGCCAATTCCGCTTAATTTTGGTCCAACTGGACAAGCATAAATTATAAAGCCCCTTTTTTAAGGGGCTTTTTTTTGTAATAAAGCAAAGATGCAGTTGGTCTGATTTAATTTACTTTAGTCGACTAAATTTCTTTTTAATCGTGTTATGTCTTAATTTGGTATAACCTAAAAAAGATTGAATTTTGAAATATAATGACTTAGTAAGGTTAATTTAATTCAAATTTAAAAAAAGCGCTGATTTTAGAATTAGCGCTTTTTTTATGCAAATTATAAAAGGCTGTTTAAAATTTTAAACAGCCTTTTATAATTTATTTAAAGTTTAGATTTAATCAAACTCCGATGTGAAAAATAATTTTACACTAGGATATTTACTCTGCGTCATTTGAATTGTAAAATCAGAATCGGCTAAAAATACCAATTGCCCGTATTTATCGTGAGCAAGGAATTTTTGTTTGATACGTTTAAATTCTTTGAATTCTTCGTTTTTAGCATCATCAGGTTTTACCCAGCACGCTTTATGAACAGGGAAGTTCTCGTAAGTACATTTAGCACCATATTCGTGCTCTAAACGATATTGAATTACCTCATATTGTAACGCTCCAACAGTTCCGATAACTTTACGATTATTCATCTCTAAAGTAAACAACTGCGCTACACCTTCATCCATTAACTGATCAACTCCTTTTTCTAATTGCTTAGCTTTCATCGGGTCGGCGTTGTTGATATATCTAAAGTGCTCTGGAGAGAAACTTGGAATTCCTTTAAAGCTCATAATTTCACCTTCTGTTAAAGTATCTCCAATTTTAAAGTTTCCTGTGTCATGCAAACCAACAATATCACCAGGATAAGAAATGTCTACAATTTCTTTTTTCTCAGCGAAAAAGGCATTTGGACTTGAGAATTTTAAATTTTTCTTCTGACGAACGTGGTAATAAGGCTTATTTCTTTCGAAAGTTCCAGAAACAATTTTGATAAAGGCTAAACGGTCACGGTGTTTTGGATCCATATTGGCGTGGATTTTAAAAACAAATCCCGTCATTTTCTCCTCTGTAGGTTCAACTGTACGAGTCTCAGAATCTTTCGGTCTTGGAGATGGTGCAATTGTAATGAAACAATCTAACAATTCACGAACTCCAAAATTATTTAAGGCTGAACCAAAGAATACTGGCTGGATTTTTCCGTCCAAGTAATCTTGACGCTCAAATTTAGGATAAACCTCATCGATTAACTCTAATTCTTCACGAAGTTTGTTCGCTGCTTTTTCACCTACAATTTTATCTAATTCTGGATTATTCTGTACATCAGAAAAAGCGATTGTTTCCTCGATATTTTTACGACTGTCTCCGCTGAAAAGGTTAATGTTTTGTTCCCATAAATTATAAATTCCTTGGAAATCGTAACCCATTCCGATTGGGAAACTTAACGGTGTAACTTTTAAACCTAATTTTTGTTCTACTTCATCCATCAAATCGAAAGCATCTTTACCTTCACGATCTAATTTGTTGATGAAAACAATCATAGGAATATTACGCATTCTACAAACAGCCACTAATTTTTCTGTTTGTTCCTCAACCCCTTTAGCAACGTCAATTACAACAATTACGCTGTCTACGGCAGTTAAAGTTCTAAATGTATCTTCAGCAAAATCCTTGTGTCCAGGAGTATCAAGGATATTGATTTTTTTATCTTTATAATTAAAAGCAAGCACAGAAGTCGAAACCGAGATACCTCTTTGGCGTTCGATTTCCATAAAGTCACTCGTTGCTCCTTTTTTAATTTTGTTATTCTTTACAGCTCCTGCTTCTTGAATTGCACCTCCAAATAAAAGTAATTTCTCTGTTAATGTCGTTTTACCGGCATCGGGATGCGATATAATTCCAAATGTTCTTCTGCGTTGTATTTCTTTTAAAAAGCTCATATTTCGTATAAATAGGTTGCAAAAGTACTATTAAATTACGGCTTTATAAAAATATTCAGTTCCTAAATTTGGTAGTCTTTACTTCTAACGGGATTTTTAAACAAAAAAATAAGGCTGTTTTGCAACAGCCTTAAAATAGTCATTTTTAAAATTACTGATTAATTGACCAAATTGAATATCCTTTTGGAGGACATTGTATTTTTACCCATTTGTCTGCCTGAGTAGTTGGGTACCAAGTTGAGTTTCCTGTAAAATCTTTAATTTGAGTATTAGCCCAATTGGTCTGAATCCATCTTTCTTGCCAAACGTCAGAGTTATTAATGTAAACTACCAATCCTGGATTTCCGTTGTATCCATTTCTTCGTGCAACATATTCGTCATTATCAGAATATAAAATAGAAGTTGTTCCTGTTGCTTTGTTGTTGTGGATCCAGATTAGATTGTTTAATTTGTTTTTATCTAGCCATTCTTCATAATCTCTATAAAAAATAGTTGGATAACCTTCGTGAGTTAATATATAGGAGTACGCAAGCATTTTGCTCCAAATTTCATCAGTATCATGATTAGTTACAAAAGTTACCGCTTTGTATGGATTACGTTTCCACATCATATCATCATTCAGCAATGCAAGATTATTTCCATCAAAAGCATCATTCATTTTGTAATAGCAAGCAAAGTCAAAAACAGAACTATTAGCTGCGTTTGCCCAGTCATTTAAAACATTTACATTTGAATCCCATAATTCTCCAACAGAAAATCCGCCTACATTGGCATTCCAAGCATTTACAACCCAAGCACCAAAACCTTTTACGTAGTCGAATCTCCAGCCATCAAATTTCATGGTATTTTTATAGTATTTACCAACTCCATCAGCTCTAATCCACAACCAGTCTTTTACATAAGGATCGGCATGGCATAAGTCAGGAAATCCTCCAAACGAGCCTTCATCATTATTGCCATAGCTGTTTTTGTAGAAATTAGCATAAGTACGTTTGAATTTTCCAGACGCTATTCCATTAAAATTAGTCCAAGTATTTGTTCCAGTAAAAGGATTCGCTTCAGATTGTCCGCCACTGTTATGGTTAATTACAATATCCGCATAAACCTTGATGTTTTCTGTGTGAGCTGCTGTAATTAAATTGACTAATTCGGTTTTTGATCCGAATCTTGTTTCCGTTGTTCCATTCTGGTTATAATCTCCAAAATCAAAATAATCCGTTGGGTCATATCCCATAGAAAAAGCTCCATTTTGCGCTTTTGAAGCAGGCGGAAGCCAAATTGAGCCAATTCCAGCATTTCCCCAAGCCGTTACTTTACTGCTTACTGTATTCCACCAATTTCCTCCAGCGGGAACATCCCAGTAGAAAGCTTGCATCATAACACCTCCGCCAGGATTATCAACATATTTTCCTGTTGTAGAATTGCTTGAAACCCCTGTGCTGAAAGGTTTACCATCGTGATGCGTAACATCAATGATTTTAAATTTTTGACTTTCAGCTTTTGCGTCCGATGCGTTGATTTCATTTTCAGAACACGAATACAGAAGTGCGCTAAATGCCGTAATAAGGCATAATTTTAAAATAGGTTTTTTCATAATAGATGTGGTTAAGTTAAATAGTGAGCTTTATAATTGTTTAATTATAAGGTTTAAAAACGCAGATATTGCTATTTTTTTACCTTGTAAATTATTAATTACGCATCTAAAGTAAAGTTTTTTTGATTTAATTTTAATTTGCAATAAAATAGAGGTTAACGAAAACGTTGTAGTGTTGAGAACTTTTTTTTATGGTGCTTATAATTAGGTATTTATTTGATGTTTAAAACTAAATTTAAGAAGCAATTAGAAACTGTCTTTCATTGAATTAGAAAAATTGGAAGAAATGATTTCGTACGTTGAAAGAGAACTATCCTATAATTTTTTGTTAATACTATATCGGATAGTTGGATTATGTAATTGAATTGTTATTTTTGTTCGTTATAAGTTACGAAAGAACTATACTTTAATTATTTATGTTTGATGAACATACATAGTTTCAGAGGGATTATCTAAAACAGGCTTACATTCAAATAAAAATTAAAATAATGCTATTAAAAAAATTACAGCTAAAAACAATTGATTACAAGTTTGCACTAACAATTTGTTTTTTTCTTTTTTTTACTCCAATTATCTCAGCGCAAGAAATTATTCCTGATGTTGTGGCCCAAAAACCAATTGAAGTTCCTTCTGGTGGGAAATTGAAAATCGACGGAATTATTGCGACAGTAGGAGATTATATCGTTTTAGATTCTGATATCGATAAAGGATTTTTAGAAATTACTGCGCAAGGCGGATCTGTAAAAGATATTACAAGATGCCAGATGCTTGGTAAACTTTTAGAAGATAAATTATATGCTCACCAAGCAATTCAGGATAGTATTATCGTAAGTGATGCGGAGGTAAGAGGAATGATGGAAGATCGTCTTAATTACATGACGCAACAGGTAGGAGATATCAATAAAGTTGTTGAATACTATAAAAAAAGCTCGGTAGAAGAGTTTAAAACTTATTTTGCTGATATCTTAAAGGAGCAAAAATTAGCATCAGAAATGAGAGATAAAATCGTTAAAGATGTTGAAATCACTCCAGAAGAAGTTCGTAATTTCTTTAAGAAAATCCCAAAAGATGAATTGCCAACTTTTGGAGCTGAAATGGAAGTAGCGCAGATTGTTGTGGAGCCTAAAATTTCTAAAGAAGACAAGCAAAAAGTTATCGATAGATTAAATGCAATTCGACAAGACGTTCTAGAAGGTTCTAGTTTTGCAACAAAAGCAGTGTTGTATTCTCAAGATCCAGGATCTGCACCAAACGGTGGCTATTATAAAATGACAAGAAAAACTCCTTTTGTCAAAGAATTTAAAGATGTTGCATTTAGTTTGCAAGCGGGTGAGATCTCTCAACCATTTGAAACTACTTTTGGATACCATATTATTATGGTAGAAAAAATCAAAGGGCAAGAGGTAGAGCTTCGTCATATTTTGATTGCTCCAACTGTTTCTGAAGCAGCTTTAAAAGAAGCAAAAGAAAGAATTACAAATATTAGAAATAAAATCATCAATAAAGAGCTGACTTTTGCTGACGCGGCAAGAACAGAATCTGATGAAAAGGAAACTAGAGCAAACGGAGGAACATTGGTAAATCCAACCACACAAGATACTCGATTTGAGTTGACAAAAATGGATCCGACTTTATACAGTCAGGTTTCAAATTTGAAAGGAGATGAAATTTCTCAACCACTTTTAAATACTGATGATAAAGGTAAAAAAACATATAAGTTAATTACAGTTACCAACAGAATTGAAGATCATACTGCAGATTATGCTAAAGATTATACTAAGATCAAAGAATTAGCATTAAAAGAAAAGCAGATTAATGCCATTGCAAAATGGTTTGATGCTAAAATTAAAGACACTTACATCAAAATTATCGGCGAGTATAAAGACTGTTCTTTTGCAAACAATTGGTTGAAAAAATAAGTTTTAATAAATAAATAAAAAGAGTTAGTTTTATGAATTCATAGAATTAACTCTTTTTAATTTTAAATACATTCATAAATGTCTGACGTAACAGCAATTCACAATTTAGTTCAAAAAAGAAATGAATTAAAAAAAGAAATAGCGAAAATCATTGTAGGGCAAGACGCCGTTGTAGATCAAATTTTACTGTGTATATTTTCTGGAGGACACGCACTTTTAATTGGAGTTCCTGGTTTAGCAAAAACCTTAATGATTAATACTTTGTCTCAGGCTTTAGGTCTGGATTTTAAAAGAATTCAGTTTACGCCAGATTTGATGCCTTCTGATATTTTAGGAAGCGAAATTTTAGATGAAAATAGGAATTTCAAATTCATTAAAGGGCCCATTTTTTCTAATATTATTTTGGCTGATGAGATAAACAGAACACCACCAAAAACACAAGCAGCTTTGCTGGAAGCAATGCAAGAAAGATCGGTGACAATTGCAGGACAACATCATAAATTAGATTTGCCATATTTTGTTTTAGCGACTCAAAACCCTATTGAACAAGAAGGAACTTATCCTTTGCCAGAAGCGCAATTAGACCGTTTTATGTTTGCTATTAAATTGGAATATCCAACTTTTGAAGAAGAAGTTCAAGTTGTAAAAAGAACAACTTCTGATGTTAAAACAGAAATTAATCCATTATTTACGGCTCAAGAAATTATCGATTTTCAGCACCTAATTCGTAGAATTCCTGTTGCAGATAATGTTATAGAATATGCGGTAACTCTAGTAAGCAAAACTCGTCCAGATAATAGTTTAACTAACGATTTTGTGAAAAACTATTTAGATTGGGGAGCAGGACCAAGAGCTTCGCAAAACTTAATTCTAGCAGCAAAAGCGCATGCGGCTTTTAATGGGAAATTTTCACCAGATATTGAGGATGTTCAAGCTGTTGCGACAGGTATCTTGAGACACAGAATTATTAAAAACTATAAAGCTGATGCTGAAGGTATAACAGAAGAAGTTATTATTAAAAAATTAATGTAAAATTTAAAATTTACATTAATAGAATCCTGATAATTTATTATCAGGATTTTTTGTTTTTAGCAAGTCAAAAACTCTTCTCAAAAGACGTTTAAAATCTCAACTATAACGTTATAATTGCTTATTTAGAAAGATTCTTCTTGAAAATAGGGGTAAAAACTTACTTGTTTTCTAACATCAAATTTCGACTTTGTTAAAGAAAAGATCTTTAAATGTTAATAATTTATTATTTTGATGTAAAATTGAGTTTTTGTCAAAAACAAGCAGTGAAAATCGTTTTTTAGCAATAATAATTTTTGAAAAGGCTTGTTCTATTAAATTTTTTTTAATTATCGTCTTTAATGCTTAAATTTGCCTCAAAAAAATAAATCCGCTTTTATTATGAATATTTATCAGGATTACATTCAAGAAATTGAAGAAAGAAAAAATCAAGGGTTACACCCTAAACCAATCGATGGAGCTGACTTATTAAGCGAAATCATTGCTCAAATTAAAGATGTTGATAACGCAAATCGCGAAGACTCTCTTAAGTTTTTTATTTACAATACTTTACCTGGTACTACAAGTGCCGCAGGTGAAAAAGCAAAGTTTTTAAAAGAAATTATTTTAGGTGAATCTTTAGTAAAAGAGATTACACCTGCTTTTGCTTTTGAATTATTATCACACATGAAGGGTGGACCTTCAATTGAAGTGTTATTAGATCTAGCTTTAGGAAATGATACTGCAATTGCTCAACAAGCAGCAGACGTTCTTAAAACTCAAGTTTTCCTTTATGATGCAGATACTGACCGTTTAAGAGAAGCGTTCAAAAATGATAATGCATTCGCTAAAGAAATTATCGAAAGTTATGCAAAAGCTGAATTCTTCACTAAACTTCCAGAAATAGCTGAAGAAATCAAAGTTGTTACATATATTGCTGGTGAAGGGGATATCTCTACAGATTTACTTTCTCCAGGAAACCAAGCTCACTCTCGTTCAGACCGTGAACTTCATGGTAAATGTATGATTACGCCTGAAGCACAAAAGGAAATTCAGGCATTACAAGCAAAACACCCAGATGCAAGCGTAATGCTAATTGCTGAAAAAGGTACAATGGGAGTTGGTTCTTCTAGAATGTCAGGTGTAAACAACGTGGCACTTTGGACAGGAAAACAAGCAAGTGAATATGTTCCATTTGTAAATATTGCTCCAATTGTTGGGGGTACAAACGGTATTTCTCCAATTTTCCTTACTACAGTTGACGTAACTGGTGGTATTGGAATTGACCTTAAAAACTGGGTTAAAAAATTAGATGCAGACGGAAAACCAGTATTGAACGAAAATAATGAACCAATTCTTGAGCAAACATATTCTGTTGCTACAGGAACTGTTCTTACTATTAATACTCAAACTAAAAAATTATACAACGGAGATCAAGAATTAATTGATATTTCTAGATCATTTACTCCTCAGAAAAAAGAGTTCATTAGAGCTGGAGGATCGTACGCAATTGTATTTGGTAAAAAACTTCAAACTTTTGCTGCTAAATTATTGGATATCGAAGCTCCTGCAGTATTTGCTCCATCTAAAGAAATTTCTAACGAAGGACAAGGTTTAACTGCAGTTGAAAAAATCTTCAACAAAAATGCTGTAGGTATTGCTCCAGGAAAAGTTTTACACGCCGGATCTGATGTTCGTGTAGAAGTAAACATCGTAGGTTCTCAAGATACTACAGGTCTTATGACGGCTCAAGAATTAGAGTCTATGGCTGCTACAGTTATTTCTCCAATTGTTGACGGTGCTTACCAATCTGGTTGTCATACTGCATCAGTTTGGGATAAAAAAGCTCAGGCTAACATTCCTAAATTAATGAAGTTTATGAACAATTTTGGTTTGATCACGGCTCGTGACCCAAAAGGTGTTTATCATTCAATGACAGACGTAATCCACAAAGTGCTTAACGATATTACTATCGACGAATGGGCAATCATTATCGGTGGTGACTCTCACACGAGAATGTCTAAAGGTGTTGCTTTTGGTGCTGACTCAGGAACTGTTGCTCTTGCATTGGCTACGGGAGAGGCTTCTATGCCAATTCCAGAATCTGTAAAAGTAACTTTCAAAGGAGACATGAAAGGTTATATGGATTTCCGTGATGTGGTTCACGCTACACAAGCTCAAATGCTTAAGCAATTCAACGGTGAGAACGTATTCCAAGGAAGAATCATTGAGGTTCACATCGGAACTCTTACTGCTGACCAAGCGTTTACATTTACAGACTGGACTGCAGAGATGAAAGCAAAAGCTTCGATCTGTATTTCAGAAGACGATACTTTGATCGAATCATTGGATATTGCTAAAGGCAGAATCCAGATCATGATCGATAAAGGAATGGATAACGATAGACAAGTTCTTCAAGGTTTAATCAACAAAGCAGATAAGAGAATCACTGAAATTAAATCTGGCGAAAAACCAGCTTTAACTCCAGATGCAAATGCTAAATATTATGCTGAAGTTGTAGTTGATTTGGATCTAATTGCAGAGCCAATGATTGCTGACCCAGATGTTAATAATAAAGACGTTTCTAAACGTTATACTCACGATACTATCAGACCATTATCTTTCTATGGTGGAGAGAAAAAAGTAGATCTTGGATTTATTGGTTCTTGTATGGTTCACAAAGGAGATATGAAAATCCTTGCTCAGATGTTGAAAAATGTTGAAGCACAAACAGGAAAAGTTGAATTTAATGCTCCTCTTGTAGTTGCTCCTCCTACTTACAACATCGTTGATGAGTTAAAAGCAGAAGGTGACTGGGAAGTTTTACAAAAATACTCTGGTTTCGAATTTGACGATAACGCTCCTAAAGGTGCAGCTCGTACAGAATACGAAAACATGTTATACTTAGAACGTCCAGGATGTAACCTTTGTATGGGTAACCAAGAAAAAGCAGCTAAAGGAGATACAGTAATGGCGACATCTACTCGTTTATTCCAAGGAAGAGTTGTAGAAGATAAAGAAGGTAAAAAAGGAGAATCATTACTTTCTTCTACTCCGGTTGTGGTTCTTTCTACAATCTTAGGTAGAACTCCAACAATGGAAGAATATACTGCAGCGGTAGATGGTATTAACTTAACTAAGTTCGCACCTTCTAACAAACAATTAGTTATGTAATCGAAAGATTATTTAATAATATATTGAAAGCCCGAGTCGTAAAACTCGGGCTTTTTTAGTAATAATTGTTCTATTTTTTGTAACTTGTCATGTTCAAAAAAGAATAATAAAAACAAAAAATCTATGGCTTTTGATATCGAAATGATTAAAAAAGTGTACGAAAACATGCCAAGTCGCGTTAATAAAGCGCGCGAGATTGTTGGTCGTCCGCTTACTTTAACAGAGAAAATTTTATACAATCACCTTTGGGATGGAAATCCTACTAAGGCGTTTGGAAGAGGAATTGATTACGTTGATTTTGCACCCGATCGCGTAGCTTGTCAAGATGCAACTGCACAAATGGCATTATTACAATTTATGCATGCTGGTAAATCTAAAGTGGCAGTTCCAACAACGGTTCATTGTGATCACTTAATTCAGGCAAAAGTAGATGCTGTAACCGATTTGGCAAGAGCAAAAACACAGAGTAATGAAGTTTTCGACTTCTTATCTTCTGTTTCTAATAAATACGGAATTGGTTTCTGGAAGCCAGGAGCTGGAATTATTCACCAAGTTGTACTTGAAAATTATGCATTTCCAGGCGGAATGATGATTGGTACCGATTCTCATACTGTAAATGCAGGTGGTTTAGGAATGGTCGCAATTGGTGTTGGTGGAGCAGATGCTGTAGATGTTATGTCTGGAATGGCTTGGGAACTTAAATTTCCTAAATTAATCGGAGTTAAATTAACTGGTAAATTATCGGGATGGACGGCTCCAAAAGATGTTATTCTTAAAGTGGCAGGGATTCTTACTGTAAAAGGTGGTACTGGAGCTATTGTAGAGTATTTTGGTGAAGGTGCAACAGCTATGTCTTGTACAGGTAAAGGAACAATTTGTAATATGGGAGCTGAGATTGGAGCTACAACTTCAACTTTTGGTTACGATGATTCAATGAGCCGTTACTTACGTTCGACAAATAGAGCAGAAGTGGCTGATGCTGCAGATAAAATTGCTTCTTACTTAACTGGAGATCCAGAGGTATATGCAGATCCAGAAAAATATTTTGATCAAGTTATCGAAATAAACTTATCTACATTAGAACCGCATTTAAATGGTCCTTTTACTCCGGATTTAGCTACTCCAATTTCTAAAATGAAAGAAGAAGCGGTTAAAAATAATTGGCCATTACAAATTCAAGTTGGTCTAATAGGTTCTTGCACAAACTCTTCTTACGAAGATATTTCTCGTGCAGCTTCATTGGCGAGACAGGTTGCTGATAAAAATTTAAAAACAAAATCACAGTTTACAATCACTCCAGGTTCTGAAGTAGTTCGTTCTACAATCGAAAGAGATGGGTTTATTGATACTTTCCATAAAATAGGGGCAACAGTTTTTGCAAATGCCTGCGGACCATGTATTGGTATGTGGGATAGAGAAGGAGCAGAAAAAGAAGAAAGAAACACCATTGTGCACTCTTTCAATCGTAACTTTTCAAAACGTGCAGATGGTAACCCAAATACTTTGGCCTTTGTAGGATCGCCAGAATTGGTAACAGCTTTGGCTATTGCAGGTGATTTAAGTTTCAATCCATTGACAGATAAATTAATCAACGAAGATGGAGAAGAGGTAATGCTTGACGAGCCAACAGGAGACGAACTTCCTGCTAAAGGCTTCTATGCTGAAGATCCAGGTTTTCAAGCTCCAGCGGAAGATGGTTCAAGTGTTCAAGTAGTGGTTAATCCAGCTTCAGAGCGTTTACAATTATTAGCTCCATTTGATGCTTGGGATGGTAAAAATATTACTGGTGCTAAATTGTTAATTAAAGCATTCGGAAAATGTACTACAGACCACATTTCTATGGCTGGACCTTGGTTGCGTTTCCGTGGACACTTAGATAATATTTCAAACAATATGTTGATTGGAGCGGTAAATGCTTACAATCAAAAAACAAATTCGGTTAAAAACCAATTGACTGGCGAATATGATGCTGTTCCTGCTGTAGCTCGTTCATACAAAGCAGCTGGAGTTCCATCTATCGTAGTGGGAGATCATAACTACGGAGAAGGTTCTTCTCGTGAGCATGCGGCTATGGAACCACGTTTCTTAGGAGTTAAAGCGGTGTTGGTGAAATCTTTCGCTCGTATTCACGAAACAAACCTTAAAAAACAAGGTCTTTTAGGATTGACATTTGCAAACGAAGCAGATTACGATAAAATCCAAGAAGATGACACCATTAACTTCTTAGATTTAACAGAATTTGCTCCGGGCAAACCATTAACATTAGAATTTGTTCATGCAGATGGTACAAAAGATATTATCTTGGCAAACCATACTTACAACGCAGGTCAAATTGGATGGTTTGTTGCAGGTTCTGCATTAAATTTAATTGCAGCCGGAAAAGCTTAATATTTAAATTTTATATAAAATAAAAGCCCTGTGAAAAGAGGGCTTTTATTTTTATCAGCAATATGTTGATGTGATTAGTTTTTGTTTGCTAAACTATCTTGTGATAGAACTCTAATTCGGTAAGGTCTTGTGGTCTCAAATTCGTCTATAGAAATGCTATATGTTTTAGACGAAGGAGATGTGTAGTAATTGCTAAAATCGTATCCTCCAATGATATATAATTTATCATTAATAAAGTGCATTGCAGTACATTTTAGCTCAAGATTAATATAAAATTCTTTAATTAGTTTTGATTTTGTATTGTAAACAAACAGTTTTCCGTCTTCAAATATATAAATAGTGTCTTCATTGTATGTAACTGCAGGATTTTCGAGTCGGCAAAGTAAAGTTGCTTCCTTTTTCCAGCTTTCATTTGTTAAATCGAAACTCTGAATATCAGAAAAACTTCTATTGTCGGAATTGCCAATTGTAAAAATTTTGTCCTCAATTAAAACTCCGCTTACTTCTTGGGCTACAGGCATTTTTGCTAATTCATACCATAGGCCAGAAGTTAAATTGTACAGATGTACTTTATCTGTAAAAATTTTTGCACCTCTTACAGTTGATTTTATTGATCCGCCCATAACAATAATGTTATCCTTGTAGGTAAAAGAAGCAAAGTTTACGGCTTTATGTGGATTTGTTTTGTCAATTGCAATTTGATTTGTGTTAAGGTCAAAAACTTCAATTTCATTATCTAGAAATTCATGTTTTTTATTGCCTAGAGGTCCTCTTTTTCCTCCCAAAACATAAAGTGTGTTATTGTAAAAATTTATACTATGGTAGGCTCGTTTTTTTAATTTTTGATTTGATTTCTCCCATACATCTGTTTTTGGATCATAAGTAAGTAGATCTCCCTTGTAAAAAACTTTACCTTGATCGCCTCCAATCTCTTGAAGGTATTTGTTCAAAAAAAGAGGATCGTTAAATCTAGTGGGATCACCGCCGCCAATGTCTTTTGATTTTATAGTAGTTAAAACATTCCATTGTTCACTATTATCACCTCCAACAACATAAATTTTGCCATTTGCTACCACAGAGCCAAAAGAATAAATGCCGTACTCTAAAGGTGACAGTTTGGTGAAGTTAAGTTTCGATTTTAATTTAGACCACCTATTATCATTTACAGTTACATTTTTTAAAGTTTCAACATCTTCTTCAAGAGAGATAACATAATTTGACTTTTTTAAATCTGTAATCGCAATTTTTGTTGTGATATATCCGATATGAGAAACCTGAAGAGTGTCATTTGGATTTATTTTATTATTCAATGAAAATTCTCCTTTTCCATTGGTTAAAGTTCCAATATGAGTACGCAATAAATAGATATTGGTGTCTTCTATCGGTAAGTTTGTAGCTTGAGATTTAACAATTCCACTTACTGTTTGCGCATTTGTAATAAAAGGTAGTAAAACGATAATATACAGTAGTTTTTTCACGGTAAATAAGTTTTGTCTTGGATTAAATTCTTTAAAAAGTCTCTTAAAACTGAGGATTATAGTGGCTTATTTGAAGTAAATTTAGTATTAATTTTTTTGAGTTCCAATGAAATAAAATAGACTTTCAGTTAAAAATCAAAGTTTATTCTATTTTTAAAATAAGACATAAAAAAATGCCCTGTTTTTTGCAGAGCATTTTTATCATGAGTTAGTTTCTTTGAGCAACATTATTTTGAGACAAAATTCTAATGCGGTTTGGTGCGGTAGTGTCAAATTCGTCAATAGAAATACTGTACACTTTTGATGAAGGAATCTTCATGAACGAACCAAATGAATAGCCTCCAAGAATATACAATTTGTTATTTATAAAATGCATCGTGGCATCTCTTAATTGAAGATCGACAAAGTATTCTTTAATCTGTTTTGATTTTGTATTGTAGATTGAAAGCTTCCCATCTTCAAAAAGGTAAATATCATCAACATTGTAAGCAATTGCTGGATTTTCTAAATGAGAAATTAAAGTTGCTTCATTTTTCCAAGTTTCATTTGTTAAATCAAAACTCTGAATCTCAGATAAGCTTTTGTTGTCATTATTTCCAACGGTAAAAATTTTATCTCCAATCAAAACTCCTTTTACTTCTTTGGCAACCGGCATTTTTTCTAGCTCATACCATAATCCAGAAGTGATGTTGTACATGTGCACTTTGTCTGTAAAAGTTTTTTCTCCTTTTTCGGTCTTTTTTGTAGAGCCGCCCATAACAATAATATTGTCTTTATAGACAAAAGAAGCAAAGTCTGCAGCCATCTGAGGATTGGTTTTGTCAATGGTAATCGAGTTTTTATTAATGTCAAAAACTTCAATTTCGTTTTCTAAATATTCAAATCTTTGGTTTGTAGACATTCTTTTACCTCCTAAAACATAAAGTGTATTGTTGTAGCAATTTACGTTATGATAAGCTCTTCTCTTGAATTTTGTATTTGATTTCTCCCATACATCTGTTTTAGGATCGTAAATAAGCAAGTCTTCCCTGTAAAATTTTTTGGCTACTTGCATTTGAAGTAATTGTAGATATTTTTTTTGGAAGTTAGGATCGTTGTCATAGCTTATGCTTCTTTCCTTTAAAATCTTTAGTACATTCTCTTCTTCGCTGATATCACCGCCTACAATATAAATCTTGCCATTTACAACTGTCGAACCAAAAGAATACAGAACATTATTTAAAGATTCAAGCTTAGTAAAGTCAAGTTTAGATTTTAATTTCGCCTGACGATTGGTGATCTCTACATTATTAAGAGTTTCGATATCTTCTTTAAGTGAAATGATAAAGTTTGACTTTTTAAAATCGGCAATTGCAATTTTTGTCGAGATGTAGCCAATATGTGATACCTGAAGTGTGTCGTTTGCTTTTGCTTTGCTTAAAGAAAACTCTCCAATGTTATTGGTTATGGTTCCTATTTGAGCTCGTAGTGCATATATGTTTGCATCTTCAATTGGTAAATTGGTAGTTTCAGATTTAACAATTCCGCTTATTGTTTGCGCATTTGTAATAAAAGGCAGTAAAATGACAATGTAGAGTAGTTTTTTCACAATATTAGGTTTTAGTTTGGTTCGAAAATTTTTTAAAATGCAACTTTTTATAAAAAACTGCGTTTCAAAAAGTTGGCTCAATTTTTATGCCGAGGCTGTTAATTTGAGGTAAAATAATTGTTAAAAATACCAAATTTTCTACTTTAAAAAGTTAAATTCGCTTTTTAGGCAATATATTTGCTTTTTTTGAGTTGAAATTAATGTGTAATTTAAAAAAGTGTAAAAACTTTATCAAAAGAGTATGGTTTATCGGTTAATAATAGTATTGTTTTTTTTCAGTGTTGGAGCTTTTGCGCAGGATAATTTTATTAAGCACAAGATCTCAAAAGGAGAAAATCTTTCTGTTATTGCTAAAAAATACGGAGTAAAAGTAAAAGATATTGCAGATGCAAACCCGAATGCTCCCAAGGTATTAAAACTAAACTCAACACTTTTAATTCCGAATAAAAACAAAAGTACTGCAAAGACAAAGTCAAAAAATGAAGAAATTGCAGTAAACGATACTCCTCTTAATACTTCTGGAACTCACGAAGTAGCCTCAAAAGAAACACTGTGGGGAATTTCTAAAAAATATAATGTTTCTGTTGATGATCTTAAGAAAGCAAATCCATCTCTGGAAACCGAAGGCTTAAAAATAGGACAACAAATAAATATTCCTTCAAATAACGTAGCGTCGAATATTAGTTCGCCAAGTGAAACTCCAATTACTTCAGAAGTGGTTTCAACAGATGTTGAGCTTATAAGAGAAGTTAAGCCTAAAGAAACAAAATACGGAATTTCTAAGGAATATGGTATTACAGTTGCAGAATTAGAACGTCAGAATCCATCAATTAAAGGAAAAGTTCCTGTTGGGTATCTATTGAAGATTCGCGTTCCGAAAGAAAAAGCAGATGCAATCCAGTCTGCAAAAGCGTTACAAGACAATAATTCGCAAATAGATACTTCTTCTGTTCAAATAGCAGGAACTGCTCCCGAAATAAAAAAAGATTCAACTGTTGTAAGGACAGGAGATTATTCTGGATTAATTGATCAGATAATAGCAAGTGCAACTGAAAATATAGGGATCAGGTATAGATCGGGCGGAACAACAAAAGCAGGTTTCGACTGTTCAGGATTAATGTTCTGTACTTTTGGAAATTTTGATATTAAACTGCCGAGAAGTTCAATAGAACAATCTCGAATAGGAACAAAAGTAGCGTCGGAGGAGGCTCAAAAAGGCGATTTAATTTTCTTTAGAACCAATGGCAGACGTCATATAAATCATGTAGGTATGGTTGTTGAAAATGTTGATGGGGAGATTAAATTTGTACATTCATCAACTCATGGCGGTGTTATGATTTCTTCTACAAAAGAACCATATTATACAAGAGCTTTTTCTCAAGTAAATCGCGTTCTGAATTAAACTTCTAGAAAAGCATTTTTCAATATTTCTAATCTAAAAGGTTTGGTCCAAAAGTCGGACACATATTTGTTTTCTTTTACTTTTTTAATTTCATCAATATCTAAAGTCGAAGAAAGCACGAAAATTTCGGTTCTTTCTTTTAAATCTTCTGGTAATCTGTCAAATTCTTCCAAAAATTCAAAACCATTCATAATAGGCATCTGAATGTCTAAAAGAATAATCAAAGGGTTTTGTGGCTGATGCTTTAGTATCCAATTAATTCCTTCTCGTCCGTTATTAGCTATGTAGATAGGATTAATGTCGAGCCCTTTTTTAAGTAATTTTTTAGTGACAAATTGATCAATCAAATTGTCTTCTATAATTATAAATTGAGATCTATACGGCATATGAACTTGGTATTGTTACTATAAATTTACTTCCAACACTGCTTTCTGAAAATACAGAAATATCTCCTTTAATATTTTCAACAGCTTCTTTTACAATATAGAGGCCTAATCCTGAACCTTTATTTTTGTTTGTTCCAAAATACATGTCAAAAATATTGGCTTTATGATCGTCATGAATTCCAATTCCGTTATCTGTTACTTCAATTTTATTTAAGCCGTCGCTAAAATAGGTTCTTATTGTAATAAACATTTCTTGTTTGCTGCAATCTGCATACTTTATAGCATTAGAGAGTAGGTTATTGATGATTATTTTTAAACGAAGACCGTCACTTTCAATCTGATCTACTAAAAGTTCTTGCGTGAATTTAATTCTGTTTGCATTTTCAATATGCATTAATTGAAGGATGGCTTCATTGCACAACTCTTTTAGGCTTACTGGTTCCAGGATTATTTCTTTTCTTTTGTTTTTAGAATAATCAATAATGTCGCTAATAAATTGATCCTGCCTTTCAAGACTTTGGTGCATCATTTCTAAATAATTTCGAACCTGTTGTGCATCGTCCTCCAATGCTGTTATTTCGATAAGACCTTTTAAAGAAGTAATTGGAGATCTCAAGTCGTGAGAGGCGCTGTAAACAAATCGGTCCAATTCGCGATTTACAATAATCAGATTTTCATTTTTCACTTCCGTTTCTTTCTTCGAAATCAGTAGTCTTTTGACCATTATCGAGTAATAAAGGCAAACGCTGCAGATTATAACCAGAATGAAAAAGATGTTTGTAATAATCAATAAGTCCTTTATTTTTCGGGTTCCTTCACCAAGGGTATTAGAAAAATTGCGTTGGTTAATGGTTAATTGGTCACTTATTGAGCTAATTTGCTTTAAGTGTTTTTTCTGATCTGTTGAGGTTAAAATATTATGTTCGATTTTTGCATTAATCTGCTGGCCAATAACAAATAAATCAAAGATTAATTTATCTCCTTCTCCCCATTCTTTTATGGCTTTAGATAAAAAGCTGACATTTTTAAAATTTTCGAATAGCCAGATAAGATCATCTAGATCATCTTCGTGATTTCGACCAATTAAAAATCCCTTTCTAGCAACTTTATTGTCTCCAGCTTTCAAAAGTGTGATTCTTGCAATACCATCTCCTTGTGGCACCTTTAATTCTTCAAGAAACAATTTCCATTGTGTATGGTTTTTGGTGAATAAATAGGTAATTAAATGTCTTGATGCATCTTTTTGTCCTTTCGAATAATGAGATTCCCCGTTTACATAAGCTCTATTGGCAGATAAGATTTTAATTGTAAAAAAATTGATGCAGATTAGCAATGCACACGAAATAAAAACGATTAAAATAAGGATGAAAACATTTGGGAAACGAAAGTTTTTTAAAGCTTGCAGTTTAGACATAATTTTAAAATTAGTAGGTTAATGAAAAAGTGCCTTTTGCGTTTTTTGTCAGTATGAATAAATAATTATTTGGGGGAAATTAATCTATATTAAACATTAAACACTTGTTAAGATATTTCGCTCTTTGTAAATGCTTTTATAATGATTATCTCAAATATAGTAAAATTTATCTTATGGTTTTAAGAAAAAAAATAGATACGGAGCAAAAATATTTCCATTCTAAATAATTTTGTTTAAGTATTTGGTAGTTAATTTATTGTGCTTTTTTGAGGGCTTTTTTATTGGAATATTGTTGAAAAAAAGCAACTTTTGATTTCAATTTTGAAGTGAAAAAGGAATTTATGAGGCATTAAAATAAACAAAAACAAGAATTGTTTTTGTTTAAAGATTAAAGGCTGGATTCAGTGAATCGTCTCTTTAAAATTTAGCGTAAATAATCAATCGTCTAAATGCATAGATTGAAGGAACTGAAGGAAAATAAGCATCTATTCTTTTCTTAAACTCTGTTGTTAAAGCAGTAAATTCCTGATCATTCAATCTTTCTTGATATACAGTTAAGGCAGAACCCGAAATGAACTCAAAAAAGTCATCTTTTTTAGTAGAAATAATTGGATAAACTTTCTCATACAGAACCAAATCGGTACCGCCATTTTCGAAAACGATTTTAGCATATTCATCTAAAGTCAATACTGGTGAAGGACGTGTCCAATTTTTAAGATACGATGCAAAGGGCTCTTCCTGCACCAATTGAAAAAGTATTTTATTGAGGATATTTTCATTTTGCTGCGGCATCTGAACAGCCAGCTGTCCGCCTGAATTAATGCGCGATATAATTTTTGGGAAAAGCTCGTAATGATTATCAATCCATTGTAATGCGGCGTTTGAAAAAATCAAATCCCATTTGGTTTCGTCAGCAATCTGTTCTAAAATGGTTTTGTCTTTAAACTCAAGATTTTCTTGTGTTGGAGCTTTTGCCAACATTTCAGCAGAATTATCAATACCCAAAACAAATGGATTGGTAAGTTTTTGATATAATTTTTGGGTAAGTTCACCCGTTCCGCACCCGAGGTCTATAACTTTCAGATTGGGTTTGTCAATAATATGACTTGTAAGATCATGAAAAGGTTTAGAACGTTCTTCTTTAAATTCGTTGTATTTTTTTGGATCCCAAGTCATGATGCTGTTTTTATTTAAAATTAAGGAAAATTTCTAACGCTTCAAAAACAGGGAAAAAAGATTGTTCTGTTGTTTTTCAATTTAAAATTGAAAAACTCATTTAAAGTTATTCTAATTCATGCCAAAAATGACCACAGCCGTTTTTGCATTCTGTATTTCTTCTTTCTGTATCTGTAATTTTAAAAATCCAAAGTAAAGAGGTTATTACTTTTTTATGTTCATTTTCTGGCAGTGAAGCCAATTTATTGAAAGCAATTTTAGTGGAGAAACTTTTTAAGATTATAATTGGCGTGAAAGTTGGTTTTAGTGGGATACTATTTATTGCTCTTTGATACGCTTCTGAATTATAATCTGTTTTGTTTGGAATAGAATTAATAATATAATTATGTAGAGTATTAAAAATTTCTTTAAAACTATAATCTTCTTCCAGCAAAATATGCAACCCCAGATGAAAATCTATTTTATCTTGAGCAATTTTGTTAATAAGCATTTCTATATCTTTCAATTCTTATTTCTTTTGAATTGACTTTCCAAATTCTATTCTCAAGCTGTCTTGAGTAAATAAGAGTCTTTTCTTTTGGCTCTCAGTTAATTCATTATTTAAAAATATTTGCTGTAAATCTCTTTGGATTTGCATATAATCACCAATATAACGTTCGTCTAATTGAGTATAAAATTCCTCAATAGCTTTGTTAGTTTTTTGAATTTTATGTTGCTTGAAGTTATTCTGTAATAGATAAATGATGAAGAAAAGAGTAATAAAAATTAATAATCTGAAAACTATTTTTTGGTTCATATTAATTGGTTTTAACTGCCAAATATAAAAAAAGATTTTTGTCTTGTAGTCGTTGTTTGCGTAAGGGATAGGAACGGCATCCTTTTATGGTGGGGTTCACCATAAAAGATACAGTGAATAGCCCGACCCGAAGGGATACGTCCAAATTATTTTTGATAAAGATTAGGGGTAAATCTTGCTAAATATGATCTTTTTTAAGAATTTATAGATTTTATAAATTAAAGATTATGATTTCCAAAAAAAGTATATCTTTAGCCAACCTAAACCAATAAAAATGCAAGAAAACGACCAAGAACATTTTAAAAGAGAACTCGGCCTCTTAGACGGAACCATGCTTGTGGTTGGCTCTATGATCGGATCCGGGATATTTATTGTAAGCGCCGATATAGCCCGACAAGTGGGTTCGGCGGGATGGCTTACATTGATCTGGCTTTTGTCTGGATTTATTACTGTTGTCGCAGCAGTTAGTTACGGCGAATTGAGTGCGATGTTCCCAAAAGCAGGAGGACAATATGTTTACCTAAAAGAAGCTTATAACAAGCTGATTGCCTTTTTATACGGCTGGAGTTTTTTTGCGGTTATTCAGACTGGAACTATCGCGGCAGTAGGAGTGGCTTTTTCAAAATTTGCAGCTTATTTGTATGAGCCGTTAAGTGATGAAAATATTCTTTACGAATTAGGCGCTTTTAAACTAAATGCAGCGCAGCTAGTTTCGATTTTAACCATTATCATTCTGACTTTTATTAATAGTCGTGGAGTGAAAAACGGAAAAATTCTACAAACCGTTTTAACCATAATTAAAATTTTATCGCTTCTTGGTTTAGTCATTTTTGGATTAACGCTTGCTGCGAAAGCTTCTGTTTGGGATGCAAATTGGGCAGACGGATGGAGCACAAGAACATTTGACAAAGAAAGCGGTTCATGGCTTCCAATTAGCGGAACGGCTTTAATTTCTGGAATATCTGCAGCAATGGTTGGATCATTGTTTTCTAGCGATGCGTGGAACGGTGTGACTTTTATCGCTGGTGAAATTAAAAATCCGAAACGAAATGTTGGGCTTAGCTTGTTTCTAGGAACTTTTATTGTTACTTCTCTTTATGTTGTGACAAATCTGATGTATTTGGCTGTAATTCCGTTTGACGAAATTGCAACAGCAAAGTTTGATCGTGTTGCAGTTGTGGCTTCAGACTATATTTTTGGAAATATCGGAGCTTTGATTATCGCAATTATGATCATGATTTCGACTTTTGCCTGCAACAACGGATTAATTATGGCTGGCGCAAGAGTATATTATACAATGGCAAAAGATGGTTTGTTTTTCAAAAAAGCAGCTGTTTTAAATAGTTCGAGTGTTCCTGCTTGGGCACTTTGGGCGCAATGTGTTTGGGCTTCGGCTTTATGTCTAACAGGGAAATATGGCGATTTATTAGATTTCGTAATTATCATTGTACTGATTTTTTACATTTTGACTATTTACGGAATTTTTATTCTAAGAAAAAAAATGCCAGATGTAGAAAGACCTTATAAAGCTTTTGGATATCCGTTTTTGCCAATGGTATATATTATTGTAGCATCAGCAATTTGCGTTTCGTTATTAATTACAAAATTTTCAACCTGTGGCTGGGGAGTATTAATTATGTTAACCGGAATTCCAGTTTACTATTTAACAAAGCCAAGCGAATAATATTTTCTATTTGAAGTTGAAAAACTATCTAAATAAAAAAGCATCTTGATCTATTTCAAGATGCTTTTTTATTTAAGGTATGCGCGGTTTACTAATTGGATAAATCGTTATTAATTTTTTCTTCTGTTGGTCTTAGAAAAAGAAGGTAAATAATGAGAAGAAATCCGAATAGTATAAAATCAGGTTTAAGAAATAAAATAATAAAAGCTGCGCCTTCCAAAACTGCCCATCGCATAATTGAAGCTGTTTGATAGATAGGCAATTTATCTTCAAGTTTTAGCTTTGGGTCAATCTGTTTTAATTGCGCTTTAAATAATATACTACTCAAAACAAAGGCTAGAACAGGAATTGCAAGATATATTATGGAAGCAGAATCAACATTAGGAACTTGTAGTGTTTCTAGCGAAATATCGCCCACAATAAAATAAGCGATAATGGTTCCTGCGCAAATGCCAAGATGGATAATTTGTAAAGCTTTGATTTTTTCGGTCATAATTTGGTTTAGATTTGAGGTTGATCATGCAATTTAAGATTAATTCTTTTTAAATCAATGATTTATGTTTGGGTTTTACTAAACTGCTAAGTTTGCAAACAAAAAAAAGACACTATAAATAGTGTCTTTTAAATGTAAATAATCGTCGAAAACTCTAGTTATATGGTAACTGGTTCATCAACAGATTTTATAGTTGAATTAATAATAGACAAAGTAAGCGGATCGGTTTCTCCAGAGAAGAAAGCGTCCAAAATTTCCTGAAATATCGGATTTGCATTTTCAACCAAAGAAAACAAAGTCATGCATGAACGCAATTTTCGAGCATCTAAATCTCCCAAAATTCCATCAGCCGATTTCATTTTAAAGGTCAAAAGCAACTCTGAAATTTCAATTAAATGTTTTCCCAAAATTGGATGCTCCAAATAATCTGTAGCTTCTTTTAAATCATTAATGGCATAAAGATTTGCAGTATCGCTTTTTCCTAAGCCTTTTATTTGCGGGAAAATGAACCACATCCAGTGTGTTTCTTTTTTCCCTTTACTGATTTCAGAAAGAGCGGTAAGATAAAGTTTGTTCTGTGCGTCTAAGAAACGCGCTAAATCATTGTTCGAATAAGCCATTACGGTATTGTATTTTAAAAAAGGTTGCAAAAATAGTAAAAAAGATAGGTTTTGCCTAGTAAAAGGTTCATATAGTGCATGTTTTAACTTTTTAAAGAAGGAATATCTTACGTTGTTTTGAGTAAAAATTACTTCTTTTTAAAGATTCAATGCTATAAAAATCAAAGATTTCGATTGGTTCTTCTAAAGGTAAGATTGATCCTTGGCAAAACATCGCGAGCCGTTTTTGGAACTTGATGTTGCCAAAAACTATTAGTAGTTCCAGCCATCAATAAAAAAGATCCATGATGAAGCGGAATCTCAATTGGCGGAATTTCTTTTCTGAATTTATGGCGAAGTTTAAACATTCTCGTTTCTCCAAAAGTGACGGAAGCAATAATAGGATTTGGCCCTGTATTATGTTCTTTATCGCTATGCCAACCTACGCCATCATTTCCGTCTCGGTATAAATTCAATAATACGGTATTAAAATCAAGCTGTGTTTCTTTTTCTACACGGCCTCTAATTTTTAACAATTCATAAGTCCAATCTGGTCCGTTTGGATCTGCGCCAGGATTATCTTTATCTTCATACCAAGAAATCATTCGCGGAACGGTATAAGTTTTATCGTAAATTTCCATTTCATACTCTCTCCATTTGGTTTTGCGAAGTATTCTCTCGTAAAAAGCATCAGATTCTTCTTTGGTAAAAAAATTATCGATTAAAATTAACTCAGAATCTGGAATGTCAAATATTTTTTTTCCTTCCAAACCTGTGGTAAATAATTCGGTATCGCTAAATAGTGTCATAATTCAGATTTTAGTTTTACAGCTCTATTTTTTTATTGGTTTAGGAAATGAAAAGTTGTTTGTTAAAGAATATTTTTCTCGGATGTTTTTCTGCGTAAGCAAAAATTAACTGTTCAATATATTGATTGCTTTTATAAGGCGTAACATAATTTTTTACTTCATCAGAATCGTTGATGGCAACATCTCTCGGAATGTATCCCATTCCATGAAAATGACCATTTTCGATCCAAATACAGCTTCTTTCGTCTCTAGAACGTCCTTTGTCTATAATGGCAAAACTTGGTCTGTTATTCAATAAAAATTCAATAGCATTGTCAACTTGTTCGTTATGAAATGAAACGTCTGGCAAATCTCTTGTATCATTATTTTGGAAAAATTCGCCTTCTTCTGGTCTTGTATATTTGCAAAAACGATGATCGATTTCAAAATGCTCGGCTAGAGTTCGCAATAAATTGATGCCATCGTATTGGCTATTAAACTCATGAATACAAGTCTGAAATTTACTCAATTTACCAACTGCCAAATATTTATAGCCGTTTCGAGCTTCGTATTGATAAATGCCAAATTTGGCTTCAAAACGTTTTAAGGCTCTATTATAAGTGGGCCAAAGTTTTTTGATTTCCGTACATTCTAAAAGAAGCGCCATGAGTTCGGTCGCGCAGACTTCAAAAGATATTCCATGAATATCTCTTAAAAAATGCTGTCTTTGCGGTTTGATATTGTTTCCTGTAAAATGAGAAGTGACACGCTTTTTTAAGTTGATTGCTTTTCCAACATAAATCACTTTTTTTGCCTGATTATAAAAATAATAGACTCCTGGTTTGTCAGGTAAATTATTAAAATCTTCTTGTGGTAAATTGGGTGGCAAGCGCTGATCTTGCGCTGTTTTCTTGATCATTTTATCTATTTCTCCAGCATCGTCCCATTCCAATAAAAGCGAAAATAAAAGAGCAGTAGCATCGGCATCTCCGCCGGCACGGTGTCTATTTTCTAAAGATATATTTAAAGAATTGCACAGATTTCCTAAACTATAAGAACCCAATCCAGGTTTGATTTTTCGAGCTGCACGAACTGTACAAAGCTTTTTTGCCGACCATTTAAAACCCGCTTGCTCCAGTTGATGATGAACGAATGAATAATCAAAGTTCACGTTGTGGGCAACAAAAATACGATCGGTAAGCATTTCCAAAACTTTCTCTGAAATATCATCAAAAATGGGCGCATTGGCTACCATTTCGTTGTTAATTCCTGTCAATCCAAAAATAGAAGGAGGTATGTCCTGTTCAGGATTTACAAGTGTTTCATAACGATCCAATACATTTGTACCGTCATGAATAATAATGGCAATTTCTGTAATACGGCTTCCACTGGCATTTCCGCCTGTGGTTTCAATATCGACTATGGCATATTCTTGCTTCTTCATTTGTGTATAACGTAAGTTGTTCTTTAGTTATTTTTTGAGTTTTCGGTCTCAGTTTTCAGTCTCAATGGTCAATACTCTGAATACTTCTACTGAACACTGAACACTAAAACTTCATTCGGTGTCTCGGAAGATTAATTTCATGTCCTTGCGGATAAGGCGCTCGATGCGTCAAACTAACATCTTCCTTTATCTGATTTTGTGTTCTGTATTGATCTTTAGCATCCATATATCGTGGATCTGGTATAAAAGGCATTTTGGACATTTTGAGAATCGTAATGGTCGGAAAATGATAGTCGACCTCAACATTCCCTAACAAAAGATAACAGCCTCCACCCTGAAAAGGATGTTTTGCAAGACTATCTGGAAAATGTGCCGTATCAAAATAAGTGCCTTCATGATCGATCCAAGTTCCAAAATACATCGAACCTTTTTTGGTCGGGACATGTTTTCTGGAAATGAGATAGGCAAGCATTCTAACTTGTCTTTTATGGTATTTTACTAAATCTTTTGCCATAATATCACCTCTATGTTTGGTTTGTAAAAGATCGAAAACCGTACAAGAAACAGGAAACCTCAACAATTCGATTTCATCAAAAGCATCTTCAAAAACAGAACGTTCCAGAACAGGTAATTTGAATTCTTTTACCGGTTCTTGCAAAAGCATCAAATTTCGATTTTCGGGTTTAAAATTGTTTAAAAGCAAACTCGCACTAATCAAAAGCTGATTTTTTGTTTTTCCTGTAAAGCGAAAAGCACCAATAAAAATGAGAACTTTAACGCCTTCAATTCCAATTGGAATGCGATTGATGAAATTTTCTAGAGAAAGATAATCGCCGTTTTTCTCCCTTTCTGATTCTATTAAATGTGCAATTTTAGATTCTAAACTCTGCAAATGCATAAAACCTAAATAAATATCGGTTCCGTACAAAGTCGTTTGATATTCGCTTTTATTCACACACGGATTATGAACGGTTCCGCCCGACATTCTGGCTTCGTGCACATAAACTTCGGTTCTATAAAATCCGCCTTGGTTATTGATTACCGCTGTCATAAATTCTACAGGATAATTAACTTTCAGGTACAAACTCTGATAGCTCTCAACGGCATAAGAAGCCGAGTGCGCCTTGCAGAAAGAATAGCCCGCAAAAGATTCAATCTGACGGTAAATTTCCTGACTCAAAACTTCTGGATGCCCTTTTTGCGCGCAGCTTGCAAAGAAATTATCTTTTACTTTTTGTAAAGCTTCCAACGATCTTCCTTTTCCTGACATGGCACGACGAAGAATATCTCCATCAGGAGCGGGAAGTCCGCCGTAATGTTGGGCAATTTTTATCACATCTTCCTGATACACCATAATGCCATATGTTTCGCCAAGATGTTCTCTAAAAACCTCATGAAAATATTCAAACTGATTTGGATTATTATGACGAAAAATATACTCTTTCATCATTCCAGATTGTGCAACTCCAGGACGAATAATAGATGAAGCCGCCACCAGAATTTTATAATTATCACAATTCAATCGGCGTAATAACCCGCGCATCGCGGGACTTTCGATATAAAAACAGCCAATTGTGTCTCCTTTTGCTAAATAAGAATTGCAAACCGCTTCATCTTTAGAAATAGAAGTATTGCGAATGTCTACTTTTATACCTCTATTTTTTTCAATCAATTTTACACTATCATCAATATGTCCGATACCACGCTGGCTTAGAATATCGAATTTGTCAAAACCAATTTCTTCGGCAATATGCATATCAAAAAGCACAATTGGAAAACCTTTTGGAGGCATTTCCAAAGGTGTGTAATTGGTAATTGGTTCTTCAGAAATAATAATTCCACAGGCATGCATACTGCGCTGGTTGGGATATTTCTGCATCATAAAACCATATTCTTGAACCAATTTCACAATCTTATTTGTAGGATGAAGTTCTTCTGGATTTTTTGCCAATACATCTAATTCTTCTTTCGGAAGACCAAAAACTTTTCCAACTTCTCTGAAGATAGAACGGTATTTAAACTCCACATTGGTTCCGCAGAAAGCAACATGATCTCGGCCGTATTTTCCGAATATATATTCTAAAATTTCATTGCGTTCCTGCCAGCTCCAGTCAATGTCAAAATCGGGTGGAGTTTTCCGGTTAAGATTTAAAAAACGTTCAAAATACAAATCGAGTTCTATAGGACAGATATCAGTAATTCCGAGGCAATAAGCTATTATGCTGTTGGCACCGCTTCCGCGACCAATATGCATAAATCCTTGACTATTGCTGTATTGAATTATATCCCAAGTAATTAAGAAATAGGCACTAAATTTTAATTCGTCAATAACTTTCAGTTCTTTTTCGACACGTGCTTTTGCTATTGTATTTTCTTTTCCATAACGACGTTCAAAACCCTCCAACGCCAAGCCAGTAAGCATTTTTATATCTTCTTCACGGCTTTTGGTAAAGAATTTTTTGTTTTGTGAAACACCAAATTCATATTGAAAATTACATTCGTCAATGATGCGTTGTGTGTTTGAAATGATTTCAGGATATTTTTCATAGAAAGGCAAAAGTGCTTCCAATGGTTTTATAAAATCAGAAGTTTTGCAATAATCCGCTTCAGTAAGTTTTGACAGAATAATATTCGTATCAACTGCACGTAGTACTTTATGCAGATTATATTCTTTTTTACTGCTAAAAGTTACGGGCTGTAAAATCACCATTTTGGCAATTTTATTTTTATGTTTAGAGGTTAAAAGACCAGAAACTTCTTCGGTACGCACTCCAATAAATTCATTTTTATGAAGCGTTTCGGGAGCATTTTCTAAAGTATAAATTACAAAAGCCTCCTTAAATTCAGGAGCTCGTAAAGGTAAAGTTTCTCCGCTGAAATTATACTCAGTTAAAAAACGATTCATTTCAGCTAATCCTTTGGCATTTTTAGCTAAACCAATATATCGGAATTGATGATGACAGCGAAATTCCATTCCAACCAAAGGCTTGATTTCGTTTTTCTCGCAATCTCTTATAAAATCATAAATTCCAGTTACAGTATTAATATCTGTCAAGGCCATTGCTTTTACGCCACAAGAAACAGCCAGACCAACAAGATCTTTTAGCGGAATCGTGCCGTAACGTAAGGAATGATAGGAATGACAATTAAGATACATTATTTCTTGCGTTTTAAAATTTCGTCTTTAGTATTCGGTTTAAAATGAGCTCCGGCACAGCGCATTACGGCATCAAAACCGTAACGGCTTTTCATTTTATCCATCGCTTCATAAAGTGAAAGCATTTCCTGAGTATCTTCAAAAAGATCAATTTGATAGGTTCCGCGCACCAATCCGCTAAAGCGAACACCAATCAAGCGCAGACGCATACGACGCTGATACACTTTTTCAAAAAGTTCCATTACATTTTTAGTCAAAACATGATCGGCAGAAGTATAAACAACTCGACATTGTTTGGTTTCGGTATCAAAATTGGCGTAACGAATTTTAACCGTAACTGTTGAAGTCAGCCATTGTTCTGAACGCAATTGAAAAGCTAGTTTTTCGACCATTCCCAAAAGCACTCTTTTGAGTTTCGCAATATCAATGGTATCTTGAGAAAAAGTATGTTCTGTAGAAATAGATTTTCTTTCGCTATATGGTTCTACAGGTGTATGATCGATTCCGTTCGCTTTTTTCCAAATATCAAGGCCGTTTTTTCCAATCATTTGCTGTAAAACCTCAGCAGGCATTTCGGCTAAAGTTTGAATTTTACGAACACCAATTCGAGACAAGAGTTGAAAAGTTACGGTTCCGACCATTGGTATTTTCTGAATCGAAAGCGGATTCAAAAAAGTCTGTACCTTATGTTCTGGAATTTCAAGATTTCCTACTGGTTTGCCTTCGCCTGTAGCGATTTTAGAAACGGTTTTGTTGATCGATAACGAAAAACTAATCGGAAGTCCAGTTTCTTTAATTACTTTTTGTGCCAATTCATCTGTCCATTTATAACTTCCATGAAATTTATCCATTCCTGTAATATCCAGATAAAATTCGTCGACACTTGCTTTTTCTAAAACAGGTGCTTTTTCTTGGAGAATCTCAGTAACATCGTGAGATAGTCGCGAATACAATTCCATATCTCCTTTCATGACTTTCGCCTGCGGGCAAAGTTTCATTGCCATTGCGATAGGCATTGCAGAACGCACACCAAATTTGCGGGCTTCATACGAACAAGAAGCTACAACGCCACGATCGCCTCCGCCAATAATAAGCGGAATATCATTAAGTTCAGAATTGGTGAGTCGTTCGCAGGATACAAAAAAGGTATCCAAATCCATATGTACAATTGCCCGTGCCATTTTTCCTTATTGTTTTTGTATGAAACAAAATTAGTACAGGTGGTAACATTTTTTTGTATATTTGCTGTTCCAAATTATAACAAATTTATTATGTCCTTATTTTCAGACAACATCAGAGCGTTAAGGGTTAAGCATAAAATATCACAGGAGAAATTAGCTGAAAACCTTAGTATTACAAGAGGAAGATACGTGAAATACGAAGATGGAACTTCGGAAGCACCGTATGATATTTTAAAGAAGATTGCGTTATATTTTCACATGAGTATTGACTTGATATTATCTGTCGATATACGTAAAATTGATGTGCAAAATTTGATAAAACTAGAAGGCAACCGACTTATTTTACCCATTCAAGTGGATAGTTTTGGAGAAAATTTTATTGAAATTGTATCTCAAAAAGCAAAAGCAGGATATTTGAACGGATATGCTGATCCTGAATATATTGAAAGTTTACAGCAAATTACACTTCCGTTTTTAGGACCTGGAAAACATCGCGGATTTCCCGTTGAAGGCGATTCAATGCCTCCACACGAAGACGGTTCTATCATTATTGGTCGTTATGTAGAAAAACTAGGAGAGGTGATGGACGGTAAAACCTATATTCTGATTACTAAAAATGAAGGAATGGTGTACAAACGTCTCAATAAAAACAAAAAGAACTCTTTGGTTTTAGAATCCGATAACAGTTTTTATCCGAATTATGAAGTGAAAGCTTCTGATATTTTGGAGATTTGGGAATATGAATGTAATATTGGCCGTTCGGATAAAAAACAAGAAATGACAGAAACCGGAGCAATGAAAGATTTGCTTTTAGAATTGAAACGTGAAGTTCGAGAGATTAAGAATAATACTTCGAATACCTAGAGGTTCATTAACTATAGAAATTAAGAGTAATGATATTTATTGTTTATACAGGCACAGTGAGTTTTATAACAAGAACAGAATTAACACTTGCAGAATGGGATAAACGATTTCACAAGTTTCTAAGAGTTATTGGTTTTATTAGTGATGAAGAATTTCTGGACGAACTTCGATTTTCATATCGTGTTGATGATAAGACTGTTGAAGAGATTAATGAAATAATCAGTAAAAAGAGTTTTGTCAGTATTAGAATTACAAACAAAACTTTTGAAGGTTTTAAATATGCTGAAAATTATTTAGATTTTACAGCTATAGAAGGACAGATTTTGTATTTTGAAGATTGGAATTTTATATTTCGAGTGTTTAATGAAGAATATTTTCTTTGGTGCTTTTTAGGCGGAATAGCAGATGTCCAAAGAGAAATTAAATTAAGCGAAGAGGATATCAAAAAATATAAAGAAATTGGTTTAGCACAAATAGATTATTTGATTGATAATTTGCAGAAAATGAATTCAATCGAATATGAAAAAGCAATTGCCGAAAATAGGAAATTACTTTAAACCGACTACTTTATGAATATCCAAAAAGCCAAAATCGAAGATCATATCTGTTTAACGGAAATCACCAAAAAGTCAAAGCCGTATTGGGGATATTCGGATGAGCAAATGAAGAAATGGAGTAATAATCTAACCATCACCATAGATTATATCAAAACAAATCCTGTTTTTAATTTGGTTGATGAGAATCAGATTGTTGGTTATTATTCTTATTTAAAATTAGAAAACAATCAGGTAAAATTGGATAACTTATTTATTTTACCTGAATATATAGGAAAAGGATTTGGTTTTTTTCTAATGAATGATTTTTTGGAAAGAATGCGAAATGAAAAATGTCAAAAAATCATTTTAGATTCAGAACCAAATGCCGAACAATTTTACCAGAAAATCGGATTTACAAAAATCGGTGAATTTGAAACTTCCATAAAAAATAGATTCATGCCGATTATGGAAATGAATCTATAATTCTGGAGTTTATTTTAAATCAATTTTCAGTTGCATTTCATTTTTCATATGCAATAATGCTTCAGCATTTCCCATAGCATCATCAACGGGATTATGCGTATGTTCCGTTTTTCGAAGATGTTTCCATTGAGCAAAAGTATCATTTACTAAACCACAGTATAAATCACCTATTCTTCTTGATGAATATCCAAAAGGATTTCTATTCAAAAAATGATGAAAATACCAGCAAATGAACATCCAGTCAAAACCATTATTATCGCTAATAAATATTGGCCTTCCTTTTGAATTTTCTTTTATCCATTCTTCAAAATTTAGCATTACCTCTTTTGGATCATCAAATTCTAAAGTTGTTTCTCTGTTGAAACCTGAAATTGCTAAAGCTTGCGGATCAAACTTATCGGAAATAGGTTTTAATTTTCCATAAAAAGTTTTATCTAACTTTTCATTTACAAGCACAGCACCAAAGCATATCATGGAATAATCTCCAGGAATTGGTCCGTCTGATTCTATGTCTACAACTATATAACTCATTTAATTTTTGATTTGTTTTTCTAACAAACTTAAAATATTAAATAAAGAATAATAGCATTTTATGACAAATTATAAATTAAAAAACCTTCGCAAATCCCAAACCATATTGCTGTCCATTATAAAAGGGCAATATCATAGAAGTAGATTTATTTTCGGCTGATGATTTGAACAATTTTTTAGTGATATACGGATTAATCCAATAGGCAATTTTGGTACTCAAAATCCCGATTCCAGCTCCAGCAGCCACGTCTGTTAGCCAATGGCGGTTGTTGTAAATTCTGAAAAGGCCAGTTCCAGTTGCAACGGCGTAACCTGCAATTCCGTACCAAATTGATTTGTCTTTGTATTCTTGATATAAAAATTCGGCACCCATAAACGCAGTTGCAGTATGTCCGGAAGGGAAGGAGTTGTTTGAACTTCCGTCGGGCCTTTCTACATGTGAAATTGATTTTAAACCTAAAACCGTTGTAGCCATAATTGCATACGAAGTCACCAATATCACAGAGCGGTCACGCATATTGTTTTTGCCTTTTACGCCAAAAGCATTCAACGCATACACCGATGCAGCAGGCGCATACTGAGAAAAATCATCAATTGTAACTTTCTCGTCAATGTCTTCAGTAACTTCTTTTTTTATTTGCGAATTGAAGCTTAACAGCTGATCGCTTTCAAGTCCAATAACACCATACCCAATTAATACACTAGGAATAATCAATTGTTTATAATTGAATTTTAGCTGATGTGAAGTACTGTCAATTTTTGTAATCGAATCGTTTTGCTGCGCATTTACAGAAAATAATCCGAATAGAAATAGTAGGGAAATCGTTTTGTGGAACATTTTCTTAGTCGTTATATTGTACAAAATTAACGAATGTTCGACGCAGGTATTTTGGGCTTAATTGAACCTTAAGCGAACTTTAATTTGTTGGTTTTAAATGAGGTAATTGAATTAAGATTGGCTTATTTTTTATTATTCTGAGTGTCACCCTGAGCGAAGTCGAAGGGCTTTACAGTACAAAAGGTCTTCGACTTCGCTCAGACTGACAGACGTAATAAAATTGATACAAAGCCATTAAAAATCCTTTTAATCTGTGCAATTTGTGGCTTAAAAAAACTTTGCGACTTAGTGTCTTTGTGGCAAAAAAATCTAAACTTTCAACGAAAACCAAAATGTGCTTCCCAATCCTAAATTACTCTCGACCCCAACACTTCCGTTTTGGGCTTCAATAAATTCTTTGCTTATCGCTAAACCCAATCCTGTTCCAGATTTTTGACTTCCAGGAACTTGAAAATATTTATCGAAAACTTTGTCTTTATATCTTGCATCAATTCCTTTTCCAGTATCAATAACCTGAAAAAACATTTGATTATTTTCTTCTTTTAATTTAATAAGAATCGTGCTTTTTTCAGACGAATATCTAATGGCATTCGATAAATAATTAATTAAAACCCAGCCTGTTTTTTCAGCATCTGCTTTTACGTTTTTGAGATTTTCATTGGCATCAACAACTAACAGAATCTGTTTTTGATCTGCCTGAACTTTTACAGCTTCTACGGCATATTTCACAATTTCCTGTGGATTGCTTTTTCCAATATTTAGCTGAATATTTCCAGTCTCCAATTGCGATAAATTCAGTAATTCCCCTGTAATTTTCAATAAACGCTGACTATCATCTTTTATACTTTCAACCAATTGTTTTTGGTCGTCGTTCATATTGCCCGTTTTAGCATTTTCAAGCAATTGAAGACTTAATTTTATAGAAGCAATTGGTGTTTTTAATTCGTGCGAAACGGTCGCAATAAAATTCGTTTTAGCAAAATCTAATTCTTTAAAAAGTGTAATATTTCGAAGAATAATGACATCACCAATATTGATTTCTTTTTCTTCGCCTGTTGGTGTTATCGTGATATTGTGGATTTCTTTTTCGAAATAACTTTCCTTTCCGTGAGCAAAAATTTTGAGAGCCTGTTTTTTAGGAGTTTCAGTTTCTTTCAGAATTAAAGAACGAATTAAATCATTAGAAACCGCTAATTCAGATGCAGGTTTTCCAATAATATCTTCCGATTTTAGACCGATAATTTTCAGCGCTTCATCATTTACAAACAAAACAATTCCTTCGTTATCCAAACCAATAATAGGATCGTTCATATTATTGATCAGCGTTTCCAGCCGTTTCTTTTCAAAAAGAAGTTTGTAAACATTACTGTCATGATATTCTTCCAGCTTTTGCGCCATGGTATTGAATGATTTCGCGAGATCTCCAAATTCGCTGTGACTTGTAAAATGAACACGTTCTGAATAGTTTTTATTGGCAATTTCCTTAATACTCTGCGTTAATTCTCTAATCGGATTGGCAATATTATTAGGCAGATTAACCAATAGATTAAAAGCAATCAGAAAGCATAAAGTTCCCACAATGGCAATCGACAAATTAGCCGTTTCAGCCGAGTGTTTGGCGATATCGCTTTTCTGTTTTATGGCGTCCAGATTCAGTTTCATAATCGTAAAAATGTCTTGGCGGATCTGCACTTTTACAGCTTCATCTGCATTGTTTTTGTCTAAAAGGGCAAAACTAGCTTTCAGCTTTTCAGTAGCTTGTTTTTCGCCTGGTTCTGTAATATTTTGAGTCTGCTTTTCAAGATTTTCCTCAAAACTCTGAATTGTTTCTTTTGAATCCGACTTTATTCCGTCCAAGGCAAAAATCATATTTCGGGAATATTCCAAAGTATTATAATTGGATTTCAGAATATTCTCGGTGTCTTGCTTAATCAAAAAAACAGAATAAGCACTCACTAACGAGAGAATGATAATCATTAAAAATAACAATCCAACACCCAGATTCAATTTGGTTTTAATTCTCATTTTATAAAACATTTAATTTTTTTTGAACCATATAAGTTATATAAGTTCATTTAAAAACTGTGCTTAAAATTTAACCGCAAAGAGCGCTAAGGTTTCGCAAAGCACGCAAAGGTTAGATTAAAAGCTTTGCGTCTTTGCGAGCAAAATAATTCTAGCGAACTTTGCGTAAAAACCTTGCGAACTTTGCGGTTAAACTTCAACGCCCCGAATTTAAATGAACTTATATAACTTATATGGTTTAAAAACTTTTAAGACAGAATAACAAGATCAACATTTGATAAAGACAGCTTGTTTAGCAAACGTCTGAAAATTGTTGTAGACAAAATTACTTTAAATAAATTCAAATGCGGTTTTCCGATGCACACAGTTGTAATTTGTTTTTCTTCTACGGTTGTCAAAATTGCATTGGCAATATTCGAATTTTCGAGTTTAATAACTTCGGCTCCTAATTGCACGGCAAGTTTAAAGTTATTAATTAAATGTCTTTGTTTATCAAGTGCAATTCTTGTACTGCTTTCCTGTGGAGTTTCGACATACAAAACATACCAGCTTCCGTTATAATAGCTTGCCAATCGAGCTGCTTTTCTGATCACAATTTTAGCCGTTTTATCATTACTGCTAATGCAGGCCAACAATTTTTCATGTCGTAAAGCATGCAGATTCGGAACTTCATTTTCAACTTTTCGAACGACCTGACTCGCTACTTCTTTCAAAGCCAATTCCCGAAGTTGTAAAATCTGTTCCGATTTAAAAAAGTTCGCTAAAGCAGTCGGAATTTTATCTGCCGTATAAATTTTACCTTCCTTTAAACGCGCAATCAAATCTTCCGAAGTCAAATCGATATTCACGACCTCATCGGCCAGACGCAAAACATTATCAGGAATTCGTTCCTGAACATCAATATTCGTAATTCGTTTTACGTCTTCGTTTAAACTCTCAATATGCTGAATATTAACAGCTGAAATTACATTTATTCCAGCTTCCAGAATTTCTAAAACATCCTGCCAGCGTTTTTCGTTTTTGCTTCCTTCAACGTTTGTATGTGCCAATTCATCAACAATAACCACTTCTGGTCTAAGGTTGATGATAGCCTGAACGTCGAGTTCTTCGAGTTCTTTTCCTTTATAAAAAATAGTCCGCCTCGGAATAATCGGAAGACCGGCAAGTAATTCATGCGTTTCCTTCCGCATGTGTGTTTCAATGTAGCCAATTTTTACATCGATTCCGTTTTTCAATAACGAATGCGCTTCTTGAAGCATACGAAAAGTTTTGCCCACACCGGCGCTCATTCCAATGTAGATTTTAAACTTTCCTTTTCGTGATTTCTGAATTAAATCGAGAAAGTGCTGTGCGTTATTATTTTCGTTTTCCATATTTTATGAGATAAGATGTTATCTGTAAAATGTAAAATGTCCTGCGTAATGTTTAGTACATCTTACATTTTACAAAAAACATTTCACTAGACTAAAATGAAATCGCCAGCGAAGTCGTTACAAACGTATTCGTATCCGTTGAGAGATTGTCTTTATTTGTGAAGATTTCGTCTTTACTTGAAAGATTTCTGGCTTCAATTCTAAACATAACATTATCAGTAACTAAGTAATCAAAGTTAGCTGAAAATCCGTAAGTTTTAAACCCGTTTGGTGTTTCAGTTGCGATAATTACACCTTTTTCATCACTATAATATTCACCTCGCACGGCAAGCTGAATCTTATCAATTGGTTTGTATTGCAGAATCAAAACGGGCGAAAACCAAGTATCATATTTGTTACTATTTTTAGCCGATTGCTGTGATCCAATATCAAAACCAGCTGTAATATTTGTCTTTTCCGTTACTTTAAATTGTCCGTAAAAGTTGTTGAAATAACGCCATTTTTTATCAATATCTGGTTGCTCATTTCCAACATAAGTACTCCAGTTTAAAACAACTTTATCAGATGGTTTGTAAGTAATTTGAGTTCCAAAAGCAGGTGTTTGATTGCCTTCTACTTTTTCAATTCTTTGCCAGCCATTCAAGTACATACCCGCCAAATACCATTCTCCTGATTCAGAGGTATAACCAATTTTGACTCCTGCTTCATAATAAGGCGAATTCTCAGCCAGAATACTTCTTGATAAAGTTTGACAGTCTTTTCCAATGGCACTTTCAAAACCAATGTGAGCTGGCATAATCCCTGCATCAATCCATAAATTATGGCTTTTCGAAATTTTCACACCCACATTTACCTCGTAAACATTTTTCAACAAACCTTGTTCAGCAGACATATTATATTCGGCATAAGTTCCCGCCATTAAGGCAAAATTTCCCCGAACATTTTCTTTGGTATAATTTACTTTTGCAAGACCTAAATTGATGTTTACTTCATTACTTTTATTAAAGTTATAAAAAAAGCTTGGCCGAGTATGATTTTCAGGTTTTCCAAAATCATAGCTGTAATAGGTTTCTACATATCCCGAAAACGTCAGCGGACTTTTTGATTCTTCTTGTGCATGTAAATTGCTATAACCAAAAGCGATTAGAGCAGTAAGTATTATTTTTTTCATTTTTGTGGTATTCTATTATTTATTAGTAGATTTTTTAGGAGCTAATCCCGCTATCCGTTTCAATCTTTTCCTGGCTAAAGAAGCCAGAAAAAGGATTTCCACTACTATCGGGGCTAGGGCATTTGGGGTAAAAAAGGCATTTTTGTATTATAATATTTTCATATCCTAACAGGTTTCCAAAACCTGTTAGGTATTATTGTAAGTTTAGTTTTTTAGATTCCAATTCTCGCCATTTTTTGTTATCCTGAGGAACGAAGGATCACACAAGGAGCTCGACAAAGATTGGCGATTATAGGGACGGAGTTTCGAGTGTGATCCTTCGTTCCTCAGGATGACAAACTGTGTGGTTACTCTGTTTATAATATCTAATAGGTTTTGGAAACCTGTTAGGATAAAAACCTTAGAACCTTAGCGACTCAGAACCTCAGAACCTTGTTTTAGCGAAGCTGATCCAGCGCAACATTCAATTCCAAAACATTAACCGTTTCAGGACCAACAACAGCTGAATTAATTTTAGATTCCACCAAAGATTTCACTTTAGTTTCATCCAGTTTTCTTTCTTTAGCAATTCGTTTTACCTGAATCAAAGCGCCTTGTGGAGAAATATTTGGATCTAAACCGCTTCCTGAAGCCGTAACCATATCAGCCGGAATTTCAGACTTTTTCAAGTAAGGATGAACCAGTAAAAGCGTATCAATTCTTTTTTGAACCAAAGCAAGATAATCGGCGTTGCTTGGGCCTTTGTTGCTTCCAGCACTTCCCGCCGCGTTATAATCAACAGCAGATGGTCTTCCCCAGAAATAATTCGACTTATCGAATTTCTGACCAATTTTTTGATAACCAACCACTTTTCCGTTAACCGAAATCGTTTCTCCTTTTCCTTGATTTGGAGCAATTTGTGCGATTCCATAAATCGCAAGAGGATAAATAACCGCAAATAAAATCAAAGTAAATACGGTAAGTTTTATTATAGAAAATAGATTTTTCATTTTTTTGAGATTCTAAGGGACTAAGTTGCTAAGGTTCTAAGTTTTTTTTCAGAAGCTTAGCAAATCGAAGTCATGTTTTTAATTTGAGTTTTTAAAGATTCCTGTATTTGCAATTCTAAGAGAAAACCTTAGTCCCTTAGAATCTTAGCATCTTAGAACCTTACATGAATAGAGCTACTAGTAAATCAATAACTTTAATACCGATAAAAGGAACAATCAAACCGCCCAAACCATAAATCAAAAGGTTTCTTTTTAGGATGGCACTTGCTCCAATTGGTCGATAATCAACCCCTTTCAGCGCAAGCGGAATCAAAATTGGAATAATAACCGCGTTGAAAATTACAGCCGATAAAATCGCGCTTTCCGGACTGTGCAAATGCATGATATTTAAACCTTGTAACGCAGGAATCGCAGTAATAAAAAGAGCAGGAACAATAGCAAAATATTTCGCAACGTCATTTGCAATAGAAAAAGTAGTTAAAGTACCTCGAGTCATTAAAAGCTGTTTTCCAATTTCAACAATCTCAATTAGTTTCGTTGGGTCATTGTCAAGATCGACCATGTTTCCGGCTTCTTTTGCAGCTTGAGTTCCGCTGTTCATAGCAACACCAACATTGGCTTGAGCCAAAGCCGGAGCATCATTTGTTCCGTCACCCATCATCGCTACTAGTCGTCCTTCGGCTTGTTCTTTTCTAATGTAGTTCATTTTATCCTCAGGTTTAGCTTCGGCAATAAAATCATCAACACCAGCAGCTTCGGCAATAAATTTAGCCGTAAGCGGATTATCACCCGTAACCATAACCGTTTTGATTCCCATTCTGCGTAAGCGCTCAAAACGTTCTTTCATTCCGGTTTTGATAATATCCTGAAGTTCGATTACACCTTGAACTTCATTGTTTTTGATTACTACTAATGGAGTTCCTCCGTTCGATGAAATCGTGATAACTTGTTGTGCAGTATCTTCAGGAAAAGAATTTCCGGCTTGCTGCGCAATGTTTTTTGCAGCGTCTTGTGCGCCTTTTCGAATATTAGTCCCGTCTTTTAATACGACTCCAGAAGTTCTGGTTTCAGCAGTAAATTTTATACTGTGTGAGATGTTTTCTGTAAGAAGTGAAATGTCTGACTGCATTTTACTATTCACATCTAACATTTTACCGAGCTCGAGAATACTTTTCCCTTCTGGAGTATCATCTGCAAGCGAACTCAAAACCGCCGATTTAACGAAATCATCAAAAGAAATTCCTTTTGTGGGATAAAAATTGGTTGCTTTTCTGTTTCCAATGGTAATGGTTCCGGTTTTATCCAAAAGCAATACATCAATATCTCCCGCAGTTTCAACCGCTTTACCAGATTTTGTAATTACGTTAGCGCGCAACGCTCTGTCCATTCCCGCAATACCAATCGCAGAAAGTAAACCTCCAATTGTAGTTGGAATTAAACAAACAAACAAAGCAATGAAAGCCGCAATCGTGATGGGTGCGTTGGCATAGTCGGCAAACGGTTTTAGCGTAACGCACACAATCACGAAGATTAAAGTAAATGCGGCTAATAAAATGGTTAAGGCGATTTCGTTTGGTGTTTTCTGACGGCTTGCACCTTCAACCAAAGCAATCATTTTATCTAAAAAGCTTTCGCCGGGTTCAGAAGTAACTTTTACTTTAATTTTATCAGATAAAACTTTTGTCCCTCCGGTAACCGAAGATTTATCTCCGCCAGCTTCCCGAATAACAGGAGCACTTTCTCCAGTAATGGCACTTTCGTCGATTGTAGCCAAACCTTCGATAATTTCTCCATCGGCAGCAATTAAATCGCCAGCTTCACAAACGAAAATATCGTCTTTTTTTAATGCCGAAGAACTAATGTTTCTAATTTCTCCGTTAGGTAAAATTTGTTTTGCAGGAGTTTCTTCTCTTGTTTTTCTTAAACTGTCGGCTTGTGCTTTTCCTCTTGCTTCGGCAATTGCCTCGGCGAAATTGGCAAATAAAAGCGTTGCCAGTAAAATTAAAAATACAATTAGGTTATAAGTAAAACTTCCCTGATCATTTGCACCCATTAATATTGAAATGCAGACAGCAAACATAATGGCTGTTCCAATTTCTACGGTAAACATTACCGGATTTTTGATCATCATTTTTGGATTAAGCTTCACAAAAGACTGCGCTAAGGCTTCTTTTACCTGTTTACTTTCAAACAATGATGTGGATTTATTAGTTGTCATTTTTTATATTATTTTAAAGTAAAGAATTCTGCCAATGGACCTAAAGCCAATGCTGGGAAGAATGATAAAGCAGCGATAATTGCGATTACGGCAAAAGTCATGATTCCGAAAATTGAGGTGTCGGTTTTTAAAGTTCCTGCACTCTCTGGAATGTATTTTTTACCTGCCAGTAAACCTGCAATTGCCAATGGACCAATTATTGGAATAAAACGGCTTAACAGTAATACAATTCCTGTAGTGATATTCCAGAACGGATTATTATCTCCCAATCCTTCAAAACCAGAACCATTATTGGCAGCACTTGAAGTATATTCGTATAACATTTCTGAGAATCCGTGATTGCCAGAATTGTTTAACCAGCCTGTTGCATTGCCGCTAAACCAATAACCCATTGCAGTATCATGCGCAGCAAAATAAGAGGCTAAAGCAGTTCCGGCTAATATTAATAAAGGGTGAAGAATAGCGATAAAAGCAGCAATTTTAACCTCCCGCGCTTCGATTTTCTTTCCTAAAAATTCGGGAGTTCGGCCAACCATTAATCCGGAGATAAATACAGCCAGAATAATGAAAACATAGTAGTTTAGAATACCAACACCGCATCCGCCGTAAAAAGCATTTACCATCATAGATAATAGTTGCATCGCACCAGAAATAGGCATAGAACTATCGTGCATACTGTTTACAGAACCTGTAGAAATTACCGTTGTAGCAATACTCCAGAAACCTGAAATTGCCGGACCAAACCGAACTTCTTTTCCTTCCATCGCTCCGGTTGCCTGTGCAATTCCCATTTTTTCGATAGCAGGATTTCCGTTGATTTCACTCATAACTGTTGGAACAACCAAGAGTAAGAAACCAACCGTCATTACACCAAAAATAATATTCGCTAATTTTCTTTTGTTTAGGAAAAATCCAAGAGCAAAAATCATCGCAAACGGAATAATCATCTGCGCCCAAAGTTCAACTTGGTTAGTAAAATAAGTTGGATTTTCTAATGGATGAGCTGAATTGGCTCCAAAAAAACCACCACCGTTTGTACCAATATGTTTAATAGCAATAAAAGCTGCAGCGGGTCCGCGAGAAACTTCTACATGATCGCCTTGAAGCGTTGTAATAGCATCTTTACCTTCAAATGTCATAGGAGTACCGCTGAAAACTAATGCGATAGCTACAATTGCAGAAAGGGGTAATAAAATACGAGTACAGCTTTTAATGAAATAATTATAAAAATTACCCAATTGTTCTGTCGTTCTTTCTTTCATTGCTGTAAAAATCATAGCGGCAGCAGCCATTCCGATACCGGCAGAAACAAATTGAAGAAACATTAATACGATTTGCGAAAGGTAAGAAACCCCGCTTTCGCCTGAATAATGTTGTAAGTTACAATTGACTAAAAATGAAATAGCAGTATTAAATGCCAGATCCGGCGTCATTGATGGATTGTTATCCGGGTTAAGAGGTAAAGAACCCTGAAACAATAAGACAAAAAAGCAAAGAAAGAACCAAACCATATTGATACTTAAAAGTGCTTTTAAGTGTTGTTTCCAGTTCATTTCTTCAGCCGAATTAATACCGCTGATTTTAAAAATAAATTTTTCAATTGGATTGAAAATCGGATCAAGAAGTGTTTTATCTCCTAAATAAACTTTAGCAATATATTTTCCTAAAGGAATAGCCAAAACAATGGTGAGGAGAAAAATACCAATGACGCCTAATAATTCTGTGTTCATAATTTTTATATTTTTTAGTGAAAAATGAGAGATGATTTTGTAAAAAGGGTTGATGAATAAAATTTACGTTTACATTTCACATTCAGGATTTCACTTTTTTACATGATTTAAAATTTTTCGGGTTTGATTAATACATATATCAAATACACGAAAACGGCGATTGAAATAATAAATAGTGCGGTCATGATTTAGATTTTTTCAAAAAATTCGACTGACATAAAACAAATTGCAAATAGCACCACGGCCAATGCGAGTAAAAGAAATGTGATCATAGGATTTATTTTGGATTTTAGATTTAAGATTGTAGACTTTAGACTTTAGATTTTCGATTAAACAGTTAACCGTTTAAACGATTAAACACCAGAGGCATTAACCTGCTTGATATATTCCGCTTTAAGTGTCTGCGGAAATAAATGAGAAATATTGCAGTGACGCACTTCCATAAAAGAAGAAACCGAAAAAACATACACATTAGAAATGGCATTTTTAGTTTCGATGCTTCCAGTTATAAACAAACGTTCGGCAAGAGCCAGACATTTCTTCGCTCTCACAATATTGCCTGAAATAATCGATTTTTTGGTGATTTCGGCAAAGCGTTCAGCTTGTTTGTAGATTGAGGTAACTTGAGTTTTCATTTGGAATGAATTTTAATGTTCTCCCTCCTTATGCCAAAATATGTTCCGAAAAAGTGGAGTTACAGCTAAAGTGCTGTCAATAAAAGGAATGTAGTTTTATGCCAAAAATTAGGCATAAAAAAAGCCTATCATTTTGATAAGCTTTTCTCGTTTTGATATGTTATTGTCAAGCTCCGGAGGAGCTAAATATTTATAGAAATGCTGAATCCACATTTATCAGAGCCCCAGCGGGGCGGCATATTTTTGGATTGTAGGTGTCGCTCCGCTGGAGCTTTTTTTATCATTGGAAATAAATAATCTATAAATATTGCGCTTCTCCGAAGCTTTAAAAATTGATATTGAAATTTGCCTTTAATATTGGAATTTGGAATTTTTTAAATTTTGGAATTTTCAATCCCATATTCTTCCAGCTTTCTATACAAAGTCGCAATTCCAATTTCTAATAATCGAGCCGTTTCTGCTTTATTCCCTTTAGTATAATTTAAAACCTTTTGTATGTGCAGTTTTTCAACACTCTGCATCGAGAAAGCCGACATTGGTTTTGAATTATTTTCGGCTTGATGCTGCATTTCGTAAGGCAGAACATCCGAGGTTAAAGTATCGCCGTTACTCAAAATAACCGATCTTTCGATGATGTTTTTAAGTTCGCGGATATTTCCAGGCCAGGAATAATTTTCTAATTTCTGTAGAAATTCATCAGAGATATGTAATGTTTTTTTATTCGTTTTTTCAGAAAATTGTTTCACAAAATGATGCGTCAATACCGATATATCTTTGATTCTTTCTCGTAAAGAAGGCAGTTTTATTTCGAAGATATTTAAACGGAAATACAAATCAGAACGGAAGCGATGTTCATCACTTTCTGTTTTTAAATCTCTATTTGTAGCGGCAATTAATCTGAAATTTGATTTTTTAGGAGTGGTATCGCCAACCGGAATATATTCTGAAGTTTCTAAAACACGCAATAATTTGGCTTGAAGATCAATTGGCATTTCTCCAATTTCATCCAGAAATAAAGTACCGCCGTTCGCTTCTTCAATAAAACCCTTTTTATCTTTTACAGCTCCCGTAAAAGCGCCTTGTTTATGACCGAAAAGTTCGCTTTCTAAAATTTCTTTTGTGAAAGTACTGCAATTCAAGGCTACGAAAGATTTGCCAACGCGATTACTGTTTTCGTGAATCGCCTGTGCAAAAACTTCTTTACCAGTTCCTGTTTCGCCAGTAAGTAAAACAGTCGAATCTGTTTTTGCTACTTTTTGTGCGAGATCAATAACCTGTTCAATTCCTTTCGATTTTCCAATAATAGTACTGAAAGAATATTTATCGTTTATGCGTTTTTCAAGCTGTTGTACTTTTTTTTGCAAATGCACTTTTTCAACTGCTTTATAAAGAAGCGGAATAATTTTGTCGTTATCGTCGCCTTTTACGATATAATCAAAAGCACCATTTTTCATTGCCTGAACGCCATCTGGAATATTCCCAAAAGCAGTTAAAAGAATAACTTCTGTTAAAGGAAAACTTCCTTTTATGTTTTGAAGAAAGTCAACGCCATTTCCGTCAGGCAGTTTTACATCACATAAAACGACATCAATTTCGGTTTGTTCTAGTTTCTTAAAACCTGATTTTAAATCTTTGGCTTCAAAAACTTCAAATCCTTCCGATTTTATAATACGAACCAGCAGACTTCTCAGTTTTTCTTCGTCGTCTATAATTAAAATTTTGTGTGTCATTTGCAGAGATGCTAAATCAAATTTTGATATTTGATCTACAAAGTTAGGTTTAAAATCTGTTCACTTTTTTGAATCGACAGAAATTATTTTAAGCAGTAGAATCAGTTTTAAAATATTTTTTTTGAAAAAGAAATGTACTTTTAAGTCGAAAATGAATCCCTAAAATTTATGTCAAAACGAATTCTCATTATAATAGTTATTGTAATCTTCGGAAGCTTTAATAGTTTTTCAAAAGGAATTATCGAAAAAGATTCTTCAGAACCGAAAACTATTTCATTCAAAATAAAACTGAAATCGACAGATAAAATAAAAATTGTAGTTTCTCCATTAAAATATAACAAACATTTAGCGTATAGTTTTACGCTTGACGATGGCTACAGATCTGCTTATTTAACCGCTTTTCCATTATTGAATGGAGGAAAAATCAGTAATTCATCCATTAACGAATGGAAAATTGATCAAGGTGGAGATGGAACAGTTTCAGAAGGGCTTTTTTATTCGGACGGAATGGGAAATAAAATTCCGTTTAAATTGGCTTTAGCGATCAATGGAGGTTCAATTCGTTATTTGCCTGAAAATCGCGGACATCTTTCTTGGGCTGAAATTAAAGAAATGTACAATGCTGGCTGGGATATTTTGAATCATAGTTTTCATCACGCTACAAAACACGGAACAAATTATTTTACAGAAGTGACGGAAAACATCACTTCGATAAAACAAAATCTGGATTTTACTATGTCACATTTTGTGGTTCCTGGCGGAGAAGGTGATGAGAAATATTATTTAGAATATGAAAAAGAGGCACTTAATAACGGACATTTTTCGGTAGCGTCTTATTATGGTGTTGGACCAGTTTTTAAAGTAGATTCAAAAGTCGATTTAGATAAAATGATTTCTGCTCGAACTTTTGTCCAAAGTTCAAAAGATACAATCACTTTTAAAACAATGGATCGTTATTTAAAAACCATAGATTCAATTGTAAAACAGCCAGAACCGGTTTGGTTTAACGATTTCACACACGGAACAGGAAATACAAATCTGTGGAACCTAAGCATGCGTTTTCCCGATTTTAAATATTATATGACAGCGCTTGCGAATAAATATGGTACAAAAGGAAACGATTCAATCTGGATGGCGCCGTGGCAGGAAGTTTACGAATACATTTGGTTAAGAGACAGAATTAAAGTCGATTTTCAGCAGAAAAATAAAGAAGTAATAGTTACAATTAAACTTCCGGAAATTCCAGGAACTTTTAGGAATCGTGATATTTCTTTAGTAATAGATACTTCTTCAAAATTTGAAATCGAATCCAAAAAAGATTTGAAAATTAAAGATGACGGAAAATCAACTCATAAACAGATTTTCATTCAATTGAAATAAAAATGTTTCATAAAAATTTAAACACATAGAAACATAGTTTTTTGGAATGTAGAAAAGGCGTTTCACTTGCATAAATTCACATAGCTAGCTATGTGTTAGAAACTAGTTTCTTTCGATTTTCTTTATGAGTAAAAGAAAAAAACTATGTTTCTATGTGTTTAAAAATTATTCTCAACGAAAAACTTCTAATCAATCTCTTTCTCGTTGTCCTTTATAAAAGTATCAATATTCATTAAATACGGATCAATCACAATTCGCTGAGGTTTTGTTTTGAGTTTTAATTTCCCTTCAATTTTATTGTTTTTGATGGCAAAAGGATAAAGAAATAATTTTCCGTTTTCATCATAAATCCCAATATCTATTGAAGCATCGTTTGGAATTTGTTTTCGTTCTCCGGTTGCATTTTCTCTGAATTTTTCAGAATCAGCTTTAAAAGAAACTTCATAAAAGCCATTTTTTTGAATACTTGAAACAGATTCTATTTTTGACGAATAGGTAATAATCTGCTTAAACATTTCATCTAATTTAGGATGCAGTTTTTGATTCGTTACCTCATAAATTTCTTTTAATAAAGCCTCAGAATCAGGAAACGGATTTGGATATTTATAATGATTCAGGAAATTTTTCAAAGCCAGATTTACTTTTTCTTCACCAATTAAAACCCGAAGCTGATGCATTACCAACATTCCTTTATCATAAGGTAAATGTGGTGTATCGTAATTCGTTTTATACAAAGGCGTTTCAGGATCATAACTTCGACTACTCAAATATAAATCCAGATGAATTTTTAAAGTTTCGAGCGCTTTTTCCAAGCCATGTTCTTTTTCATACAACATGAGTTCGGTGTATTGCGCCAGAGTTTCAGTCAAAATCCAGCTTCCTTCTTTTTGTTCCGGGCTTATTTGTGAATTTCCCCACCACTCATGCGATAATTCATGAGCCGTTAATTGATTAATTACATCTTCTTTATCCTTATTGTTGAGGTTACTGTAAAATCCGAAATTCTCTTTCATAAAAACCGTCGACGGATAAGAAGTCGCAGCAAATCCATCGGCGAAAGCTGAAACTTCGGCATAACGAATTGTTTTGTATGGATATTTACCAAAATTATTCTGGCAGTAATCTAAAGTATTTTTTACATCCTGAATTAGTTTTTTGATATTTCTCGAATGTCTTTTATCATAATAAACTTCAATCGAAATGCCTTTATAATTCGTTTTTTTAATTTCATATTCAGCAGAAGAAAAAGCAAATCGAAACGGAATCTTACCGTTAGATTTATAATGAAAATAATTACGGTTGTCTTTTCTCCAATTCCCAATTAAATCTCCAACGCCAATCGCCGTCTGATTTTTAGAAGTTGAAACTACAGCATCATAATCAATAAAATCATATTTAATTTCCGACTTGTCTTCCAGCTTTTTAAGAGGCGTCTGCGGTTTCAAATGTCTTTTTACCCGTTCTTTTTTACTGCTGATTTCATTCGATTCCTGATAACCGAAAAGTGGAAAGTAACGGCTTATCCGCATAAATGACCCATTTTCGATTATAGAATTAAAGGCAGTATGTCCTTTAAATGGTGACCACGAAGACTCAAAAGAAAAATTCATTTTCATTTTCTGCTTTGGTTGCAAAGGTTTTTCCAATCGATACCAATAATGATGAAATGCCGAAATATCATTTAGGTTTTTCGAATTCGGAATTTCAACAGAAGTCAACTTTGAATTTCGATCTATATATAGGAGTAAACTATCAATAGGTTTTTCAGTATTATTGATCAATTCATAAGTGCCTTCTACTTCATAGCGATTTTCCTCAGGAAATAAATCAACTTTACTTTTTACAGAAACAATCGTAGGCTGAGCAAGATTGGTATATTTTTTAAATTGAGTTTCATATTTTTCGCTCCAGTTGTTTTGATCTTCTTCGGTCAAATACGGATATTCGATATTGGTTTTGTAAAAAAGATAACTCCCAAAACCAATAAAAAGAATAATTCCTAAAGAGAAAGTTACTTTCTGAATGCCATTAAATGAATTTCTTCGAAAGGTTTTTGCAACTGAAGCATTTCTTTTCCATAAAATTCCAGTCAAAGTAAGAAGCAGTAAAGCCAATCCGAAATTGTACAGCATCGAAATATGAAACGGAAAAGTGTATTTTCCGAAACCATTTAAATCAAAATATTCTCTTTTAAAAGCATTTCCAAACCGCAGTAAAGGATGCGAAATTCCCAATTGTTCTCCAATTCCTGTACAAAACAAAATGCAGACAAAAGCAGCAACCGAAAGTCCGATGTATTTATTTTTAATAAAAGTCTGAATTGAGATTATCAAAATCGAAATCAGCAGCAACGGAAATCCGAGATAATAAAACAAGGAAAGATAAAGACCCATTTCGATTGGAGCATTGGCATTCGCAATCTGAAAAGCGCATCCAATCAAAATACTAATGCTGATAATGAGTAACGGAATGATAAAAAGTGCCGTCAGTTTGGCCAATAAAACCACAAACTGAGAATATGGTGCGGTATTTTCGAGCATTTCAAATCTCGAATTTTCACTTCGGTTTAATAATTCACTGCTGTAAAAAAGCAGAATCAAGATCAGAATAAAAGGCAGACGATCCATTATGGTGGAAATCATTAAAGCCGTATCCGTAATTTTTTCCGCTAATCGAATTCCCCCGTCAATTTCATCCGAAATTTCGATTGCCAACAATCCCGAAAATAAAAGAACAATCAATAAAAACGGAATTCCTTTTAAAACTAAAAAGATATCAAGCTTGATATTGCTTTTAAAAACAGCAAAATTATGTCTGAAAGTTTTGAACTCGATGTTTTTTGGAATTTTCGAAGAAAAGATTTTTTCTTCTTTTGAAATGACTTTAGGTGTTTTTATCTTTTTAGTTTTTGTTTTTCGGAAGGAAAATAATCGATACGAAACAAAAAGTAAAAGCAGTGAAACCGAAATCCACAACAATCGATTAAATAAAAAGTTCCCCGAAAGCGAAACCAGTTCGGTATTTTTTTCAATCGAAGTCCAATATCTCGTTTGTTCTAAAAAAGCCGCCAAACCAAACGGATCTATTTTTGCTGCCAAAGACATGGCTTTCGCCGAAGATGGAGAAGCATTTGCAAAGATGGGCGAATTAGAAAAAATAGAACCCGCTATATATAAAATGTAAATTAATAGTCCCCCAACATAAATGAAAAGTTTACTTCGCGTAAGCCAGGCCAAAGCCGTCAATATAGAAAGACACAGGAAAATATTCGGAATCACAATTACAAAATACGGCCAGAGATAATTTATAATTTCAAAAGGACCTATTTCGCTTTTTGAAAGCCACGACATTTGATGTCCAACGATCATTCCAACGATAAACATTCCAAAAGAAATTACAGCGATTATAAATGCGGTAATAAATTTTGGAGCTAAATAATGAAACTTAGAAATAGGAGAGGAGAAGATAATCGAATCGAATTTCGTTTCATATTCCTTTAAAAAACTCTGTGCAACCTGAAGTGTAATCGAAAATATCGTCATTAGCGAAATCAGACCAATCGCATAAGTCAATACATACGGACTATTTTTGTAAGCGCCCGAAAAAGAAAAGTTCGCAAAAGCACTCACAAAAAATCCTAAAACCAAATAAATAATAAACGTGGCATAAAAAGTCCAGCTTCTGGTGTTGTTATGCCATTCAAATTGAATTAATTTAGAAAGCATAACACTAATTTTTAAGTTGATTTTGAGCTAAAACACTAAAATAAACATCGCTTAAATCTGGCGATATCAATTCGAACCCAGAATCTGGACGTTGATGGGAGAAAACATGAATATTGATTTTCCCTGAATTTAAGTTGGACGAAATGATATTAAAATTAGATTGATAGTCCTTAAGTTCTGTTTTCGGAATGGCTTTCATCCAGATTTTATCTTTTAAAGAATCGATTGCTTCGTTTGGTTTTCCTTCCAAAATCAATTTTCCGTTAGAGATAATGGCCATTTTTGGACATAAATCACGAACATCTTCCACAATATGAGTCGATAGAACTACAATAATGTTTTCGCCAATTTCGCTTAGCAAATTATTAAATCGGTTTCTTTCCTCCGGATCAAGTCCCGCAGTAGGTTCATCTACAATAATAATCTTCGGATTTCCTAATAAAGCCTGAGCAATTCCAAATCGCTGACGCATTCCGCCAGAAAAAGAATGAACCGCTTTGTCTTTGTGTTGTAATAAATTCGTCTGCTGTAATAAATACAAAATTTGATCGTGACGTTCTTTTTTTTCGACGATTCCTTTTAAAACCGCCAAATGATCGAGCAGGCGATAAGCAGAAATTTTAGGATAAACGCCAAATTCCTGAGGCAGATAACCCAGATTTTGCCTGATAAACATTGGATTTTCCAGAATATTAATTCCGTTAAACTCAATACTTCCCGAAGTGGGTTCCTGCAAAGCGGTAATAGTCCGCATTAAAGTCGATTTTCCGGCGCCGTTTGGCCCGAGCAAACCAAACATTCCGTTTGTAATTTCAAGCGATAATTGGTCAATCGCTTTTGTGCCGTTCTCATACGTTTTGCTGAGATTTTGGATTGATAAACTGTTCATTTTTTGATTGATTTAGATGATTGAATTAAACTATGATTTGAAAAATTTAGGCAATAGAGTACCTGTCGGCTTTAAAAACTGATTTATTAAGAGTGAAATAAGATTTAAAAGAAAGCTATTCTGCCACGTATTCTAAAATATCTCCGGGCTGGCAATCCAATATTTTACAAATAGCTTCGAGAGTATCAAACCGAATTCCTTTTGCTTTTCCAGTTTTTAGAATCGATAAATTAGCAGGCGTAATATCTAGTTTTTCTGCCAACTCTTTACTCTGCATCTTGCGTTTGGCAAGCATTACATCAACATTTACAATTATTGGCATAGTTATATAAATAAGTCTTGTTCGTTCTGAAGGTTTAAACCTTGTTTAAAAATGGCGGCTAAAAAGTAAGCGAAAACACCCAGCATTCCGTGTAATAATATAAAAAGCGAAACTTCATTATCCAGTGGCACAAAAAAGAAAGCTACAAATATTACAATACCCGGAATTAATAAATTGGATAAATAGAAACGCCTTAAATGAGAAATTCCGTTTTGCGTAAATAATTTAGGCTGAAAAAATACTTTAAAAACATTGCTGCTCAATAAAAAGAAAAGTCCATATAAACTCAGCGGAGCCAAAAAATCAAAAAGAATATACGGCAAGTTGTAATCACCTAACATTAAAGGATGAGAAGTAAAAGGATAACAAACCTGAAAATACTTTCCGTTGTCCTTAAAAGTCAAAAACAATCCCGTTACCAAAGTAAAAACAGAATATCCGGCCAAAAAGAAATAAATCACAGACAAAAATCGGGTAAAGTAAAATAATATTCTAGATACAATATGAGTTGTCTTCATATAATGAAAAGTTAGATATTGCAAATGTATAATTAATTATTGTAAAACAATAATTAATTATTGGAAAAGAAACTTTTAGGTATTTTTAGAAATATTATAAATCTATTAACATTAGAAAACAAAAGGCATCCATATAAAAGGCTTAATTTTGCATATTAGCATTTTTTTATATGAAAAACCCAATTTCAGTCTCATTATTAGAGCTCGCTATCATCACTCAGGATAGCAATGCCACAGAAACATTTCAAAAAACAAAAGACATAGCGCAATTAGCAGATACTTTAGGATACAAGCGATTTTGGCTTGCAGAACATCACAATATGGCCCACGTTGCAAGTACGGCAACAGTGGTTTTAATTGGGTATGTAGCAAGTCAGACCAAAAATATCCGAGTAGGTTCTGGCGGCATCATGCTTCCAAATCATTCTCCTTTGGTAGTTGCAGAACAATTTGGAACCCTAGAAACTCTTTATCCAAACCGAATCGATTTAGGTTTAGGAAGAGCGCCGGGAACAGATCAGCCAACCGCCGAAGCAATTCGAAAAGACTTTTTTGAGCAGGCACAGCGTTTTCCGCAAAACGTAAGCAAACTTCAAGAGTACTTTTCAAGTGAAAATGCAACAGGAAAAGTGCGTGCATTTCCAGCCGAAGGTCTAAAAGTGCCAATCTGGATTCTAGGATCAAGCATGGACAGCGCGGCTTTGGCAGCAGCTTACGGATTGCCTTATGCTTTTGCTGGACACTTTGCGCCAAAACTGATGATTCAGGCATTTGAATTTTATAGAGAAAATTTCCAGCCTTCAGAATATTTAGATAAACCAAAAACAATGGCTTGTGTGAATATCATTGCAGCAGACACAAACGAAGAAGCAGAATTATTGTCTACAAGTTTGTATCAAATGTTCCTGAACCTAATTAGAAACGACCGCAAAGGCCTACAACCGCCAGTTCCGTCATTAGACGACATCATGAACGAGCAGGAACGTTTCCATGTCAATCAAATGACGGCCGGAACCTTCACAGGAAACAAAGAACAATTAATAACCGATTTGAAAAAGTTCATTGACTACGCCAGAATAGACGAACTAATGGTAACCAGCCCAATCTTCGATCATCAGGCAAAATTAAAAAGCATTCAAATCACCAAAGAAGCAATCGACAGCCTAAACGATAGTATACATATATAAGTATACTATACATAAGAGTAGATTTCATTCTCATAACCCGACAGGTTTCTAAAACCTGTCGGGTTTGTTTTTGTTATATATATAAGCAGAAAGTTCTACTATAATATATAAGAGTAAAACGGAGTAAATCTAAAATCAGCTTTTAAGATCTATTGTCAGGCTGAGCGAAGTCGAAGCCCTTTTAGCGGCAGTATTTGGAATTTGAGATTTTAAAAAATTGAACTTTGGAATTTATTAAGGAGCTTATCCCGCTATCCGCTCCAATCTTTTGTGCCGAACCCCGGCACAAAAGGATTTCCACTTCTATCGGGGCTAGGGCACCGGTTTCCAGAAGAAAAAAACAGAGAAGATGGATGGTCCCCGAAGAAAAACCAGTGCCAAAAAGAAACTTTGTGCCTCTGCGCCTTGGCGAGATTCGAAAAATACCCACAGAAAACCAAACTTTATATCTTAGTGCCTTTACGGCAAAATAAAGCAGAGTAGGACAAAATCGCCCGAAAACAGAAATATCTATAAAACAGCCCAAAAAACTTTGGTTTGTAAAAAACGCATAACCAGTGACTTATAAAAAATATTGAAAATAGTTTGCAAAAAGCCTTGTTTAACTGGAAAAAGGTTCTACTTTTGCACCCGCAACAGCGAAGGCGTTCATCGAAATACTGGCAGGAAATGAGAATCAGACGAAAAGAAATTTTCAAAAAAAAGATTCGAAAAAGCTTGCGAGATTTGAAAATGCTTTCTACATTTGCACCCCGCAAAACACGGAAAGTTCATTGAGAGATTGGGAGGAAAATTGGAGAAAACGGGATTGAAAAAATCTCAAAAAAAAAACTTTAAATTTTTCTTGCAGGAAACAAAAAGAAGTTTTAGTTTTGCACCCGCTTTGAGAGATAAGCGAAAGACAGAAAATTACGTTCGTAGACATATTGAATTGACAGCCGTTCTAACAGAGATGTTAGAGCAAAAAGAATAAGAGCAGTAGAATCGCAAGATTCGAAAAGAACCGATAGAAAGAGCATCGATTATATAATATTAAAATATACGATGAAGAGTTTGATCCTGGCTCAGGATGAA
>NZ_JAXCWF010000030.1:0-696 GCF_034044945.1 Flavobacterium sp. CFBP9031
ATTTGCAGGTATCGGAATACTAATCGAACCTGCTGGCAATGTCGCATTTGTAACTGGCGCGAAAGTATTCGCCGGACTGGTATTCCACGTAATGCTGTAAGTCGTTGGTGCATTTGTCACAGCGCTATAAGGCAAAGTTGTACTCTGCACGCTCGCACTTGCACATACCGCTGTAGTGGCTCCTAATGTTATGGTCGGCAATGGATTGACAGTTATAGTAAAATTTGTTGGAGCCGCAGACACGCATCCAGCCGCATTACGAACCGTTAGCGATCCTGTATATGTCCCACCTACAGTTCCAGCAGGAACAGCAATACTTATTGAATTTGCTGGCAAGGTCGCATTTGTAACTGGTGCGAAAGTATTTGCAGGATTTGCACTCCATGTTATACTGTAGTTTGTTGGTGCATTCGTAACTGCCGAATAAGGCAATGTTACATTTTGCAAACTAGCGCTCTCACACACAGCTGTAGTTGAGCCTAAAGTTATTGTTGGCAGCGGATTGACAATAACTGTAAAATTATTTGCCAAAGACGTACATCCAGATCCAACTGCGTTTTTAACAGTCAATGTACCAGTATATGTTCCGGCGGCAGTATTTGCAGGTATCGGAATACTAATCGAACCTGCTGGCAATGTCGCATTTGTAACTGGCGCGAAAGTATTCGCCGGACTGGTATTCCACGTAATGCTGTA
>NZ_JAXCWF010000031.1:0-397 GCF_034044945.1 Flavobacterium sp. CFBP9031
AAACTGTTAAAGTTCCTGTATAAGTTCCCGCCGCCGTATTTGCAGGTATAGGGATATTGATTGAGTTTGCTGGCAAGGCCGCATTTGTAACTGCTGCGAAAGTATTTGCCGGACTGGCATTCCACGTAATGCTATAAGTCGTCGGTGCATTTGTAACAGCACTGTAAGGCAAAGTAGTGCTTTGTGCACTTGTACTTGCGCATACTGCAGTAGTAGCTCCTAATGTTATTGTTGGCAATGGGTTTACGATAACGGTAAAATTATTTGCTGATGACACGCATCCGTTTGCATTGCTTACCGTTAAAGTTCCTGTATAAGTTCCCGCCGCCGTATTTGCAGGTATAGGGATATTGATTGAGTTTGCTGGCAAGGCCGCATTTGTAACTGCTGCGAAAGT
>NZ_JAXCWF010000032.1:0-336 GCF_034044945.1 Flavobacterium sp. CFBP9031
TCGTTGCTGTTGATAATTGGCACAGCAGTTCCTGCTACTCCATTTACTGTTGTAGTTAAATCATTTACTGCCGATGTATTAGAAACACCGCTAACAGCATCTGAAGTTGTAGAAACCCCATTTACATTAGAGGTCAGAGTATTGCCCGCAAGACTCAGAGCATTGGTTGTACCAGCTGTAATAGCTGGAGTCAAATCTAGTGCAGTACTTGCAACTCCATTTACAGTTGTAGTTAAAGTTGCTCCTGTCAACGAGGTCTCGTTGCTGTTGATAATTGGCACAGCAGTTCCTGCTACTCCATTTACTGTTGTAGTTAAATCATTTACTGCCGATGTA
>NZ_JAXCWF010000033.1:0-285 GCF_034044945.1 Flavobacterium sp. CFBP9031
GCCCGTTTTTTTAGGCTCGTTTTGATTATTTGGATCAATTGGATCGTCACCTCCTTTAATTGTTTTTAGCTCTTTTCTAGAGATTGCTTCTAATTGAAATTTTTCGAATGTTAATTTGCTATTTTTCATGACTTTATTTTTTTGGATTAGTTTTTAGAGTTTTTTTCTATTGTTTATGGATTCCCGTTTCCGCCAGTTTTTTTAGGCTCGTTTTGATTATTTGGATCAATTGGATCGTCACCTCCTTTAATTGTTTTTAGCTCTTTTCTAGAGATTGCTTCTAAT
>NZ_JAXCWF010000034.1:0-272 GCF_034044945.1 Flavobacterium sp. CFBP9031
GTCGGCGTTCGAGATCTGGAAAGAGCTTCCTGGAAACGACGGAAAAGACATGAACGAGTATGTTGCAGGCCTTAAAGGGGACACGGGAGCGGACGGTAAGTCGGCATTCGAGATCTGGAAAGAGCTTCCTGGAAACGACGGAAAAGACATGAACGAGTATGTTGCAGGCCTTAAAGGGGACACGGGAGCGGACGGTAAGTCGGCATTCGAGATCTGGAAAGAGCTTCCTGGAAACGACGGAAAAGACATGAACGAGTATGTTGCAGGCCTTA